>NZ_CP109162.1:5446148-5769222 GCF_035920445.1 Nocardia sp. NBC_01730 | reverse complement strand
AGTGGACGCCCGTGATCGCCGGTGCTGAGCTGGGTGAGCATCCGCTCGCCCCGATCAGCCCGGCCGGTCGCAGGCTGGCCGCCGAGTTCGGTGACGACCTGCCCGTCGCGTGGCGACACCGCTCGGAGCGCTACGCGGAGAAACTCGCCACGCCGGACACGTCCGTCGGTGACCTGATCGGCGACGTCGACCCGGTCAAGGTGGCCGAGGGCCGCAGCCTCGGCGATCCCGAAACCATCCACTTCGGACTCGTGCCGCGCGCCCACCGCGGCATCGTGGCGATCAACGAGCTGCCCGACCTCGCCGAACGCATCCAGGTCGCGCTGCTGAACGTGATGGAGGAACGCGATATCCAGGTTCGCGGCTACACCCTCCGCCTGCCCCTGGACGTGCTGCTGGTCGCGACCGCCAACCCTGAGGACTACACCAACCGAGGCCGGATCATCACGCCGCTGAAGGACCGGTTCGGCGCGGAGATCCGCACCCACTACCCGCTCAGCGTTCAGGCCGAGGTCGCCCTGGTCCGCCAGGAGGCCGAACTGGTGGCCGAGGTAGGGGATCCGCTGATCGAGGTGCTGGCCCGGTTTGTGCGGCAACTGCGCGAGTCGTCCGCGATCGATCAGCGGTCCGGTGTGTCCGCGCGGTTCGCGGTCGCCGCGGCCGAAACGGTGTCCGCCGCCGCACTCCGGAGGTCAGCGCTCACCGGGGAACATCCCGCTGTCGCACGGCCCGTCGATCTCGAATCCGTGCCCGCGGTGTTGCGCGGCAAGCTGGAGTTCGAGTCCGGCGAAGAGGGACGCGAGCAGGAACACCTCACCCACCTGCTGCGGCGCTCGTTCTCCGAGACCGCGAGGGAACTGCTCGGCGGTCTGAACCTGCGGCCGTTGGCCGACGCGGTCGGCGAAGGCCACCTGGTCACCACCGGCGAACGCGTGCCAGGCAAGCAAGTCCTGTCCGCGTTGCCCGAACTGCCCGTCCTGCATGAGGTCGCCGGTCGGCTCGGCGTGGACGCCACCGACCCGCCTGCCCGGATCGCGGCAGCCGTCGAGTTCGCCCTGGAAGCCCTCTATCTGGCTCGCCAGGTCGCTAAGGATTCCGACGACGACATCGCGGTGTACGGCGGGTGACCACCGCCGCACCCGATCTTGGTGAGGCACCATGACAACCCCTGACCGCTACTCCTACGGGCCTTATCACGACGGGCCCGATCCGCTCGCGCCACCGCTCGACCTGCGGGAGGCGCTGGACCAGATCGGGAACGAGGTGATGGAAGGCAGCTCGCCACGCACCGCACTGCAGGAGCTGTTGCGGCGCGGCACCAGCACCATGCCGGGGCTGGAGGAGCTGACCCGCAGGCTGTGGCAGCGCCGCTCCGAGATATCCCGGCGGCACCGGCTGGACGGCACCCTGCAACAGGTCCGCGCACTGCTGGAACAGGCACTGGAAGCCGAGCGCGGCGCACTGTTCCCCGACCCGTCCGACGACGCCAGGTTCGCCGAAGCACAGCTGGACGCACTGCCATCGAGCACAGCGGCCGCCGTCAACGAGCTCACCGACTACAGCTGGCGATCGGAAACCGGCCGGAAGAACTACGAGAAGATCCGCGACCTGCTCGGCCGGGACCTGCTGGAATCCCGCTTCCAGGGCATGAAACAGGCCCTGCAGAACACCGGGCCCGAAGACGTCGAGCGGGTCAGGCAGATGATGTCCGACCTGAATGACCTGCTCGCGGCACATGCCAGGGGCGAGGACACCGAGCAGCGGTTCGCCGACTTCATGGCCGAGCACGGCGGGTTCTTCCCGGAGAACCCCGGCAGCACCGAGGAGCTGATCGACGCGCTCGCCGCCCGTGCCGCCGCCGCGCAACGCATGATGAACTCGATGTCCGCGCAGCAGCGAGCGGAGCTGGCCGAGCTGATCGGCCAGGCGTTCGGCGATCCGGCCATTGCCCAGCAGATCGCCGCGCTGGACGCCAACCTGCGGGCGTTGCGTCCGGGCGAGGACTGGGACTCCGAGCAGCGGTTCCGCGGCCATGACCCGCTCGGCCTCGGTGCAGGCGCGCAGGCCCTGCAGGACCTCGCCGAACTGGATGCGCTCGCCGAGCAACTCGGCCAGTCCTATCCGGGTGCCCGGCTGGAGGACATCGATCTGGACACACTGGCACGCCACCTCGGCGACGACGCGAGCGTGGACGCGGCCCGACTGGCCGAGCTGGAGCGGGAACTGCGCAGGCAGGGCTTGTTCGAACAGACGAAGGACGGCTCGCTTCGGTTGACGCCGAGGGCTTTGCGGCGGCTCGGTGAGGTGGCGCTGCGCCGAATCGTCGGGCAGTTGCGGTCCCGGCGTGGTGAGCGGGACACGGCCTTGGCGGGTGCGGCCGGTGAGCCGACCGGTGCCGCGCGGAAGTGGCGGTTCGGCGACACCGAGCCGTGGGATGTGCCGAGAACCGTGCGCAACGCCGTGCTGCGGTCGGCGTCGACGGGCAGTCGCCGTGTCGCGCTGGACGTGTCCGACGTCGAGATCATGGAAACCGAGCGGCGGTCGAGGGCAGCCGTGGCACTGTGCGTCGACACGTCCTGGTCGATGGTGCAGGACGGCAGGTGGGTGCCGATGAAGCGCACCGCCCTCGCCCTGCACCACTTGATCGGCACGCGGTTCCGCTCCGACGCGCTCAGCGTGATCACCTTCGGCCGGCACGCCGCGACCGTCGATATCGGCGAGCTGACCGCGCTGGAAGCGGTGTGGGAACAGGGCACCAACCTGCACCACGCACTGCTGCTGGCCGCACAGCACCTGCGCAGGCATCCGGACGCGGTGCCTGTCGTGCTCGTAGTGACCGATGGTGAGCCAACGGCCCACCTGGAGCCGGACGGGGCGGCGTACTTCAGCTGGCCGCCGCGGCCGCGCACCCTGGACGTGACGATGGCCCAAGTCGACGCCCTGGCCAAGCTCGGCGCGTCGGTGACGGTCTTCATGCTCGGCGAGGACCCCCGGCTGGCAGCGTTCGTCGACTCGGTGGCCCGCCGCAGCGGTGGTCGTGTCGTGGCACCCGACCTCAACGGTCTCGGCGCCGCCGTGGTCAGCGATTACCTGCGTGGCAGGCGCGGCTGATCGCGACCTTCACAGGCCCTCGTCGAGGGGATACCGGGCACCGAGTGCCGACCGGTCGCCGAGCCGATAGTTCATCACGAGATCATCGGCGACCTGGACCAGCACGTCGCGCCCCTCTACCGCGGATACCCAATCCATCGGTAGCCCGGAGACACCATGGATGGCGCCGAGCAGGTTGCCGGCAACCGCACCTGTGGAATCGGAGTCACCGGAATGGTTCACCGACAGCAGCAGCGCCGCGCGCACGTCGCCGGTCTTGGCCGCGTGCAGGGCGCAGTACACCGCGATGGCCAGGCACTCCTCGGCGACCCACCCTGCGCCGACCTGCTCGACCTGCTCGGCACCTGCCGGATGCTCGGACAACTCGACCGCTCGTGTCAGCGCCGCCACTGTTTCCGCGCCGGCGGGAAACGCCTCGAGCTGAGTGCGAGTCTGCTGCACCGCAATTGACAGCTCGATACCGCTCACCACGCGATCGACCAGTGCCGCGAACGCACCTGCCGCGACATATCCCGTGGGATGCCCGTGCGTCAACTGCGCGGCCCGCGCGGCCGTGGCGAATGCACGATCAGGCCCCACACCTGCCAGTCCGAACGGCGCGGACCGCATCACCGTGCCGCATCCTTTCGACCCGGGATTCACCGGGCCGCTTTCGCCGAACGGACCCGGTGCGAGAAATCCCCGTGCCTGCTGACCCAGCCCGGACATGCACGCATTTCCCGGCGCACGCACCGCATACAGAAACGGCAGACTCGCCAGCCACCCATCGGTGTCAGCTGCGGGTTCCTCCTGTCTCTGGGTCTGTAACCAGCGCAGATACGCCCGTCGCAGCGCAGGCACCGGGTCGGCGCCCGGCTCGGACCGCAACAGCCCCTCCGCGGTGAACAGCGTCATCTGGGTGTCATCGGTAATCTGCTGCGGCGCCCCCTCGGCATACTGCGGTAGAAAACCTGTCAGGCCTTCGGCGCCATACCGCTGACGAATCTGCGTCAGCTGCAGGAATTCGATAGGCCACCCGAGCGCGTCACCGACCGCTCCACCCAGTAGAGAACCCCGGACCCGGTCGAAGACCGTCATGTAATCCACCACGACACACCATCATTACGCATCCGTCGCGGATGGGTGCCTCGCCACCTCGTCTTCGGCGGTCACTTCATCGAAACGGCAGTGACCGGGGCAGCGACAATCAGAGTCGGTGCTCGTCGACCGACGTGCTCAGGCCCGTACCGTTGAGGTCCAGGTACAGCAGGCGCTCGGTGATGGACAGGGTAACGGTGTTGCGACGTTCGATCGCGGCGACGGCGGAATCGACGAAGTCACGATCGAAACTGTAGAGGGGAATCGCGTCGGCGCGATGGATCCGCTTGCCGCCGAGTTGCGCCAGCACCTTGGCCGGTTCGCGATGGGTATAGATGGCGATGCGTTCAGCCAGTTTGCTGCCTCGGTGCACCCGCTCCGCGTCGGGTGCGCCGACTTCGATCCAGGCGGTGAGGCGTCCGGTGAGATCGCGCACCAGCACCGCGGGCTCGTCGGTAGACGAAACGCCGCCGTCACTGAAGGCGATGCCCTCCTCGTACTCGAGGCAGTAGGCCAGCAGCCGCGTCAGCATGAACTCGGCTGTTTCGGACGGGTGGCGCGCTACTCGCAACTCCAACTCCTGATAGACGTCACGATCGACGTCGGCCAGTTGAACGGCGAAGCTGTGCAGAGTTGCGCTGAGGGCCATAGGAGCAGGAGCTTAGGGAACCCGCGCGCATGCTGCACAGCGAGCCCCCACCAGACCATCACTCCCGGGACGGCACGAAGTCGACCTCCGCGATCAAGTCGATATCCCTGGCCTAGGCGATGTCCGAGCGAAAGGCGTGTGCATCGAGCGCTCGCAGTACCGCGTGACCGGCCTCGGGATCGCCGACCGCGATCCGCGCGCTCCCGTCGGGGTAGGACTTCGCGGTGATGCCGGCCCGGCGCAGTGCTGTCGCGACGCCGGGCCCGGGCAGGTATAGGAAGTTGGCGTGGCTGCGCGGCACCGCCATACCGCGGTCGCACAGCGCGCTGCGGAGGGAGTCCCGCTCCGCGGTGATCCGCATGGTCCGCGCGGCGAGTTCGGGTTCGGCGGCGTAGGACGCGCAGACCGCGGCCACCGCCGCCGAATTCATCCCGAACGGCAACTGCAGCCTGCGGACCCGCGCGATCAGCTCGCTGCTGCCGAAGGCATACCCGATACGCAGTCCGGCCAACCCGTATGCCTTGGAAAACGTGCGCAGCACAAGGAGATTGGGGTGTTCGCTGATCAGCCGCAGCGGGTCGACGTATTCGGCGGCGCCGAGGAATTCCACGTAGGCCTCGTCCAGAATCACCGGCACCCGGGCGGGAACACCGGATAGGAACGCATTGAGCTCGCTAGCCGGGATCGCGGTGCCGGTCGGATTGTGCGGGCGGCACACCACCACCAGCGCGATCCGCTGATCGATGGCCCGCTGCATCGCCCACAGATCCTGATTGCCCGCGACGTCCAGCGGCACCGGCACGGCCTCGGCGCCGGTCATCTCGGCCAGGATCGGATAGCCGTCGAAGGTCGGTGCGCCGTAGACGATTCCGGCTCCCGGCGTGGTCAGCGATTGGAGGATCTGCAGCGCTACACCGGTCGCGCCCGATCCGACCACTACCTGATCCGCCCGCACCCCGACGTGCTGTGCGATCACCGCGGGCAGTCGTCGAGGCAGGAACTCTGGATACCGGTTCGCTTGCGTCAGCGTGGTATTCACCGCTCGCAACACCGAAGGCAGTGGTGGGAACGGGTTCTCGCTCAGATTCAAGTCGAAATGGGGCTGCACGCGCGGGGAACGATGGTGGCGTGACGACCTGTCGTCGGCGAGGCGCACGCTCATCGCGCGGCTCCCCAGCGGACGGCCGCCGCGCCCGCGAAGTCGCCCGCGTGCGCGAACGCCGCCATCAGCACCAGCGATCCGTTGCGCAGCCTGCCCGCCCGGTTCTCCGCGTCCAGGGTCACCGGGATCCCCGCGGCGAAGAGATTGCCACAGGAGTCGAAGGTGTCCGGGTGCCGTTCGGGCGGAAGCTCCAGCGCGTCGTGCCAGTTGCGCAAGAACAAGCGGTTCGGCTGGTTGGTGACGAAGGTATCGACCTCGCGTCCACGCACACCGATCCGGTCGCAGACCGCGAGCGCAACCTCAGGGACCAGGCGGTTGCCGCGGGCGAACACCTTGGTGATTTTGGACTCGGTGAAGCTGACGCAGCCCTGTCCCTCGCCCGGCTCCCAGTACTTGCGCTCGCCGTTGGTGGAAAATTCCATGTCCCCGGCGAATTCGGGATAGGTCTGGCATTCGATGTCGAGGATCGGCGCGCTGTCGTCCTTCACGAGCAGCCCGACCCCGCAGCCGTCACCGGGCACCGGCGCCTGGGCCAGCTTGCGGATGTCGGTCTGGGTGAACACCTGTCCCGCGCAATTCTGCGTCGCCGCTATCAGTGCGGTGCGGGCGTCGGTCGTCTGCAACACCATACGAGCCATCGCCATCATGTGCACGAACGCCGCGCAGCCCCCGTTGTGCACGTCGTAGACGAACGAGGGACGAATGTCGAGCCGCCGCGCCACCTCGGGGCCGCAGCCGAGCACCGGATTGTCCGGAAGCTGGGTGTGGGTGATCAGCACGTCGACATCGGCGATCACGTCGGCGCCGTGGCGGTCGATCAGCGGCGCGACCGCTTGCTCGACCATGTCCACCGCTGTCTCGTCTCGCGCTGCGTGGTGACGGCCCTTGGGCGCGCGGAACATGACGTTCTTCGCCATCCGTTCCGAGCGCGCGAACTGGGTGAAGTACTCGGTGCCGACCGGCTCGCCGGGCAGGTAGCTGGCCACGTCGACCAGGCTGACCGTCGGCAGACCAGCGGGGTTCATGGAGTTCATCGGTGACGCCTCACTTCATCCAGTCGGGCTTGACGGGCAGGCCGTGCGCTGCCCGGTACTCGCAGATCGCCTTGAGGTTGTCCATCTCCAGCTGATGGCCTGCCGAGAACATGTCCCAGAAGTCGCCCACCCACACCGGCCGCTTCGGGGGCGCGGTCTCGGGATAGGGGTTCTCGTCGTAGAACGGATGCTTGCAATTCATCCACACCACAACCGAACCCGGCTTGTTGAACACGACCTGCGCGTCGACCACGCGCATCAGGTAGATCATCCACAGGTGCTGTCCCTGGTCCCAGGCGCAGTGGTAGTCCACCGTCATGGCGTCCGGGTTCGCGACGGTGCGGGTGAAGATCTTGGTCGCGTCGCCGAGCCGGTCGTAGGCCAACCACAGCCCGGGTTCCTCGGTCTCGGTGAAACCGCGCAGGCTGTAGGTCCACTCCTCCAGCGACCGGGTGTCGGCGAGGTACTCGTACACATCGCGCGGCGGTGCGTCGATATACGCCTGCACCGGGCAGTACTCGCCGAAGATCTGGTCGTGCGGATACACCGACCGCAGCATGTCCATGATGATCGGGGTGGTCGCGTCCTTGTCGGAGTTCTCGATGCGCAGCACACCGGGAACGGCATCTTCCGGGATGTCACCGAGTGCGGGCAGGGAACTTGTGGTCACGGCGATACTCCTCACAGTGGCGGACTCCCGTACCCGACCGGCCTCTGGCGAGGCGTCGCGAGTGTGTTTCATCGGGAGACCTCGGATTGTTCGATGGTCGTCAGGAACGGAAGGAACGGAGGGATCTCGTCGGGGTCGCAGTCGATCGAAAGGAACGACGGCCCTTCGGTTTCCCAGCAGCGACGCAGCGCGTCGGGGAGTTCGTCGGTGGTGCGCACGGAGAATGTTGCCAGCCCGGGGAACATGCCGCCGACACCGGTGCCGATGTGCGCGGGCTGGAATCTGTTGAAGCTGTATCGATCCCGGTAGTACAGCTGTTCCCTGGTCACGCACATGCCGTGCGCGTTGTTGTTGAGCACGATGAAGGTGATCGGCAGCGCGTGCTCGATCGCGGTGTGCACCTCCATGCCGTGCATGAAAAACGCGCCGTCGCCCGCGATGACAACGGTGCGCCGCACGCCGCTCGCCGTCCGGTGCCGTGCGAAGGATGAGCCGATCCCCGCGCCGAACGCGTAACCCATCCCGCCCATGCCGAGCGCCACGGTGAACCGTCCGCCCCGCGGTACCCGGAGGTGGTGCACGACGGAGGCGCCGGTGTTGCCCGCGTCCGCGAACACGTCCGTGCCGTCCGGCAGTGCGGCGTCGATCGTCTCGACCAGGTCCCGGTAGCGCAGGCCCGGACCCGAGGATTCGGGCACCCGCAGCGGCGTCGGTGCAGGTGCGACGTGACCACGCTCGGAAGCCATTGCACCAGTGTCCAGTTCGTCGGCCAAGTCGGCCAGCGTGCGCGACAGGTCGGTACTGGTGGCGTGGACGGCCGGGGTATAGGGCGGCGCGACGCCGATGCTTGCCACTGTGCCGCCGAGTTCCTCCAGACCGGTCCGTGCGGTGATCGGCAGTTGTGTGCCAACCAGCAGGCACAGTGCCGCGGAGCGGACGGCCACGATCAGCTCGGGGTGGCCCATGCTGCCTGCGACACCGCGGAATCCGGGGTCGGCGTTGTCATAGGTGTCCTTGGCGTCGGGGGCGACTCCTACGGCGGCGTCGAGGACGGTGGCCAGGCGGGCGAGCGCGTCGCGCGCGTTGTCGCGGGCGACCTGGTCACCGGCGATGATCACGATCTTCCCGGTGCGCCGGGCCGTCGTGAGCGCGTCGCGCACCTTGCCGAGTCCGGCCTCGTCCCGCCGATAGTTCTCGGCGGGAAACCGGAGCGGCGGAACTTCGCCGATGTCCTCCTGCTGCACGTCCTTGGGCAGCAGGAGGACCGCGGGCCCGCCGCGGCGGGCAGCGCCGACCGCCCTGGCCACCTGATCGGGTAGGTCGGCGCCGGTCTTCACGCGCGCGCAGTAGGTGCTTACCGCACCGAACAGGCGTACCGCGTCGATGGTTCCTGCCCGCCCGCTGGTGTCCTGAAAGGCGCCGTTGCCCTCCAGCGCGGTGGGCGGTTGCCCGACCAGGGCGAGTACCGGAACCCGCGAGGCGAACGATTCGGCAAGTCCGGCAACGAGATTCATGGCGCCGCCGCCGGATGTCGCCGCGACCACACCGATTCCGCCGGTCGAGCGGGCGTAGCCGTCGGCCATGGTGGCCGCGGAGAACTCGTGCTTGGCGACCACGCCGGTGACATCGCCTGACGCGTCGAATATCGCGTCGTACAGATCCTCGATATTGGCGCCGTCGACCCCGAAGATATGGCGCACGCCCAGTGCTGAAACTGCTTGCACCAGATAGTCGACTACTCGGGTCTGCATCGGCGCTCCTTCCTGTACACGGCCTGCTGCCGAGCACCCGCGAGATTGCGTACACGAGTGGATACGGATGAGAACCCCGGATGGTTCAACTCTGGACCGAAACAATCTTGCATGTACGTATACATCTACATATAATGAGCTCATGCCCAACAAGACGATCTATGTTGCCGATGACGACCTCCGGCTCTTCCAGCGCGCGCAGGAGCTGGTCGGCGGCAACCTCTCCGGGGCGGTGGTCACGGCGCTGCGCCGGTTCATCGAACTCGAAGAGGGCAGGCTGGAGGGCTACGACGAGATTGTGCTCGGCGTGGGTCGCGACGGCGTTCGGCAGGTCCGGTTCTCCGGCACCCTGCTCGGGGAGTGGCGCGACGTCAACGACACTCGTATCGAGCACGTCCGGGTGTATCGCACCCGCAAAGGCAAGTATGTGATGCACGCCCAGTACTCGAACTGGGACGAGTACCCCACCGACGCGGGCGCGAATTTGCTCAAGGACTGGAAGGACCCGAAGAGTTGGCGCCGTCTGCTCGGCGTCGGACAACAGGATTGGGGCGAGTTCCTCTTCGTCGTGGTGGATTCGCTCGATGAGTTGAAGGGGCAACTGCCCGACAAGTTCTACCGGCGGGTGGTCGACGTGGCCGAGGGGCCGAAGATCGAGGATCTCGACATCTAGTCGAATCACCCCGCGCGACAAACGAATATCGCATCGAAACGCCGCACCAGGGGAGCGGCGCGCTGATCGGTTGCCGCACCGACGATCCCCCGCCGAAGAAGTATCGGCGGGGGATCGTTCGATTGATCAGACCGTTCCGGCCAGCAACACCTTGCCGCTGGCCGCCGACCGGATCTCGACGGTGCGGACCTGGTCGGGCGGGCCGTCGATGGTGTAATCGACGGTCAGCTCGGTGCCGGGGGACGCGGGCCATCGGCCGAGTTCCTGCTGCTGTCCGTCATTGTGGGTGACGTACAGGGCGAGGGGCCAGTTGTAGCGCTGGTCGCTCGGTGCGTAGCTGCAGGACATCACGACGCGCGTCTTGTCTCCGGCCGGAACGAGTTTGAAGCTCGCCGAGACCGGCGTCGGCTCCAGCGGCTCCATCCGGCGTTGGGCGAAGACCTGCTCTGAGGTGCCCGTTTTGTCCGACCCGGTCACTGTGACGGCGATGGGCACCGCGATCGCCACCGCGGCAGCGGCCGCCGCCACCGCTGTGCCGATGGGCACCCACCGGCTGCGGCGGCGGCGCCGCTCGGCCGCGTCGGCGAGCCGGGGTAGCAGCTGCGGCATCGGCGGCACGGCCTCGGCCGCGTCGGACTCGGTGGGCCCGATCATCGCCAGCGCGGTCTCGGTGTCGACCAAGCCGAGCATGCCGGGCATGCCTGCCAGTCCGGTCACCGCGGCCTGGCAGTCGGGGCAGCCCGCCAAGTGCTCCTCGTACTTCTGGCGCTCGGCCCGGGTGAGGGAGCCGAGCACATACGGCGCATCCCACGTGGTGTAGTCGTCGGTGAGGTCCATCATTGATTCGTCACCCCCATCTCCTGAAGTGCCAGTCGTAACGCCCGCATGCCGTAGTGCATTCGGGATTTCACCGTGCCCGCCGGGATGGCGAGTTCTTCGGCGATCTGGTGAGTGGAAAGCCCTCGATAGTAGGCACGCACGATCACCTCACGGTGGTCGCCGCTGAGCCTGCCCAGGGCGTCCGCGATAAGCCAGCCGTCCAGCGCGCGGTCCGACTGGTCGGGCGTCGGCTGTTCGGGCGGACTGTCGGTGCGGAACTCGCGCCGGTTGCGGGCGCTGCGATGCTCATCGACCACGAGATTGCGTGCCACGGTGAACAGCCACGCCCGCGCCGACGTAGTGGATTGATCCAAGACGTTCGGGCGTTGCCACGCCCGCAGCAATGTCTCCTGCACGATGTCCTCGGCTCGGCCCGGGTCTCGGACCAGACCAAGCGTGTACCGCCACAGTGCGGTGGCATGGTCGCGATAGAGAACCCGCATCAACTCCGCTTGATTGTCCGGCTTGTTCGGCTTGTCCGCCGCTCCGCGTATTCTGCGCACAAGTAGGTGCCTCTCTGCTTGTGTTGCGGGGCTGGTTATCGGTCGTATTCGATAAGTTACTCATGTTTTGCCGGACCAGTTGTCATGTCTCATACCGTGTCTCCTGCTATCCCTTCGAGGAGTACACGTACTCAGTTGCGTTCGAGTTCAATCGGGTGGGTCGCGAGCAGGGAGAGGGGCAGCGGCTGGCGGCGCAGCACGTGTGCCCACAGGTCGGGGCGGCCGGTACTGATCGGATCGGACGGCAACGCCGACAGCACGATCCAGTCGTCGTTCTCCAGCTCGCCTTCCAGCTGCCCGACGGTCCAGCCCGCGTAGCCGGCGAAGACCCGGATGCCCTCGACGAGGGGGCCGACCCGTTGGGGGTCGGCATCCAGGTCGACCAGGACGACCCGGCCGTCGATGCGGCGCAGTCCTGGCACGTTCTCGATCCGCGCGCCGACCCGGACGGTGCCGAGGCACAGCGCCGCGTCCCGTTTCACCGGGCCGCCGATGAACAGCGTGCGCGGCGCGGCGACCGCGTCGGTCCAGCGGGGTAGCACGTCGTGCACGGCCGTGTCGCTCGGACGGTTCAGCACGACCCCCAAGCTGCCCGCCTCGTTGTGCTCGATGATGTAGACGACGGTGCGCCGGAAGGTGGGTTCGACCAGTTCGGTGGCCGATACCAGCAGGGTTCCCGCGCGCACCACCTGCTCGCCGTGCCGGAAATCGCGCCGTTTGCGGTCACCGTGCCCGCCGCGAGTTTGCCGATCGTCCGGGTCTTCTGCGCGTGCCACCACGACATCATCTCAGCTGTTCGCCCACAATGCGCCTTCTGCGACGGACTTCTGTCTTTCGGATTTGCCCGAGCGGATGTCGGCGCCCGTCGCGCCGGTTCTCCGGCATCGTAGAGTCCAGATCATGGAACCGCCCGAGGTGCGACTCGAGAACAGCGACAGCGTGTACGACTTCTATCGCGAGCACCGCCAGAATCGACTGAAGGCTTGGGGAGCGTACGCCATTCTCGGCCGTCGATACCATCCGCGTGTCGCCTACGCCGACGGCGCGCGCGAACTGCTCCGCAGGGTGCTCGCGCAGGGGCGGCCGCTGCTGATCGCCATCAACCACCTGTCCGAGAACGACCCCTACACCGTCGCGGCCGCGGCCTGGCGCAGCGGGCTGCGGCCGGTGATCGGGCGGGTGCGCGTGCTGGCCAAGGACGAGCTGTTCGTGGCACCCGACCAACGGCGCAAGATCGACATGATGGGCGGCATCCCGGTGTTCCGTGGCAAGGACCACGGCATCCGCGCGGTGAACGCGGCCGGTCAGCACATGATGGACGTCTGCGCCGAGCGGATGGCCCGTGGCGACGGCGTCGCGGTGTTCCCGGAGGGCACTTGCAACGATGTCGATCCGACCAAGGTGCAGGCCGTTGGCAGCGGGATCGGGCACATCGCGTTCCGCGCGATGAAGCTCGGTGCCGAGCCGGTGCTGCTGTCCATCGGGCTGAGCTACGGGCCGCGCCCGGATCCGACGGTGCAGCCGACACGGGAGGAGGCGAAGTCGGCCAGCTTCTATTTCGGCGTGCCGGTGCTCGACCTGCCGACCCGGCCCGGTGACATCGCCCGGTTGGTGCGCGAGGACCTGCAACAGGCGTTGGACGGCGCCGTCGCGGTGTACTGAGGGATCACGCCTGCACCTCGCTGACGCTCGGCTCCGGCATGCCCTGCTGAGGCTGTATCGATGTTCGTCCGCTCACAGGGGCAGGTTCAGCCGGTCCCGGGCCCAGTGCGGCACCATCGTCAGGTATTCGGGGCGGGTCTCGATGAAGTGATGGACCGTCCGGCACATCGGCAGCGCGCCGAGCTTGTCGTCGCGGGTGCTGTTCAGCGCGGTTTCGACCAGCAGCCGTGCATAGCCCTGGCCCTCGTAGCGCGGGTAGATCTCGGTGTGCACGAACGCCCGCTCGGACGCGGTGTCCTGGTATTCGGCATAGCCTGCGATCGCACCGTCGACGTAGATCTCGAAGCGTTCCAGTGCGGTGTTGTTGCTGACCTCGGTCGACATGGCTCGACGCTACTCCGGTGCGTTGGCAACCGGGTAACCACCAGGTCGACCGGGCGAAATTCCGCCGCCGACTTGTCTGTCGGCGCGGGTCTGCGCAGAATGCTCTTGATCGAGGCATCCTCGCGCGAGCGGGGCACGCCCGGGGAGGTACGCAACATGATGAGGACACCGCGCATTTCGCGGATCGCGGCCACCGTGGTCACCGTGGTCACCGCGAGCCTGCTCGGGGGATCGATCGTCACCGGCCTCGTGCACGCCGAGCCGGGCACGGTGTTCGGGGCGTGTCCCGACCACGCCGTGACGGCCGGTCGCGGCGTGCAGTGCGCTGTCGTCAGCGTGCCGATGAACTATGCCGAGCCGAGCGGGCCGAAGATCGAGCTGACCGTCAGCCGGATCGCGGCGAGCGGCGAGCGCTCGGGCGTCCTCTTCGCCAATCCCGGCGGCCCCGGCGCCGACGCACTGGACTACTGGGCGCGAAGGTCCGAGGTGTTCCCCACCGACCTCGGCGCGCACTACGACCTCGTCGCCGTCCAGCCGCGCGGGCTGCGCTGGGCTACGCAGCTCGACTGCGCGGCGGGCGCGAAAACCGCAGAGGGAGATCGGGTTTCGCTTGGTGGCGGCGACCGCGATGCCATCAAGAGGGCCTGCGACGCCGCACGCCCCGGCTACCTGGACACCATCACCACCGAGAACACCGCGCGCGACTTGGACGCCGTGCGCGCCGCGCTCGGGCTGGAGCGGATCAGCTACCTCGGCACGTCCTACGGCACCTATCTCGGCGCGGTGTACGCGGCGTTGTTCCCCGAACGGGTGGACCGGATGATCCTGGACTCCAATGTCAACCCGGACTGGGTGTGGACCGAGGAGTTCGCCCAGCAACAGGTGGCGGGCAAACAGCGCCTCGACGACCTGTTCGCCTGGATCGGCGAGCACAACGGCGAATACCACCTCGGCGACACGGCGCTGCGGGTCTACCGGAACTGGGTCCGGCTGGCGGCCGATCAAGGCGGCGGCTGGTACGCGAACCTGACCCCGCCGCCCGCGAGTGTCGCCGATCTGCCCGGCGCGCTGCCCGAGCCGCTCGCCGAGATCGCGCGTGACGGCTACAACGGCAGCGTCGAACAGCTGGGCAAATTGCAGAACCTGTTGCGCACCTTGGTCTCCGGCGGCGTGTCGGCGCAGGTGCCGCTGCTCGGCGCGACGGCTGTCGCCACTTACACGCGCACGTTCTGGCCGATTTTCGCCCGCGCGATGGCCGACGTGGCCGTCGACCCGGCGAACGTACAGCGGCTGCGGGCCATCGAGGGCGCGACCTCGGCCGACCCCACCGGCCGTTTCGTCTTCGCCGCCGTCACCTGCAACGAGAACGCCGTGCCAGGCAGGCCGGAGCTGCTCGGCGCAGCGGTCGGCACCATCGCTTCCGGCGGCGACGCGATGGACGCGCGCGCCGACCTGGTCCGATCCGGGATGGCCTGTGGTGCTTGGAAACCGGTGACGAAGCCGGTGCGGATCACCGGGGCCGGCCTGCGCACCCCGCCGCTGGTACTGCAGAGCCGCCACGACGCGCTGACCAAATACGAGGGTGGCCCGGCCATGGCGAAGGCGCTGAACGGTGCGCTGATCACCGTAGACGGCGGCGACCACGGCACCTTCGGCCGCGGCAATGCCGCCGTGGACGACGCGGTGCTGACCTATCTGAGGACCGGGCAGGTCACCATCACCCAGGCCGACCAGGCTCCGCTGCCAGCGAGCTGATCGAGGGCCGTCGTGCGGTTGCCCCTGCGGCACCCGACAATATGGAGATGACGCGCATGTCCGCACCCCGGGTGATTTTCGCCCCGGACAAATTCAAAGGATCGCTCAGCGCACCGCAGGTGTCGGCGGCCCTTGCCGCGGGTTTCGCACGGGTCGCGCCGGAAGCGGACATTCGGCAGGTGCCGGTCGCCGACGGCGGTGACGGTACGGTCGAGGCGTTCGTCGCCGCGGGCTGGACGCGCGTCGAACTGACCGCTCCCGGGCCTACCGGTGTGCCGTGCCGCACCGCCTACGCGAGGCTTGAATCGACCGCCGTCGTCGAACTGGCCGCGGTGGTCGGTTTGGCGAGAATACCCGGTGGGCGGTACGATCCGCTCGGCGCGAGCACCTACGGGCTCGGCGTGGTTCTTGCGCACGCCATGGACAACGGCGTCACCGACATCGTGCTCGGTCTCGGCGGCAGCGCGTCCACCGACGGCGGCGCGGGCATGCTGCAAGCGCTCGGCGTCCGCATCCTGGACTCCGCCGGGCGGGCATTACCCACCGGCGGAGCCGTTCTGGCACGCGCCGCGCACGTGGACCGCTCCGGGCTGCATCCCGCGGTCGCCGGCACGACCTTCACCCTGGCCTGTGACGTCGACAATCCGTTGCTCGGACCGACCGGCGCCGTCGCGGTGTACGCACCGCAGAAGGGCGCGGGCCCCGCCGAACTCGACGTCCTCGAATCGGCGCTCACCACCTGGGCACGCGTCGCAGGCCCCGAATTCGCACTCCGCCCCGGCGCGGGCGCCGCGGGCGGAACCGGTTTCGGCGCACTCGCCGTGCTCGATGCGCAGGTGCGCAGCGGCATCGAAGTTGTGCTCGAACTTCTCGACTTTCCTGCGCTGCTCGCCACCGCCGCCCTCGTGATCACCGGCGAGGGATCACTCGACCGGCAAAGTCTGCACGGCAAGGCGCCGGTCGGCGTGTGCGCGGCGGCACGTGCGGTGGGTGTCAAGGCGATTGCCGTTGTCGGCCGCACTTTGCTTGCGCCCCAAGAGGTTCGGGACGCGGGCTTCGCGTGCTGCTATGCGCTCGCCGACCTGGAACCCGATCCCGGCCGATCGATGGCCGACGCGGCGGCACTGCTCGAGCGCATCGGTGCGCGGATCGCGGTCGACAATCCGGTTTAACCCGCGGACGCCAGGAGGTTCGCGGCGAGTTCGTGCCGATGCCTCTCGCCCCACTCCTCGAGCGGACGCAGGGCGACGGCCAATTCCTCGCCGAGTGGAGTGAGGGAATATTCGACGCGCGGAGGGACCTCGGCGTAGACCTCGCGGTGCACTACACCGCCGGACTCGAGTTGGCGCAGGTTTTCGGCGAGGACCTTCTCGCTGACGCCGTCGAGCAGGCGGCGGATCTGGCCGAAGCGCTGCGGGCCCGCGCCGAGCACCCACATCAGATGCAGTTTCCACTTGCCGCCGACGACATCGATCGCGACCGTCATGCCGCACACATCGTGATCCGCGTCACTGTTCATGTCCACCGCGCTCCTTTGACCTCATGTCGAACCTCGAGGTAAGCAACCACACCCCGACGTTCGGTCTTCCCGACTCTACCTGCGGCAACGACCATGGACCCCGGCGCCGACAACAACCGAACGAGAACTGAAGGGACACCTCATGTCCGAGCAGACCCCCCGCTCCGTCTCCGTCATCGGCCTCGGTCCGATGGGCCAGGCCATGGTCCGGGCATTCCTGGACGCGGGCGTCGAGGTGACGGTATGGAACCGCAGCCCCGACAAGATCGACGCCATGGTCGAACTCGGTGCGAAGCGCGCCGCGACCGTCGGCGACGCGCTCGAAGCCAACGAGGTCACGGTGCTCAGCCTCACCCACTACGCCGCCATGTATGACGTGCTCGCCCAGGCGACCGGACACCTCGAGGGCAAGGTGATCGCGAACCTGTCCTCGGATTCCCCCGAGAAGGCGCGAAAGGGTGCGGAGTGGGTCCGCTCGCACGGCGCACAGTTCCTCTCCGGCGGCGTCATGTCGGCGGGTGACAACATCACGCACCCGGCGTCGTACATCTTCTACAGCGGTCCACGCGAGGTGTTCGACGCGCACGCCGAGCTGCTGCGTCCGCTGAGCCCGCAGGAGTACCTCGGCGCCGACGACGGTCTGGCCCAGGTCTTCTACCAGGCCCTGCTGATCATTTTCCATCCCTGGCTGCTCGCCTTCGACCAGGCGACCGCGGTGATCGATCGCTCCGGCCACGACATCGCGAATTTCGTTCCGTTCGCGATCCGCTCGGCCGCCGCGTTCCCTTACTTCATGGAGGAATTCTCGGTGGCCAACCAGAATGGCGGCTGGGCCACGCTGGCGAGTCTGAAGATGATGGACGCAGGCGCGCAGCACATCATCGACGCGAGCGAGGAAGTCGGTGTCGACGCCACCTTCTCGCATACGGCACAGGCGTTCTGGCGCAAGGCCATTGCCGCCAGTGAGCAGGCGGGTACGGCGGTCTCCACCTATGCGTTGATGCGCGGCGACGCGTGAACGCCGGAGTCCTAGCCGATCCACACCTGCGGCTCGCGTGCCGCGATCCACGCCCGCTGAGACAGCTCGTCGGCGATGATCCGCCCAGTCACGGCAACGAATTGTGGGAGTTCGCCGAAGACGGGCTGATGCGCCGCCGTGAGGCCGGCATCGACGACGTCGCCATCGCCGAGAGCGACCGGCGGATTCACGGCCCTCGCCCCGAGTGTGGACTGCTGCTGCCGATCCGATGAGCCGGAAGTGGCGATTACCCATGTAGACCAATCCGACCGGTGGGGCGGGGGTCGGCGAGCCCTGTACGACTACCAGTCAGAGTGCGGCGCGAACACGCGAGTGGCGAACGAAGAGTGTGACTCCGGCAAGAGGCCGGACGCGCACGATCCGGTAAGTCATGGATCTCGGCACCCGCTACATCGGCCCCACGGGTATCGATCCGATTGTGAACCGGATCGCCAATCTGCTACCCAGGCTGGGGATCAGCGTGATGGGGCCGCGCCTGCTCGCGGTTCGCGGACGTAAGAGCGGCGAGTGGCGGACCACGATGGTCAACCTGATGGTGCGGGAGGACAGCGCCCGCTTCCTCGTCGCACCGCGTGGGCACACACAATGGGTGCGTAACCTGCGTGCGGCGGGGGGCGGCGAGCTGCGGCTCGGTCGCAAAGTCGAGGCGTTCACCGCCACCGAGATCGCCGACGCCGACAAGGTGCCGCTGCTGCGGCTCTACCTGCGGAAGTGGGGCTGGGAGGTTGGCAAGTTCTTCGAGGGCGTGACCAAAGATGCCACCGACGAGGAGCTTGCCGCCATCGCACCCGGCTTTCCGGTGTTTCAGATCAAGTGATGAATCGCCGGTGTCGCCGGGTTCATCGAGCCCGATCGAGGCGAACTCGACCGGATCACGCCGAGCGGGCGAGGAATTCGATCGCGGTAGCGTAGCCCTGGATTCCCATCCCCGCGACCACCGCGGTGGCGATCGGGGAGATGTAGGAGTGGTGCCGGAACTCCTCTCGCGCGTGCACGTTGCTGATGTGCACCTCGACGATGGGGAGCTCCGGAATCACCAGTGCGTCCCGCAGCGCCACCGAGGTGTGGGTGAGGCCGCCGGGGTTGATGACGATGCCCGACTCGGTGCCGCGCGCCTGATGGATTCGATCGATCAGAGCGCCCTCGGAATTGGACTGGAAGGCGACGATCTCCCTGTCGAATCTCGCCGCGGTCCGCTTGCACAGTTCCACGACGTCGTCGAGCGTCGTCGACCCGTACACCTCCGGCTGGCGGGTGCCGAGCATGTTCAGATTGGGGCCGTTGAGGACGAGGATCGGGCCCGGCGTCGCGTCGACAGTCACAGCCATGCACGCAACACTAGACCCGACCGACCTACAGCCCCTGCGGCCCTTCCGAACGCAGGTCGTCCACTTTGCGCATCGCGTCGCGCAGTTCCGCCAGCCACGACTCCGCGTGTTTGCCCGCCAGTTTCACCGTCCAGGCCAGCGCGTCGGCACGGGAGCGGGCGACGCCCGCGTCGACCAAGGTGTCGAGCACCTTTCGTTCCGGCTGACGCAGCCGGGTCATGACAGGAACGGCCAGGTGGGTGAACATGATCCGTTCCCCGTCCACCGAGACACCCCAGGCGACATTGCGCCGGTAGCGGTGCTGAGCCTCGTTCGCGATCTGCATGCGGGCCGGACGGGTGGACTCACGGAACCGGGCGACGGCGCCCTCTTTGGTCGCGCGGGGAACTTCGTCGGTCGGTGCTTCCGCATCGCCTTCGCCGGCGGCCGGTGGCTTGTCGGGTTGCGGGATCGGCAGCTCGCCGATGACGACGATCTCGTCCCGATCCACCTCGATGACAGGCGGACCGGTGAACCAGTCGCTTGGCAACCGTCCGGCGAACCAGTCGGGCACGTCCGCGGGGTCTGGCAGGTCGGCCTGTTGCCAGCCTCCTGGTCGTCCGAAACCCCGTCCTCGGTGTGCGTTTCTCATGAGAATCACCTACCTACTGTGGTGCTGCGCTTTCATTGATTACAAGATTACGTCGCAAAGCAGACGAGCGGTTCCGCCCTGCGCGAACAAGATTCGGTCCTCGACTGCGGCGCTTGGAACGGCGCGCTCGGGGTACCCATAAAGACACAATCACCGAGAACGGGAGTAAGTGCGCGACTTCGTGCGGAGGCCGGTACGGTAGCGGCGCCGGGTACGTGGACGAGATCGTGAACGGTCTCCCGAAATGGAAGGTTTCGGGCACAATTGGGATGCTGAGCATGGATAACGTCCGTATGACGGAGGCGAAACGGACAGGTCTTTTCGGGTACGGTGGTCTTGTTACTGGAGTGACAAGAGTGAAGAGTGGGCGATATGGATGTGTGGGGATCTCGCCGCTTTCGCGTTCGGGGCGTCATGGCACTCATGGGGGTGGCATCGCTCGCGATCGGGATCGGCTCGTGCGGGATACATGAGAAGCAGAGTGAAGCCGAGACCGTTGTCGAACGCTTCGCCGATCTGCTCGACGATCGGGACTACGCCAAGGCGGCGGACCTGACGTCGTACCCCACGGCGGCTTCAGCAACTTTGAAGCAAATGTTTGAGGGCCTCAATCCGGGCAAGGTCGACTACCGAACGACCCAATTCATCGGTCTCGACGCCCAGTCCGGGATCTTCAGCATGGACGTCGACTGGACCTTCGGTGAGCAGAAGACCTGGACCTACAGCTTGCAGGGCAATATCCGCAAGCTGGCCATCGGCTGGCGGATCTCCTGGGAGCCCTCGATCGTCATGCCGCAGCTTTCGCACAATCGGAACGTTCGGCTGGTGCGGACTCTGCCGTCGCCCGCGCCTCGGGTCAACGACATCGCCGGTGAGCCGCTGATGACCGAGCAGATCATCAACGTGATCAAGCTCGACCCCGCGAAGACGCCGGACCCGGTCGCCTCGTCCGACGCGCTGGCCAAGGCCATCGAGCCGGTCGCGCCACTGATCACCGGGGGATCGCTCATGCAACAGCTGGCCGCCTCGCAGGGCAAGCCGGTGGTCGCGGTGAATCTGCGCGAGGGCGATTTCGCCATCCTGGAACCGCGGATGGCGCCGATTCCCGGTGTGGTCATGGAGAAGCAGCCGCGGCTGATCTCCGCCGACCGCCGGGTCTGGTCGCCGATGCTGGACGCGCTGCGCAAGGTGCAGCAGGAAAGCCAGGAGGCACACTCCGGGTGGGGTGTCCAGCTTTTCGAGCAGGACGGACGGTTCGTCGGTCAGCTCGCAGGTCAGCAGGGCCCGCCGGGGCCGGACATCGCGGGCACCATGGACCAGCGCCTGCAGCGCGCCGCCGAGGACGCGGTGGTCAGCGTGGGCACGCCGGCCTCGATCGTGGCGATCCAGCCATCCAGCGGCGCGGTGGTCGCGGTCGCGCAGAACAGTTACGCCACCGAGCACGGTCCGGTGGCGTTCACCGGGCTCTACCCGGTCGGCGGCAACATCGACCTGTTCCGTCTCGTCGCCGCAGCGGCAAAAGGCAAGCCGCCGCAGGACGTCTCGGTGCAGGACGCGGCCGAAGCGGCGACCGCCCTCGGGGTCGGCATCGACTTCAAAGTGCCCGGCCTCGATGAGGTGACCGGCAGGCCCGCGATCGCGGGACGCAGCGCCGAACAGGTGCGCCAGGGCGGTGGTTCGGACGCGGTGCTGGCCAGCCCATTCGGAATGGCGATCGCCGCGGCAGCCGTCGCGCGCGGCTCGGTGCCGCCGCCGATGATCGAGGTCGCCCGGCCGAGTACCACCGACGCACAGCTCGGTCCGCTGTCGCCCGAGGCCGCCGACCGGCTGCGTGGCAGGCTGCGCGACGCGACGAACGCGCCCGAACTCGCGAGCGTGCGGCGCTACCGGGACGTCAACGCGTTCGCCGCGACCGCGGGCCCGGACGGCTGGCTCATCGGGACCATGGGCGATCTGGCCTTCGCGATCCACATCAGCGACGTGGACAGCGGCGACGCGACGGCCCGGATGGCGGCCAGGATGCTGCAGGCGCTGGCGACCCCGGAGCCTTGATCAATTCAAGGCTTTGATCGCCGCGCGCCAGCCGAGCAGGAACAGCGCGAGCACCGCGCTCGCGACCAGCACGAAACTGAATGCTGTTCCCTGACCACTCACCACACGCAGCAGCATGCCGCCGCCGAGGGTGCCGAGCCAGACCAGGATTCCGGTGGGCCACGGGGCAACGCCGTCGAACCGCTCATGGCCGGTCTTGCCGATCTGTCGGCCGACCGTGACGGCGATGGTCCAGCCGGCCGCGAGTCCGATCGCAAAGGGCCACAGGGTGCGCAGCAGTCCGGGCAGTACCGCTTCGTCGTGGCTGCGCCTGCCGATCACACAGAAGAGGACGACGAGCATCGCGTCCGCCACCAACGGCACCAGTTTCCTCACGCGGGAAAGCGTAGTGGGCGCACTTGGACCGCACCTTCCGACACCACGGTCGCGGGGGCCTGCTCGCCGGCGGTCAATCGCCGAAACGCTGCCGCATCGGATTACAGTCGCCGCTGTTCGAATTCCTTTTCGAACTCGGCGTCGTCGGCCTGCCGGGTGCGGAACCGGAACAGGAACACGATCCAGCCGACGATGGCGACCAAGATGAAGCTCACCAGCCGGTACACGAACGCCGCGGCAACTGCCTGTGCGGCGGGCAGTCCGGCGGCCGCGGTGAGGCCGTATATCAGCGTCGCGTCGACATAGACGATGCCACCGGGCGCGAACGGAATCGAGCCGACCGCCTTGCCCACGGTGAACGCGAGCAGCAGGCCGGCGACTCGCGGATCGGCGCCCACCGCGTAACACGCCGCACCGAGGCAGGCCACGTCGGCGAACCGGTGCACCAGCGCCCACATGGTGACCCATGCGCCGTCACGCTTGCCGAGGTCGACCGATTCCAGCTGGCCGAGCACCTCGGCGATCTTGCCGGCGCCCTGGTCCGGCGGGCGCTTGCGCAATCGGTTGGCCAGCGTGAGCAGCCTGCGCAGCAGTGTGTCCAGCAAGCCGGGATGGCGCGACATATGGTTGCCCGCCCAGACCAGCGCGGCGACGGCGGCCAGCGAGAGGATCAGCTTGAACGGGCCGACCCGGCCACCCGCCAGCAGTGTTCCGCCCACGCCGAGCAGCGCCAGACCCACTGCGGCGACCACGCCGGAGAAGACCAGCTGCCACGAGGCGACGATCGGGCTCGCGCCCCAGCGCCTGGTCTGCCGATAGGTGAAGGCGGTGGAGAACACCTGGCCCGCCGGCAGGGTCACCGACATGGCGGTCGCGCCGTAGACCACCGCGACGGATTTGCGCTGGCTGACCGCGACGCCGCCCGCGTTGAGCAGTTGTTTCTGCACCCTCGCGAAGCCGCTCATCGACAACGCCTGCATCCAGATACAGGCCGCCACCCAGCCCCAATGTATCTCGGTGAGTTTTCGCCATGATTCGTGCAGGCGCGGCCAGAGATACACGCCCTCGGCGATGAGCAACGCCAGCAGGGCGACCCCGAGCACCCATTTGAGCCACCAGAATTTGCCACGGCGGGAATCCGCCGTGGGCGGCGGCGCAGGTTGTCCTGCCAGTTCCCCGTTGGCCGTCACACCGTCAGCCTAACGAACGCACCGTTTCGGCGTCTGCATCGTCGCGTGCGTCGGCCCCGTCTTTCGGCCAGGCCAACAGCGTTTTTTTGCGCCTGCCGCGCAGCTGTACCTCGTCGCCGGTCTCCCACTGGTCCTGCTCGCTTTCATCGGCGAAATACAGTGCGCTGCCCGAGGCAAGTGTCCGGCCGGGCCGGTCCTTGGCCAGTTCGGTGAGTCGGGACGCCTCATTGACCGGGTCTCCGATCACGGTGTATTCGAAACGGTTTGCGGCACCGATATTTCCGGCGACGGCGAGACCCGCCGAAACGCCGATTCCGATATCGAGACCCGGAACTTCCCGCAGGGTTTCGCGCAGTTCGCGCGCGGCGGCCAGCGCGGCGGTCGGCGCGTCCGGCCGGTCCAGCGGCGCGCCGAAGATGGCCAGCGCCGCGTCACCGACGAACTTGTTCACGAAGCCGTTGTGGCGGTCGATCACATCGACCACGATCCGGAAGAACTCGTTGAGCAGGCTCACCACCTCGGTCGGCGGACGCTCGGCGGCGGTCGCGGTGGAACCGACCATGTCGACGAACAGCACCGCGACGAACCGGGTCTCGCCGCCGAGCTCGGTGCCGTAGTCGAGCGCGCGCTGCGCCACTTCCTCGCCCACGTGCTGGCCGAACAACTCCTGCAGCTGACGACGCTTGGCGGCCTCCTCCATCATCCGGTTGAAGCCGACCTGCAGCAACCCGATCTCGCTGCCGTCGAAGACCTCGACCTGCACGTCGCGCGCGCCCCCCTGCACGCGGTCGATGGCCTGGCTGAGCTGGCGCACCGGGTCGGAGATGCTGGAGCCGGTGAGCATGGACAGCGCGAGGGCCTGCATGATCACCACGCCACACAGCAGCAGGATGGAGATGGCCAGCGACTGCGCGGAGAACTTCACCTCCGAGGAGATCTGGGTGACGCACAGCAGCACGATGGCGATGGTCGGAGCGAAGGTACCCATGCCCCAGGTCATCGCCATCCTGGTGCCGACGCCCGGGGTGAGGGTGTGGTCGAAGATTCCCTCGGTCAGCGCCTGGGCCGCGACCGGGCGTAGGATGCGTTCGCCCAGCATGTAGGTGAAGCCGAACACAATGGTGGCGGCCATGCATTCGGTGATGATGACCGCTCCCGCCAGCGCGGGGGTGTCCTTGATGATGACCGCCGCGAGGATCGCGCCGCCGATCAGCCACAGTGCCAGATGCAGGATCGCCTGGCGTAGCGGCGCGTGCAGCGCGGCCATCTGCTCTTGGCGGCTTGGCGGTCCGCCGCGCATCTGCCAGCGCATCACCGGACGCAGCATCAGCGCGGAGGCGGCCATGCTGAGCAGGCCGCCGGTCGCGAAGACCAGGGCCGGGATCAGCAGGCCGGTGCGCCTGGCCCCGGAGGCCTCACCCTCGGGGACCGGCAGCCCGTACTGGATGAACGCCCACACCAGAACCGCGCCGAAAGCATTCGCCAGCAGCATCGATGTCAGGTACAACGGCCAGCGCGTTCGCATGGTCTGTTTGACCGCTTCCAAAGGCGCCGACACGAGACCAATCTAGCGTTTCGATCATGTGAGCATGTTCGCGGCGCTGGACGCCCATCAGGCGCTGCCTTGTCTTCCCTGGCCCGGCGCGGGCTGATGGCGGACTGTGTCCGGCTGTGTCTGATATGCGGCTGCCTCGCCTTCGCTCGGCCCGGCGCGGGCTGATGGCGGACTGTGTCCGGCTGTGTCTGATATGCGGCTGCCTCGCCTTCGCTCGGCCCGGCGCGGGCTGATGGCGGACTGTGTCCGGCTGTGTCTGATATGCGGCTGCCTCGCCTTCGCTCGGCCCGGCGCGGGCTGATGGCGGACTGTGTCCGGCTGTGTCTGATATGCGGCTGCCTCGCCTTCGCTCGGCCCGGCGCGGGCTGATGGCGGACTGTGTCCGGCTGTGTCCGATATGCGGCTGCCTCGGCGTTGCCCGGCCCGGTGGGGCTTGCTGGCGGACAGAGTCCTGCTGCGCCCGTTAGGCTCACGGAGATGACCGACCCGAAGTCAAGTTCAGCGCGGAAGGGCGGCCTGGCGGGGCCCGCCGCGGAAGCGGTGCATCCGATCGTGCGCGTGTCGGCGGAGTGGGGCTGGCGGCTGCTGGTGCTGTTCGCGCTGGCGATCGCACTCGCGACCATCGTGCAACGACTGGCCACGGTGGTCATCCCGCTCGCCATCGCGCTGCTCGCGGCCGCGCTGCTCGCGCCGCTGGTGGATTGGATGCAGCGGCTGGGGGTGCCTCGCGCGGTGGGGGTCTTCGTCGCGCTGGTCGGGTCGCTCGGCGTGGTCGCGGGCATCATGACCTTCGTCGTCGAGCAGTTCGTCGCCGGTGTGCCGCAGCTGACCGACGAGTTCACCCACAGCATCCATCAGATCCAGGACTGGCTGATCAGCGGGCCGCTGCAGCTGAGCAACGAGCAAATTCGCAACGCGGGCGACACTATCGTCAAGGCCATCCAGTCCAATCAGGACAGCCTGACCAGCGGTGCGCTCACCACCGCGACTGTCATCGGCGAATTGCTCACCGGCATTTTTCTGACACTGTTCATCCTCATCTTCTTCCTCTACAGCGGCGATCAGATCTGGCAGTTCGTCACCAGGATCATCCCTGCTCGACAGCGGGAGCGGGTGCGCACCGCGGGGCAGCTCGGGTTCGGGACGCTGGTCGGGTTCGTCCGCGCGACCGTTGCGGTCGCGGCGGTGGATGCCATCGGCATCGGTGCGGGGCTCGGCATTCTCGGTGTGCCGCTGGCGCTTCCGCTGGCCTCGCTGGTGTTCATCGGCGCGTTCATCCCGATCATCGGCGCTTTCCTCGCCGGGTTCATCGCTGTGTTCATCGCGCTGGTGACCAAGGGCCTAGTCACCGCCCTGATCGTGCTCGGCATCATCATCGCGGTGATGCAGCTCGAGGGGCACGTGCTGCAGCCGCTGCTGCTCGGCAGGGCGGTCAGCATCCATCCGCTCGCCGTGGTGCTGGCGATCACCGCGGGCGTGGTGCTCGGCGGGATCGCGGGTGGTCTGCTCGCCGTGCCGTTCGTCGCGGTGATGAACACGGCGATCCGGTCGCTGCTCGCGGACAGTCCCGAGGAGCTGTTCGAGGAACTGCGGACCGGTGACGAACACCGCAAGCTGTATTCGGCCGAACCGGATCAACCCGATCCCGGCCGGTTCGACGTGGCCGCGACGTTGGTCGAGGCGGCGGAGAAGAAGGCGGAATCCGCCTCCACCGGTCCGGAACCCGATGACGGCACGTCGAAGGGCTGAGCCGCGCTCGGCCGACGTGGCGACCACTCCGCTGTGGCGGGCAGCCCAGGCGCTGCGGCTGGTGACACTGCTGTACGCGGTCGGCCAGCAGATCGCCTCGGTGCCGTACTACACGAACCAGCGGCTGAGCTGGGTGCTCATCGCGTTGATGGCGGTGTGGTCGGGCGTGTCGGCGATCATGTCGGCGCAATGGCATTTTCCCGATGCGGTCCGGCTGCGCCGCTGGGTGGTGGCTGGCGACCATCTGGTGGTGATCGGACTGATGGCCGCCACGCGGCTGGTCGCCGACTACGACTGGTACCACGGGCATCAGACGTTGCCGACGACGCTCTGGGCCACCAATGCCGTGATCGGGGCCGCGATCCTGCGCGGTCCGATCGCGGGCGTGCTGTCCGGCGCGCTGATCTCCTCAGTGGCGCTGACCGTACGCGACCAGTGGGGACAGGACGTGTGGACGGATGCGACCGTGCCGGTGCTCGTCTCGGTCGGACTGGCACTGGGGCTTGCCGCCAACACCGCGCGCCGCGCCCAGGATCAGTTGGAGCGTGCCGTGCGCCTGACCGCGGCTACCGAAGAGCGCGAACGCCTTTCGCGCGAGGTGCACGACGGCGTGTTGCAGGTACTCAGCTTCATCAAGCGGCGTGGAAGCGAGATCGGCGGCGCCACCGCGGAATTGGCGCATCGAGCCGGGGAACAAGAAGTGGCGCTGCGGGTGCTGATCTCCGAGCAGGCCGATCGCCGTGACTCCGGCGGGGCCGAGGTCGATCTGCGGCCTCTGCTCACCGCGCAGGCCACGCCGAAGGTGTCGGTGTCGACGCCCGGCACTCCGGTTCAGGTCGGGCGATGGGCGGCGAACGAGATCGCTGCGGCCGTCGCCACCGCGCTGTCGAATGTCGACCTGCACGCCGGGCCGGACGCGAATGCTTATGTGCTGCTGGAGGACACCGGTGACGAGCTGGTGGTCACCGTGCGTGACGACGGCGTCGGTATCCCGCCGGGACGGCTGGCCGAGGCGGAAGCTGAAGGGCGGATGGGGGTATCGCGGTCGATCGTCGGGCGGATTGCGGCGCTCGGCGGGAGCGCGGACCTGCTGACCGAGATCGACGGCGGTGTCGGGTTCGGCACCGAATGGGAAATCCGGGTATCGCGGACATCAGCGAGCGGACAATGACCGCAGCCGAATTTTTCGGTCATGGTGGAGCCGAGCGCTAGTGGGGTGGAGGCGTGAGCGAGCGTAGGAGGCGCGGATGATGGACGAGGGGGCTCGGACCATTTCGGTGATGGTGGTGGACGACCACCCGATGTGGCGGGAAGGCGTGTCCCGCGACCTCACCGAGGCCGGATTTCAGGTGACGGCCACGGCCGACGGCGTCGGCGCGGCGACCAGGCGGGCCGCGGCGGTGCGACCGGACGTGGTGCTGATGGATATGCAGCTGCCCGACGGCAACGGAGCGCAGGCCACCGCCGAGGTGCTTCGGGTGTCGCCGGAGAGTCGGGTGCTGGTGCTCTCGGCGTCGGCCGAGCGCGCCGACGTGCTGGACGCGATCAAGGCCGGGGCGTCGGGGTACCTGGTGAAGAGCGCGTCGGCGGCGGAGCTGATCGCGGCCGTGCGCGCGACCGCCGCAGGTCAGCCGGTGTTCACGCCTGGGCTTGCGGGGCTGGTGCTCGGCGAGTACCGGCGGATGGCCACCGCACCGGCTCAGCCCGACGAGCCGCACCGGCCCGCGCTCACCGAACGGGAGACCGAGGTGCTCCGGATGGTGGCGAAAGGAATGTCCGCAAAGCAGATCGCGTCACGGCTCGGACTCAGCCACCGCACGGTGGAGAACCATGTACAGGCCACGTTGCGAAAACTGCAGCTGGCGAACCGGGTCGAACTGACCCGCTACGCCATTGAGCAGGGGCTCGAATAATCGGAGGATGTGACCCGGAGGGGCCGTGAATCGGGGATCGCCCTGATGTGTCCGGAGCCGAACGCTCGGTAACCTCGACAGCATGGGCGGCCTCGAATCGGTATCCAATGTGGTCGGCTCCGGCGGCGGAGTAGGCGACCGGGAACTGCGCGTATCCGATGTGGAGCGCGAACACGTCGGTCAACTGCTGCAGCGCGCCGTCGGGCTCGGCATGCTCTCGCTCGGCGAGTTCACCGAGCGGATGGACACCGCGCTGGTCGCCAAGACTCGTGGCGAACTGAACGCCGTGCTCATCGATCTGCCCGGCGTCCGGCTGGTCGGCCGGCCCGCCGTACCGCCTCCGACCTTCGTGAACACTTCGCCCTCGCTGGTCAAGAGCCAGCCCGGCACCGTGAACGCGGGCAGCGTGATCCGTGCGCGGATGTCCGGGGTGAACCGGCGCGGCCCGTGGCAGGTGGCGCCCTCGCTGTACCTGAACACGTGGCTGTCCGGCGTCACCTTGGACTTCACCGAGGCGATCATGTCCACCCAGGTGGTCGAGTTGCGCGTCGACGACTACTGCAGTTCGCTCAACCTGATCGTGCCCGCGGCGGCGACGGTGGACCTGAACGGTCTGGACCTGCTCGGCTCCAGTGTGAACAACAAGGTCCGCACCGGACCGCCGCTGGGGCCGCTGCACCTGGTTGTGCACGGCCGGATGCGATTCGGGTCGGTGACCGCCAAACATCCGTTCATCGCGCACTGGCGCCGTTTGATGGGTCGCTGAGCCGGAGTTCGGACGGCCGGGGTCGGCCAGGAAGGAACGGTCCGCGTAGTGCGCGGCCATGAGCGGAGTCGGGGTGCCGTCCGCCGCGGCGGACGCAGGTCATCGGGGCCACCACCGGAAGAGATCGGTGGCCATTGCGTTCGTCATGCGGGTATGGTCAAAATTTGACACTGATGTGAGATTTAAGTCGGAACGTGAAAGGCGAGGTGAGAGATGCGAATCGGGGAGCTTGCCGCACGCACCGGCGTCAGCGAGCGGTCGCTGCGCTACTACGAGGAACAGAAGATGCTGGTATCCGACCGCACACCCGGCGGCCATCGCGACTACCCGGAACGGGCGGTGGATCGGGTCATCCACATTCAGGAGTTGCTCGCGGCAGGCCTCACCAGCAAGAAGATCGCACAGATCCTGCCGTGCATGCGGGATGCGGACGGCGGCCCCAACGAGTACGCCACCCCGAAGCTGGTGGCCGAGCTGGAGACCGAACGGGATCGCATCACCCGTACCATCGCCGATCTCGTTCGCTCGCGCGACGTGCTCGACGAGGTGATCGATCGGGCGGCCGAGCACCGCGCGGTCTAGGTGTCGACCCCGATGCGCCGCGCGAACGCGCGCAGCGGCACTCGCCGGTCGTGGTGCAAATCGTTGGCCACGATCGGATCCGCTTTCGTCGGTGGGGTTCCACTCGGCTGCTGGGGTGGGCTGGTCCGTGTTTCGGGGACCGTCCGCGCAGAGCCGATTCGGACGAACCGGCCACATGGTGGGGCGACGTGGCGAATGTCGGGTAGATATCGGCTGTCTACCGGGGGTTTCTACTCATGCTCGGGAGGGGCGGCGGCACTGAGCATGGGGCTATGACTACATCTATCGATCCGGCGCTGATTTCGCGGCTTTCCGGTGGGTTCGCTGCGTTGGGGACGCAAATGGGTGTGCTCGGGCGGGATCTGGAGTTGCTGCGAGAGCAGGTTGCGACGGATTCGGCTGGAGTGCAGAGGAGCCAGGCTGCTGGTTATGCGGACGGTCTGGTGCCGGGTGGGACCGACGCGTCCGCTTCCCATGGTGTTGCGGCTTGGGCGTCCGGTGGGCTCGGGGACCCGGCGGGAGATCGGGTCTCGGCTTCGACCCCGCCAGGTGGGTCGATGGCGGTACCACCGGTGCCACCGCCTTGGCCCGGGCATGGTCCGATGGCCGGAGCAGCGATTCCCGCGTCGCCCGCGTACGTTTCGCGTTTCGGCACGCCGCCCGGCGGTGCCTGGGGCGGAGGTGCTTCGTGGTCGCCGAATGCGCGCGGGCCGATGCCGGGAGCCGTGCCGCCGCATCCGCCTGTCCCACCGCGTGGGCGTGGGCCTCGGGCTCCGCGGACCCCGTGGTGGCAGCGGGACGGTGTGATCAGTCGGATTCTGGCGGTGGCCGGCGTAGCGGTGACCCTGATCGGTGTGGTGATGCTGCTGGTACTTGCCGCGCAAGCCGGATTCTTCGGGCCGATGCCGAGGGTTGCCGCCGGTGCGGTGTTCTCGGCGGTGCTGGTAGGTGCGGGTGCACGAGTATTCGGGCGGACCGGAGGACGGGTTGGCGGCATCGCCCTGGCAGCCACCGGTATTGCGGGCGCATACCTGAATGTCGTCGCTGTGACTGCGATCTATCACTGGCTGCACCCGGTGCTCGGGTTTGCGGTGGCGCTCGGTGTCGCGGCTGGAGGCATCGGGGTGGCGATGCAGTGGCGGTCGCAGCCGTTGGCGGTGCTGGTCGTGCTCGGTGCTGCGCTTCTGTCGCCGGTGTTGACCACGGAGCTTGTGCTGCTCGCGTTCTTGATTGTGCTGCAGTTGGCCTGCGTGCCGGTGCATATGGTTCGGAAATGGCCGTATCTGCACGCGGCGCGGACGGTACCGGCCGTGCTGGCGACGTTCGTGTTCGTCGCGGGCGCGGTCCTCGACAGTCCCGCTCCGGGAGAGCGGATATGGCTGCTCGCGGCCGCGGCTGCGGTCGCGCTGGTCGGGCTCGCCGGGACGATCGTCGTCGTGCGGCGCACTCCCGCCGACCTCACCGCCTCGCTGATGACGGCGCTGGCGACGGTGCCGATGCTGACCGCGCCGGGTCTGTACCACCAGCGGCTCGGCGCGGTAGTCGTCGCGTCGGCTACCGCCGCGGTGCTGCTGCTCGTCGCCGCGGCGCCCATGGTGCCGAAACTGCGAGAGCACGCGAGGATTCCGGCGCACACGGCCGGGGTCGCCGCCGTGGCGGGCTCGATCGCGGTGCTCGAGGCGTGCGTCGGCGTGACTCGGCCGCACACCTTGCCCATCGCCTGGTTCCTGGTGGCGCTGGCCTTCCTCGGTGTGGCCGGCCAACAGCGGTCCCGGGTCGCGGCGGGAATCGGATCGACTTTCGCGGTGCTCGGCGGGTTCGTGCTGCTGAATGTCGCGGGGCCGGAAGTTCTCGCCTCGCAGCAGCGTTCGGAGGCGAGCCTCGGCGTTGCTACCGTGCTCGGCGCGGTGCTCGCGCTCGCGGTGGTCGCGGTGGCGCTGTCGTGTGCGCGGCGGCTGCTCGGCACGGCGACGAGCAGCGGGGTGCGGTGGATCGCCGCGAGTACCGCCGGGCTCTACGCCGTGACCGCCACGACGGTGTCCATCGGTGTCGCGACCGGCGCGCAGAACGGATTCCTCATCGGCCACAGCGCCGCGACGATTTTGTGGATGTCAGGCGCCACCGCCGCCCTGTTGTTCGGCCTCCGCAGGCTCGCCCGCTCACCCGCTGTCACGAGACTCGCCCTCGGCTCCGGATTGCTGGTCACCGCGGCCGCTTTGGCCAAGCTGTTCCTCTTCGACCTGGCGACCCTGGACGGTCTGGTCCGCGTCGCCGCGTTCCTGATCGTGGGCGTTCTGCTCCTCCTAGCCGGAACCCGCTACGCCCGCACTTTCGCCGAGGCGGGAGCCGGCCGCGACCCCGGTGATGCGGCGGTCCGCTGAGACGACCCAGTTACGGTGGTTGTTCACTCGCGATCGCGGCGGCGCAGCAGCTCGTTCACGCTGACCGTGCGTCCGTCGCCGCCATGGTGGCGGCCTTCGTCGGGCTTGCCGATGGGGCGACGGGAGGAACGGAGTTCGGCCATCCAGTTCTCGATGCTGCTGCGGTTGCTGTCCGGGCCGGCGGCGGATTCCGCGGTCGGCTCGTCGCTGGGCGCGGCGTGATGGGTGGGACTACTGGTGGCGTCACCCGGGGTAGTGGGTGGCCGAGGATCCGGTGGCGTGGTGGCAGGCCGCGGTGCCCCGTCGACCGCCGGGCCGTGCGCGATGCCCGACTCGACGGTCGGAATCTGTGCGAGGTCCGAGAGCGGTCCCGGCGCGGTGCTCGAGAGCCGGTGCCGTTCCGGCGCGATGCCCGAGTGTCGGTGCGGTTCCGGTGCGGTGCCTGAATGCGGGTGTGGTTCTGGTGCGAAGCTCGAGGGTGGGCGGAGCTCTGGTGCGGTGCCCGAGAACGGTTGCGGGTCCGGTGCGGCCGCGGTCGTGGGGGTCGGCCGCGGTTCGGGTGGCAGCACCGACGGCGTGATGGGGCGCGGACTATGCTCCGGGGGCGTCGACGGTGCACTTCCGCGTGGCCCGTTCGGCTCCCGCGTGAAGCCCGCGGACGGATTCGAACGCGGGCCCGTCGGATCATGCGGAATGGACATCGACGGCGGTCGCGGGTCACCCTGGTCGGGCGGTGCGGAGCGCGCGCCGTTCAGGGTCCACGGGCGGGGGTGATCGCCCTGTGTCGGTAGGGAGTTCGCTGCTGGTGCCGGTCGCGGCCGGGTCGGATCCAGGGGTGCGGGCGCCTGCGGTGTGGAAGGTGCGGGCGTTGCCGCAGGCGGCATCCGGTCGAACCGCCGGGTGGGCGCCTCGGCCTCGATCTCCTCGACGGTGCGCGGCCTGCGCGGTTTACGCGGCACCTTGTTCGGGTCGGCGACCGCGGCCATCTGCATGGTCACCGGGTCGGTAATCGGAGTGGTCTTGACCAGGTCGACGAGTTCGCCGCCGTCGGCACGCTCATCGTCCAGAATCGGTTCGCCGAGCCCGATCTTCTCCTGCACCTTCTTCATCCAGGCAGGCGCCCACCAGCAGTCGTCGCCGAGGAGTTTCATCGTGGCCGGAACGAGCAACATGCGCAGCACCGTCGCGTCGATGAACAACGCTGCGATCATGCCGTAGGCGATGTACTGCATCATCACCAGGTCGGAGAACGCGAACGCGCCGGTGACGACCAGCAGGATCAGCGCCGCCGCGGTAATGATGCGCCCGGTCTGCGCGGTACCGATCCGGACCGCTTCGGTCGTGCTCGCCCCCGTTGCGCGCGCCTCGACCATGCGCGACATCAGGAAGACCTCGTAGTCGGTCGACAGACCGTAGATGATCGAGATGATCAGCACCAGCACCGGCGACATGATCGGCTGGGGCGTGAAGTTCAACAGGCGCGCGGCATGACCGTCGACGAAGATCCAGGTCAGGATGCCGAGGGTGGACCCTAGTCCGAGCGCGCTCATCAGCGCCGCCTTGATGGGCAGCACCAGCGATCCGAAGGTCAGGAACATCAGCAGCGTCGTGACCAGCAGCACCAGCCCGATCATCAGCGGCATCCGGCCCAGCAGCGCGTCGATGCTGTCCTTCTGAATCGCCGGTTGGCCGCCGACCAACATCGTGACGCCATCGGGCAGTTCCATCGATCGTAGGAACTCGATGGTCGGATCGGCGTGTTCCGAATCGGTCAGCGTCGTCGCGGTCTTGAAGATGGTGCGATCGTTCGGCGCCGTACTCGGCGGGTAGGAGAACTCTCCCGCGAGCCCGGGCGCCTGGCTCGCGTTCTTGACCGCCTGACCCACCGCGGGTGTCAGGTCGGTGCTGTCGATCACGAAGACCAGTTCGATCGGATCGGACTTGCGCAGCGGGAAGACGCTGTCGAATTCTTTCTGCGCCAGCCGAGTCGCGTTGTCGGGCGGCAGGTAACGCTCGTTGATGCCGCCGAACTGGAGATTCTTGACCGGGATGATCAGCAGCAGCAAGACGATGCACAGCGGGATCGCGATCTTGAGCGGGTGCTTCATCACCCATCGGGTGGATCGGCCCCAGAACCCGCTCTCCACCTCCTCGGCGGTCTTGGTCTTGCGGAACCGCCTGAAGCCCAACATGTCGACGCGTTTGCCGAGCACGCCGAGCATGGCGGGCAACACCGTGATCGAGGTCAGCGCCGCCAGCGTGACCGTCGCGATCGCGCCATAGGCGACCGATTTGAGAAAGCCTTGCGGGAACAGCAGCATGCCGCCGAGGCTGGCGACGATCATGGTCGCGGAGAACACGACCGTGCGACCGGCGGTCATCACCGATCTGCGCACGGCGGCCCGGGTGCTGTACCCCTCCGCGAGTTCCTCACGGAATCGGCTCACGATGAACAAGCCGTAGTCGATGGCCAGCCCGAGTCCGATCATCGAAACGACTGGCGAAACGAACGAGTTCACCTCGGTGAACTCGGTGATGAAGCGGACGATTCCCCACGCGCCGATCACCGTGAGCCCACCGACGATCAGGGGAAGCGCGGCGGCGACGATCCCGCCGAAGATGAAAAACAGCAGCACGGCCACGGCCGGGATGGCGAGGATCTCCATCCGTTTCTGGTCGTCGGCCATGGTGTCGTTCAAGGTGCCTGCGACCGCCTGCAACCCGGCAACCTGCACGTCCACGCCCGGGATATCGAAGACGTCCTTCACCTTGCGGTAGTTGCGCACCATCTCGGTGTCGTTGTCGCCCCTGATGGCGATCGAGGCGAAGGCGTACTTCTTGTCCTTCGACCCGAAAAGGCTGGTCTGCGCGGGCGCCGCTTCGGTGCGCCAGTACGTCCCGTTGATCTTGGTGATCTCGTTCGGGTGATCGCGCGGCAGGCTGTTCAGGTTCGCGACGATCTTGCTGCTGAATTCGGGATCGTCGACGGTCTTCCCCTGCGGCGCCGTGTACAGCACGATGACGTCGGAGTTGTGGTCCCGGTCGAATGCCGCGTCCTTGATCTTCGCCGCGCGTGCGGATTCCGACGTGGGATCATCCCACCCGCTGGAGCTGAGGTGGTCTTCCAGACCGAGGCCGTAGGCACCGAGAGCCAGGAGCCCGGCCATGAGGACGCCGATGGTGGCGAAGCGCAGCCGGTAGACCAGATCGCCCCAGCGTGTGAACACTAAGCGACTCCTTGGGCGGGGCGAGAGGTGAGCAGTGCCGACAGCGGCCGGAACGGCTGCAGCCAAGCACCCTCGTCGGGCAGCGATTCGAGGCTCACTCGGGGCAGCGGTTCACGGAACACGCCCGGAATGTCCTCGAGGTCGATGAATTCGAGAGTATCGGATGTTACGGCCCAACTCGCGTGCTCGCGGAAGCCGAGTACCTGAACCGGCACGCCGGTGGTGGCGAGCTCCTCCAACGGTTCGCGGAACGCCTGGCCGTCGGCCGAGGCGACCATGATGCCTGCCAGGCCCGCGCCGCGGCTGCGTAGCGCGATATGCGCGAGCATGTCGGCGTCGACATCGGAGTCCTCATCGATCTTCGGTTTCGCGAAGACCGCGTAACCGACGTTGCGCAGTGCCTCCACCCATGGCCGCACGACGTCCGCGGTGCCCGGCGCGATGTTGGTGAAGACAGTGGCTTCGGGCTCGACCCGGTGCGCGCTGCCAACCGACAGTTCGGCGGTTCGTGCCAGCAGCCAGCGGCCGAGCGCGTCGAAACGGGGGCGGTAGGCGGCGGTCGGCCGCCCGCCCAGGATGGCGCCGAGGCCCATGTCGAGGTTCGGGGCGTCCCACACCAGCAGGGCCCGGCGGACGTCCGGCGTCACACCGCCGAGCCCTTCCGCTCCGCCCCCCTGCACCTCCCCGGCAACATCGACCACTTCGTGGGCAATCGCACTGACGCTCATCGGTCGATCTTCCCCCATATGAGCTCTGTGATGGCGCTACCGGCGCGATGTGCCTTGCCTTCGAATTTCGTGACCGGTCGTTCGAAGCCGATCGGCGCGGTCGCCCGATGCTCGGCGCTGACCCCTCCCGTGGTTTCGTTCAGTCCTCTGAGCAGTGGTTCTGCCATGCCGACCTGGTAGATGTGCTCCGCGTAGCCTGCGTGGTCGGTGGCGACGTGCAACACGCCGCCTTCCTTCAGACGATTCGCGATCAACGCGACCGTCGCAGGCTGCAGCAGCCGCCGCTTGTGGTGCCGCGCCTTGGGCCACGGGTCGGGGAAGAAGACGCGAACGCCCATGAGCGATTTCGCGGCAATCATGTTTTCCAGCACATCGACGGCGTCGCCGCGCAGCAGTCGGATGTTCTCGATCCGCTCGCGCTCGATGCGCTGCACCAGCTGGGCGAGGCCGGGTTGGTAGACCTCTATGCCGATCAGGTTCAGGTGTGGTTCGGCCTGTGCCATGGTGGCCGTCGCGGTGCCGGTGCCACAACCGATTTCGATCACCAGAGGGGCGTCGCGGCCGAACCAGGCGGACACGTCCAACGGCTCATCGGCGACTTCGCGGCCGATCGTCGGCCACATCCGGTCCCAGGATTGCTGTTGGGTCGCGGTCAGCGCACCACGGCGGGACCGGAAGCTGGTAACCCGTGGATACAGGCGGGAGCCGGTCTTGCGTCGGGGCCCGCCTTCAGCCGGAGCCGAAGCTGTGGACGGCGGGCCCGGAACTGACTCGGCAGTATGGTTCGCGGCGTCGTTCACGGCATCCATTGTCCAGCATCGAGCGATCGGTGCGGCAGTCGGTCGCGCTCGGATCACTGAGCGGGAGGTCAGGCGGCGCGCGCAGGCGCGATCCGTGCCGCGTGCGCCTGCTCCTGGCGCAGCGGACGGCCCAGTGCGACCTTGGCCGCGGTCACCGCCATGCCTAGCAGGCCGCGCATTCCCGCGGCCGAGGCCGCGACCGACCATACGGTCGTATCCCTGGCGTCGCTCACCGGTTGCCCGGCGAAACGCTCGGCCAGCCAATCCAGGCTGATCGGAGTGGACAGCGGCAGCAGCGAGAAGTGCTCGCTGAGCCGGTCGCGTACATAGGTCACCCTCGCGCCGCCGCGCCGGTAACGCGCTACCTGACCGTCGATGCCGTCCACATGGATGATTTGGTCGTGCACTGGCTGCACTACGAGCAGTGGGCAGGCGGGTGTCGTGTTGCCGAGCCGCAGATCATCGAACATCGCCCGCAGTTGCGGTGTGTCGAGCACCTCGGCGAGCGGGCGGCTGAGGAAGTCGTCCACCTTCTTGTTGGCCAGCCCGAGGATCGCGCCCAACGGTGTCGCGTTCTCCGCGCGGATGACGAAGCGGTGGCCCTCCGGCGTCAGCTCGTTGTCGATCACCGCGGCTAGGGCGGGATACAGCCTGCGCAGTGCGGCGATCACGATGGCGGGCAGGCCCGAGTAGGGGGTCCCGTTCAGACGGTCGAACACCTGGCGGGGGTCGCCGACCGGTGCGCCGAGCACCGCGCCGACGATGTCGAGCTCCGGCGCGTACGTCGGCGCCATCTCGACTGCCCACGAGCTGGCCATTCCGCCGCCGGAGTAGCCCCACACCGCCACGCGGGTGTCGGCGCCGAGTCCGAGCGGGGCGAACCGCAGGGCGGCGCGAATGCCGTCGAGTGTCCGGTAGCCGGGCTCGCGCGGGGCACCGAAGTTTCCGTGCGGGCCCTCGTGGTCGGCGATGGTGACAGCCCAGCCGCGGCGCAGCGCGTTCGCGACGAGCAGCCATTCGAGCTGGGTGACCGAGCCGAGCGCGTCGGCGCCGTGGCGCAACGCATACGACGGCGAACACTTCTCCGTGACCGCGTCGATCGCGGTCTGGAACGCCAGTAGTGGGCGGTCCTCGTCCGGCTCGGCGCCGATCGGCAGCAGAACCGTCGTGACCGCCGCTTCCGGGGCGCCGTGCAGGTCAGAGCTGCGGTACAGTAGCTGCCACGCCGAGACCTGTTGGGGGACAACACCGAAAAGCGCCAGCTCGATCTTCCTGCTGCGGAGGATGGTGCCGGGTGTCTTCGCCCCGAACCCCTTCGGTGGCCGGTGGAATGGATCCCTGCTCGGCAACGGGGGCGTGTGGTCCGCGGCTGAAGCGGGCTCCGGATCGACAGTGCCGATGACATTCGCGGTCATGACACCTCCTCATCGTCGAGTCGGTTGCTGCATTCGAACGTTGCGTTGATCGAAGCGTTATTCGAACATTGCGTTTTGGTAACGGCCGGACCATAGGAGGGTATATGACCGACCGCAGGTCTGGGAACCCCCTGGTACGAGGCCGCGGGACTAGAATTCCCGGCATAAGCAGACCGGCAGTGTTCATCGCGTAGTGACCGGGACGACGAAGTCGTTGGGCGTGCGGCTGACCTCGGACGATGTCGCCGCCGGAATCTGGGACGCCACGCGCGGGCGCGGCAGGCTGCCGAAGGTGCACTACGAGATCGGCGCGCGGGCAAAGGTACTGGCGACCGTCGCCAAGTACGCGCCGAACTGGGCAGTGCGGACCGTGAACAAATACTTCAGCGGCCGCTGAGCGGTCGAGCCTGTCCCGAGACCCGACTTCTGACAGAATTGCGCCCCGTAAAGGGGGTGCGCAGCATGCAGACAGCCACCGAATCTCATGGACCGCTGCGGGAGCGCGGCGTACCAGCGTCCGAACGCGAACAGCTGGACAAACTGCTCGCCGAGTTGCGCTTCGGGACGGGCCGGGACGTGCAGATCGGGTATGCCGCGGCCGCGGCCGTCAGCGCCTGGCGTAAACCGCCACGCATCCAGGTGACCGGTCGCGCGCACGCGGGACGGACCACGGTGCTGCACGCGCTCGCGCTCATGTCCGCGGTGGAGACCGAGCCGGTGGACGAGCCGGGGCTACCCGATCCGGTGCTCGACGCTGACATCGTCGTGTATGTGCTGTCGGCCGCGCCGACGCCCGCCGACCGTAGGATGCTCGTCTCGCTGCCGCCGGGGCGGACGGTCGTGGTGCTGAACAAGGCCGACGCGATCGGCGCCCGCTGGGGTGACGCGGTCGCCGCGGCTGAGCAGTACGGCAGGGAACTCGGTATCCCGGTGCTTCCGGTGGTTGCGTCGCTGGCGGCGCGCACCAGGGCGGGTGCGGTGACCGGCGACGATCTCGCCCTGCTGCGCAGGCTCGCCGCCGAGGCGGACCCGTCGCTGATTCTCTCGCCGGATCTGTTCGTCGCGCCGGGGCCGGATCTCGCGGAGCGCGAGCAGTTGTTGCAACGTTGGGATCTATACGGCGTGGTCTGCGCCTGCGCCGCCCTGCGCCACCACCCGGAGCTCGCTGCGCAGGCGCTGCTGCAGATCCTGCACGCCGCGAGTGGAATCGACGCGCTGCATCGGCTACTGCACCGCCGCTACGAACAGGTCTCCGCGCTGCGCGGCGGCGAACTGCTCGACGACCTGGCCCGGCTCGCCGCCCGCGCGGTGCCGGGCGAGGGCGAGCGCGCCCGCGACGTCCTCGAGTCCTATCTCTATGGTGATGACGCCCTCTGGCTCGGACTCTGTGCGGGGCTGGCCCGGCCCGAGGTCGCACACCTCGCCGCGGGCTATCCGTCCCCGGCGCCCTCCGACGCCGACGACGCGATATCGCGCGCCGCCCGCTGGCGCGCCGTCGTCTCCAGCGACATGCCGCCCGCCGCCCGCCGCGCGGCACTTCGCGTGCACAACGGTTACATCCGACTATGGGAACGGATGAGTAGTGCCGGACTCTGAACCTGCGGAACCGCCGACGGTGACGTCCACTGGCGAGACGGCTGATTCCTACCTCGAGCGGCCCGCCGCGGCAGAGCGGGCGGAGCACGCAGTCGTCCACCCCGCCGACGATCCGCCTGAGCCCGCGCCGTCCCCCGAGGTCGAGGCGGTGGTGGCTCGATGGAACCCACAGGGCATCGCCCTGCTGCGCGCGGTGCACGGGTCCGGCGCCGCGAGCGCGGTCACGGTGATCGGCCCCGCCGATGCCGACGCCGCGCTGCTGCGGACCGAACTGGCCCGGTTCGAGCCGCGCGTCGAACTGTCCGAGCCGCTGCCGGCCGCGAGCACGGCGGTGGAGACCACCGCGTCGCCCTCGGGCAGCGTGCCGTCGGCGGTCGCGCTGATCCTGCTGGACGCGGGCACCACCATCGGCGCGGACATGCTCGGCCTGATCGGGAGGCTGCGCGCGGACGGAACGCGAATTCTGCTCGCCATGAACGGCATCCACGCCTACCAGGACTGGCGTGCCGTGCAGTCGCGCAACCTGGAGCTGTTGGCCGCCCAGGGTGCGGCCGACCTGGCCATCGTGCCGGTCTCGGTGCGGCTCGCGGTGGCGGCCCGCACCGCGGGTGACGCAGGACTGCTGGATCGTTCCGGCCTCGGCGCGCTGCATGCGGAGCTGACCGCCGCGGCTTCGGGCGCCCACGCGGCAAGCGATGAACGGCTCGCGGCGGTCACCGGCCGGGTCCTGGCCGATACGCGTCAGCGGGTGGTCGAGCAGGTGTCCGCGCTGCGCTCCGGCTCCGAATCGGCGCGGCTGCGCGAGGAGCGGGCGGTGCTGCTCGCGGGCCGCGACGGTGGACGCGCCACCGCGATGTCGGCACTGCGCGGGCAGCTGCACCTGGCCAGAGTCGACCTGATGACTGATATCGGCGCGCAGGTCCGTGCGCTGCACACCACCGTTCGCGGCGAGCTCGAGCGGCTGCGCCGCGCCGACCTCGACGGCTACCCCGACCGGCTCCAGCAGGCCGTCACCGAACTGGCCGGCGCCGTCGACCGCACCATCGACCACCGTCTGGCCGAACTCCGCTCTCGCATGGACAGCGTCGAGGGTGATATGCCACCGCGACGGCGTGATCCGGCCCCGCGTGTCGGCCCGGACCCAGAGCCGAGACATCGGGGTGTCGAAGATCACCTCATGATCGCGCTCGGCGCGTCGGCGGGTGTCGGCCTCGGTCGCCTGCTGGTTGCTCCGCTGTCGCTGCTGCCCGCGCTCGACGTCGCCAGTGTGCCGGTCACTCTGCTGCTCGGCGGCGGCGCCGCGGCCTGGGTGGTCCGTGCGCGCGGACAGCTGGCCGATCGAGCGCACATCCGGCAATGGGTGGCCGACGCATTGGTCAATGTAAAAGCCCAGCTCGAGCAGCGGGTGGCGACCGCGCTCGTGGAAACCGAAACCGTGTTGGCCGATCGCGTGGTGCAGGCAAGCACCGCGCGAATGGTCGACACCGACCGCCGCGTCACCGAACTGGAGGCCCGGCTGCGGCGGAAGGCGGCCGAACAACCGGGTCAGCTCGCCGCATGCGAGCGCGATATCCGAATTATCGATCGCTGGATCTTGCCTGTTGAAGTAGGTAACTGATTGGGTACACAGTGAGGAACCCGATTCCGTACCGGTCGTCACATCGCGTTAACCTCTAATCAGGAACTTGGGTGTCCGCTAAGTCCTGGTACGCCGCCCATCCTGGGTGCGCTTTCGACCGGTCGTAGCGGGTGCCTTCCCGCCAACGGTGGCGCTCGGTGCATTCGCGCTGGTCATGGGCCTAGGGCCAGGCGGCGAAGCATCGAACAGCCGCCCATCTCAGGAGAGTTTTTCATGACCTCAGCGACCATTCCTGGTCTTCGTGGATCCGACGGCAAGGCGCCGACCGAGCACAGCGAACTACTCGCCTGGGTACTGGAAGTCGCAGAACTCACTCAGCCGGAGCGAGTGGTCTGGGCTGATGGTTCGGACGAGGAATGGGACCGGCTGACCGAGCAGCTCGTCACGGCGGGGACGTTCAAGCGGTTGGACGAGAAGAAGAAGCCGAACTCCTTCCTCGCGCTCTCCGACCCCTCCGACGTCGCCCGGGTGGAATCCCGCACGTTCATCTGTTCCAAGACCGAGGCCGATGCGGGCCCGACCAACAATTGGGTCGACCCGGCCGAGATGCGCGCCATGATGATCGAGCTGTACCGCGGCTCGATGAAGGGCCGCACCATGTACGTGGTGCCGTTCTGTATGGGCCCGCTGGGCGCCGAGGATCCGAAGCTGGGTGTCGAGATCACCGACTCCGAGTACGTCGTCGTGTCGATGCGTGTGATGACCCGCATGGGTACCGCCGCCTTGGAGAAGCTCGGCACCGACAAGCCGTTCGTGAGGGCGCTGCACTCCGTTGGCGCGCCGCTGGACGAGGGCCAGCCCGACGTGCCGTGGCCGTGTAACGACACCAAATACATCACCCACTTCCCCGAGGACCGGGAGATCTGGAGCTACGGCTCCGGCTACGGCGGCAACGCACTGCTGGGCAAGAAGTGTTACTCGCTGCGGATCGCGTCGGCGATGGCCCATGACGAGGGCTGGCTGGCCGAGCACATGCTGATCCTCAAGCTGATCTCCCCGGAGAACAAGGCCTACTACATCGCCGCCGCGTTCCCGAGCGCCTGCGGCAAGACCAACCTCGCGATGATCCAGCCGACCGTGCCGGGCTGGCGGGCGGAGACCCTGGGCGACGACATCGCCTGGATGCGTTTCGGCAAGGACGGCCGCCTCTACGCGGTGAACCCGGAGTTCGGCTTCTTCGGTGTCGCGCCGGGTACCAACCGCAGCTCCAACCCCAACGCCATGGCGACCATGGAGGCGGGCAACACCGTCTACACCAACGTCGCGCTGACCGACGACGACGACGTCTGGTGGGAAGGTCTGGAGGGCGAGCACGACCACCTGATCGACTGGAAGGGCAACGACTGGTACCTCCGGGAGACCGAAACGCTTGCCGCCCACCCGAATTCGCGCTACTGCACGCCGATGGCGCAGTGCCCGACCCTGGCTCCCGAGTGGGACGACCCGCAGGGAGTGCCGATTTCGGCGATCCTGTTCGGCGGCCGCCGCAAGACCACGGTCCCGCTGGTGACCGAGTCCTTCGACTGGCAGCACGGCGTGTTCATGGGCGCCACGTTGTCCTCGGAGCAGACCGCCGCCGCCGAGGGCAAGGTCGGCACCGTGCGTCGCGACCCGATGGCCATGCTGCCGTTCATGGGCTACCACGTCGGCGACTACCTGGGTCACTGGATCAACGTCGGCAAGAACGCGGACGCCGCGAAGCTGCCGAAGATCTTCTACGTCAACTGGTTCCGCCGCGGCGCCGACGGCCGGTTCCTGTGGCCGGGCTTCGGTGAGAACTCCCGCGTGCTGGAGTGGATCATCGGACGCATCGAGGGTTCGGCCGACGCCGAGGCGACCGCGATCGGCAATGTGCCCACCGCCGCGCAACTCGACCTGGACGGACTCGACGTCGACGCCGAGGATGTCGACGAGGCGCTCGTGGTGAGCGCCGACGAGTGGCGCAAGGAGATCCCGCTGATCGAGGAATGGTTCGAGTTCGTCGGCGACAGGCTGCCTTCCGGTGTGCGTGACGAGTTCGAAGCGCTGAAGCAGCGTCTGGGCTGACACTCCTCCAAAACTAGCACCGCCCGCACCATCTGGCAGATGGTGCGGGCGGTTTTCTATTGCGCGGCAGGCTTTTTCCCGTGGCGGAGGCCGAGTCGGAACCTCACTCCTTGTCGCCGGCCGGCTTTTCCTCGTCGTACGGCTGGTTCATGGTGTTCTGGAACTTGATCGCAGAGGCAATGCCCACCGGGATACCGAGCACCGCGGCGCCGACGATGGCACCCAGCCCGCCGAGCAGACCGGCACCGGCAAGGCAGCCTGCGATGACGGTGAGGCCTGCGGCATCGAGGATGGGCGCCCCGAAGACCGCACCGGCCACAGCACCGACACCGCAGCCGACGGCCACGCCGATCGCGCCACCAGCCAGAGTTCCGATCGAGGTGGCCATCTGGAACTCGTTGACAGCGGCCTGTATCGCCGCGTCGAACCGCTCGGTGCGGGGATCACCGCCGATTTCGTCGAGATGCATATCCGGCGTCGCGGCTTGCGCAGCCGCCTTCACTTCCGCCGGAGCCTGCACGGCTTCGAGGGCCTTCGGCTCGACCGCGAAAGACGCCACGCCGGCCACTGTGTTGCCAGTCGCGTCCTTCACCTGGAACTGTCCGCCCTGAGTGATGAGGGTGGATATCCCGGTCTCGATGACCACGGATTGGTCCAGAGTGTTGCTGGTGTACTGCACCCCCGGCACGATCTCGGTACTCAATGTGCGCCCGTCCGGCATCGCCGGCCCGGCCACCGCCGTAGCGGACCCAATTCCCACGGCACTCACAACCGTCAAGGCAATAACGGTAGCGCGGGTGACTTTATTCATGTAGGCCCTTATCTCTGATATGCACTGACTGCGCAGTCTCGGTCGGTTCGTAAATGAGCCTTGCGCCGATCGTGGGTGCGAATCATCCGTACGCACCACACCGACGAACCTCATTTGCTATCCGCACCGTCCACTGAGCTCTCGACTTCAGGAAGGTAATTTAACGGAAACGATTTTCGTTGTCCATCGAACTTCCCATCAGAGAAGCGGTCTACGACATCTACCGGAAGTGTACGAAAGCGGCTGTATGGCAATGCATCACGACAGAATCTGAGACCGTGGACACATATGCGTGCCCGGCGTGACCCGTAGCTTACTGCGGCAATTGCCGACTCGTAGACCGTACGGCCGGCAAAGAACGCATGGCGGCGTTGTAGTGAGTCGGACACGACGGGCTCCTGCCCGAGGTTGTGAGAATTCTCGGAGGAATAAAGTGCAACCGCCATCACGAGTGGTGCGTCGAAGCATAACCGACAATCCTCGCAATTCGTACGCGGTAGATGGCATTGTCCAGGCGGTAGTCGAGGAGTCACACGCGACCGATAAGGCCGGCGGCTCGTCTGCGGATCAGTCGACTGGGCGTGGCGCGATCAAGCCCGCGATCGGCTCGCCACCGGCCACGGCGGACAGGACCTCGTAGACGCCGTTTCCCGTCTGCTCCCAGGAGAATTCGCGTGCGCGTGCGCGGGCCTTCTCTCCCATGACTGTGCGCATCGCCGGATCGTCGAGCAGATCGCCGACGGCAGCGGCCAATTGGGTGACGTCGTCGACCAAGATGCCGGTCGCGCCGTCGACGATGGAATCGGTGAGCCCGCGCGAGCTCCGGTAACCGATGGTCGGCACGCCGTGCTGGGCGGCCTCGATCACCGCGAGTCCCCATCCCTCCTTGCGCGAGGGCAGCACGTGCACCCACGCACGGGCGAGCAGTTCGTGTTTGTGGCGTTCGTCGACGTGGCCGTGAAAGGTGACAGCGTCGGCGATGTCGAGCTCGTGGGCGTTGTCCTTCAGGTTGTCGGCCCACCAGCCGTCGCCGATCACGTCGAGGCGCAGGCCGGGAACGCGGTCCCGCAGCCGGGCGACGACAGCGAGCGCGTCCTCGATCTGTTTGTGCGGCACCAGGCGTGAGAGCACCACGACGGTCGGTGCGGTTGTGCGCGTTTCCGCGGCGCCGGTGGGCGCGTCGACTGGAACCGGTTCGGCTCCGTTGCGGACCACTGCGATGCGTGAACGATCCACTCCGAGGGTGGCCAGTTCCTCGGCCGAAGGCAGCGAAACGGTTAGATATTGGTTGCCTCGATGCACGCGCGGCGACAGCCGCGACTCGATCCACCAACCGATCCGACCGACGAGCCGCCCGGCCACCGGCCACTGCTCGCGATGTCCGTGGTGCACCAGCACCACGGACGGCGCCCTGGTGACCGCGGTGGCGAAGAACGGGATGCCGTTCTGGGTGTCTATCACGGCGTCGGGGCGCACGCCGCGCATCGGGCCGAAGCCGAGTCTGCCCAGCGCGAGCGCGGCGAGCGCGCGCGGATACACGGTGTAGCGTCCGCCCGCCCTGCTGATGTCGATGCCGTCGATGCGTTCCCGCCGCGGCGCCCCTGGGTAACGGGCGGTGCGCAGGGTGACCTTGACCCCGCGTGCCGCGAGCTGCGCGCCGACCTGCTCGAGGTACCGCTCGCTGCCGCCACCCTGTGGGTGCCCGGTGTCACGCCAGCAGAGCAGGAGGACTTCGCGCACGGTGGAGCTTCTCTCGGTCAGGTGGTCGGGTGGGGAGTGTCGGATGTCGCGGTACACCCTAACCCGAGCACCCGCCCAGAACGCCGACCATCGGGGTTGTGCGAAACTCTGCGCCGTGCTCAAAGCCGAAACAGTGCCCACGTGGGGCAACTCGCCCCGGTTCGCCCGTCGGGCGACCCTGCGCCGATCACTGCGATTGCTCGGCAGTTTCCGGTTCGAGCAGACCGATCCCGCGCTGTTCTACGGCGGCCTTGCCGCCGACAGCACGACAATGATCGCAGACTTCTACGCCGACCTCACCGGCCGGTCGCTGGACGGCGCCACGATCCTCGACGTCGGCGGCGGACCGGGCTACTTCGCGGACGCGTTCGTTCGGACGGGTGCGCGCTACATCCCGGTGGAGCCGGACCCCTCGGAGATGCACGCCGCGGGGCTCTCGGTGGCGGGTGCGGTCCGCGGATCCGGGATGGCGCTGCCGTTCCGCGACGAGGCGGTGGACATCTGCTTCTCGTCGAACGTCGCCGAGCACGTGTCGCACCCCTGGTTGATGGCCGACGAGATGGTGCGGGTAACCAGGCCGGGCGGGCTGATCGTGCTGTCGTACACGGTGTGGCACGGACCGTTCGGCGGGCACGAGACCGGACCGTGGCACTACCTCGGCGGCGAATATGCCGCGCGGCGGTATCGGCGCAAGCACGGACGGGAGCCGAAAAACCGGTTCGGCACCTCACTGTTCGCGGTGCGCGCCGCGGACGGATTGCGTTGGGCGGCGCGCACTCCCGCCGACGTACGTACGGTCTTTCCCCGATATCACCCGCGCTGGGCCTGGTGGCTGGTTCGCATCCCGGCTGTGCGTGAGTTACTGGTGAGCAACCTGGTCGTTATAGCAGCTAAAAGTTAGCCGAGCTAATGCTCGGGCCATCCGCGACGCCAGCGCCGCTTACTGTACGGCGCGCGAAGCGGCTCGCTCCACGGCGATTCCAGGATGGCGAGTCCGACGGTCTCCAGCGGGGTGAGCCCGACCAGATCGGCCAGCGTCCGGACGGCGGCGACAGCTTCGGCGGCCTGCATGGCCGCGGTCGCTTGCTCGATCGTCAGGGTGCGTCCGGGTAGGAAGGAGACCACCCATCCTCCACTGCCGACGGACTTCGCTTGATGCTCGGTCTGATCGCTGGTCATCAGCGATCGGCGGATCACTTGCACAGCCATGACTCGGACTCCCCAGTTACGGTATCGGTTCATGAATCGAGCGAGCTGATCAGTAGCTACAGCATCCCTTGTCCAGCAGTAGAACGCAATAGTGCGTTCTGCGAAAAGCGAACCGAGGGGTCGGAATTCACACTGTTCAGGACGTTGCCGGGGTGAAAAATTAGAACAGGTTACAGACAGTCGGGGTGTAAAACTGTAACGTGTTCTCATGCACTACGACAGTTTGTTCATCGGCGGCCGCTGGGCCGCGCCAGCCACCGCCGAGCGCGTCCAGGTCTTCTCGCCAGCCACGGTCGAGGCGGTGGGCAGCGTCCCCGCGGTGACTCGGATCGATGTTGACGCCGCGGTCGACGCCGCACGTCACGCCTTCGACCACGGCCCGTGGCCGTCCACGCCGCCGGAGGAGCGCGCTGAGGTGCTCACCCGTGCCGCCCGCCTGATCGAGCAGCGCTCCGCCGATCTCCTGGCCGCCCTCGTCGCGGAGGTGGGCACGCCGCAGGTGATGGCGATGACGCTGAACCAGCTCCCCTCGGTCGCCGTGCTGGACGCCTATGCGGCGTTGGCGAAGTCGTTCCCGTGGCGCGAGACCCGCGTCGGCGGGTTCGGCACCACCCGGGTCACCCGCGAGCCGCGCGGCGTCGTCGCCGCGGTCACCGCGTGGAACGTCCCGCTGTTCCTCGCGGCAAACAAGCTCGCGCCCGCGCTGCTCGCGGGCTGCACCGTGGTGCTGAAGCCCGCTCCACTGACGCCGATCACCGCCAACCTGCTCGCGGACATCTTCACCGAGGCCGGCCTGCCGGAAGGCGTGCTCTCGGTCCTGCCCGCCGAACCCGACGCGGCCGAATACCTGGTCGCGCACCCCGGGGTGGACAAGGTGACCTTCACCGGAAGCACCGCGGTCGGCAAGAAGATCGGCGCGATCGCCACCGGACAGCTCAAGAGTGTGTCGCTCGAACTCGGCGGCAAATCCGCGGCGATCCTGTTGCCGGACATGGACCTCGCGGCCGACATCCCAGTGCTCGCATTCTCCGGCCTGATGAACAGCGGGCAGGGCTGCGTCGCACAGACCCGCATTCTCGCACCGCGCAGTCGGTACGACGAATTCCTCGAAGCGCTGGTCGAACACGTGAAGACAATGAAGGTCGGCGACCCGACAGACCCGAGTGTGCTGCTGGGCCCGCTGATTTCCGAACGCCAGCGCGACCGGGTCGAGGGCTACATCGCCAAGGGCAAGGCCGAAGGCGCGCGCCTGGTGCTCGGCGGCGGTCGTCCGGAAGGTCTTGACCGCGGCTGGTTCGTCGAGCCGACGATCTTCGCCGACGTGGACAACAAGTCCACCATCGCCCAGGAGGAGATCTTCGGCCCGGTGCTGTCGGTGATCCCGTACGAGACCGAGGACGAGGCCGTCGCCATTGCCAACGACTCGGTCTACGGCCTCGCGGGGTCGGTGTGGACCACCGACATCGAGCACGGCGCCGAGATCGCGGCGCGGGTGCGCACCGGCACCTACGCGATCAATTGGTATGCCTTCGACCCGAGTTCGCCGTTCGGCGGCTACAAGAACTCCGGGCTCGGGCGGGAGAACGGCCCGGAGGGTCTCGACTCGTTCTGCGAGCAGAAGTCGCTGCTCATGCCGCTCGGCTGGACGGGATGATCAGCCGGTCGGCATGACCACGCGCAGGACGGGGGATCCGTCGCTGTCCGGCCGGTTCGGCGCGTCGACGATCTCGACATGCCAACCGGGCGGCAGCACCGACTGCAGACGCCCCGCGGCGCGTCGCAGCGGCGTGCTCGCGGTCGCGAACTCGACTCCAGTAACCAACGGGGCAATGGATGCCGCCGTCTCCAGATCGGCCATGCTCCAACCACCTCTCGCGCGTCGATCACGACGTTCGCCGCGGGAATCGCGGGATCCGATGTCGGTAGGGAAGTAGTTCAGTCGATCGGTTAACAATCAGCAATCTTACTGGATGCTCGTAGAACGAAGAACACGTCAAGCATAAGATATGGCTACGCGAATCCTCTACAAGTACTTACCCCTCGACGCGTCGCGGTAAACCCATTCGCGGACATGAATTCGCGACCACTCGACCGGCATTGTCGGGTCGGCGCGAAAGGGAAGCGAATTTCGATGCCCGAACATGCTGTCGCACAACGATATCCGTGGATTGCCACGTCGGTCAGCGTCGTAGCGCTCGGCGATACGACGCCGGGGTGGTCCCCGTCGCTGCCCGCAGGTGCACCCGGAGCGCGGTGACGCTGCCGAATCCCGATTGCGCCGCAACGACTTCGACCGGCAACTGTGTGCTTTCCAGCAACTCGCGGGCACGCGCGGTGCGCTGCGCATCGAGCCACCGCCGCGGCGTGGTGCCCACCTCGGCCTTGAATCGACGGATGAACGTGCGCTCGCTCATCAGTGCGTGCGCGGCCAGGGCCGAAACGTCAACCGCCGCGGCTGGTTCGGCGCCGGCCCAGGCGAGCGTGGCGGCGAGGCCGCCGCCGGCCTGGTGTGTGCCGAGAGCATCCGGGATGTACTGCGCCTGACCGCCCTCACGGTGCGGCGCGGTCACGTTCCATCTGGCCAGTTCCGCCGCCGCGTGCGGGCCCAGTTCCCTGCGGATCAGATGCAGGCACAAATCCAGACCTGCCGAGAGGCCTGCCGACGTGAGCACGTCGCCGTCGTCCAGGTACAGCGCCGTCGGGTCCAGTTTCACCGCGGGATACAGCTCGGCGAACTCGTCGCAGTAGGCCCAGTGCGTGGTCGCGGGCCGCCCGTCCAACAGGCCGGCTTCGGCTAGGACGAACGCGCCGACACAGATGCTCACCATGGTCGCACCGCGCTCGGCCGCGTCCCGCAGTGCGGTCAGCGCCTCCTGCGGAGTGGGAAGCGTCGGAATGCCGATCCCTGGCACGACTACGATATCGGCGTCCGATAGCGCCTCGAGCCCGTGCTCCACCCGCAACTCGAAGCCGTTGGGCGTCCACACCGGTCCAGGACGCAGCCCGCAGGTCCGCATCTCGAACCCGCTCGGCTCACCGGTCTTACCTGGCCCGTGCCGGAACGCCTGGACGGCACAGGCCAGGTCGAAAGTCATGACGCCGTCCAGCGCGAGCGCGACAACTTTCTTCATCGAAACCAGTCTGGCACGACACCGAGTGCTACGGGGATTCCTGCCAGATGGCACCACCGGCAGAGCACGCTGTTTCCGGACCGGCGCACAGTCGACTCCGAGGATTCCGTGGTCGCTATGGCAAGCATGCCTACTCGATGCCGAAGTCCTTGACTCTGCGATAGATGGTCGCCCGGGACATCCCCAGCGCTGCGGCGGCTTCGGCCTTGTTGCCTCCGTTCTCCTGCAGGCTGCGAACCCGAATGGGCTCATCTTTCACACTCCGCGAACTGACAGCCAACTAACGCTTTATTAATCTTTAAGCAAAGGATCGGTTAACAGCTGGTTAGGTATGAGCTTTCGCTGCATGAATGCAACCATCTGGCCCCAGCGGTGGGAAGGGGCGTCGGCCGGCGTTGTAGGTCATCTGATCTACAGTCCTACTATGACATCCGTTACCCCTCTGGGCGTTCGGGCCGATGGCGTTTCCGGGCACTTGATTCGACGGGCGCCCAGGTGTCCTACGGCTCGCTCGTCGGGTGTGTTCGGCGATGACCTCTCGCTGAAGCACGCGACACTGTCGCACCTCTGCTTTCATCACGCATAGCTAGCGCACAGTTAGCTAGCAGCGAATAGTTGGCAATCGACAGTTGGAGGTGTTGCGGGCGCCGTAAGTATCGGCCCTTGGGGGGGTGAATTGTGCATGTATCGAATATTTTCGCTCCATCAAAGGTTCAAAATCGTGGTTACTCTTGTTGTTGCGTCGAGGCCCCCCATCGCTGCGTTGTTCCTCCAGCGGATCGAGGGCCCGGTGCACCTCTTGATTCCGGCCGAGACCGGACATCTCTGGCGCGCCGCCGGGGTGGATGTGCCATTGCATCCGGTGGCGTCATGGACCGATTACAACGATCTCGCCGCCGTGGTCGCGAAGCTGCCGGTGACACGCGTCATCGGCACCGACGAACTCACTGTCGCCGCAGCGGGTTTCCTGCGTTCACTGCTGGGCTTGCCCGGGCAGAGCTGGGATCAGGCGGTCGCGTTCACGGACAAGGCGGTGATGAAGCGTCGTCTCCGTGAGGGCGGAGTGCCGGTGGCGCGATGGGCGGTGGCGCACAGCTTCGCCGAGGCCGCGCAGGTGGCAGCCGAGATCGGGTGGCCGGTTGTCGTGAAGCCGCGCCGCGGTTTCTGTGCGCTGGGCACCACAAAGGTCACTTCGGCTCGGCAACTGGACGAATTCGTTGCCGCGGGCAAGTTCGACGGTCGGGTTCCGGCCGGAGATTCCGAGCGGATGCTGCAAGCGTCCGGTGTGTACGACGGGCTGACCGCCGCCCGTGACGGGTTCCTGGTCGAACGTTGCATCGACGTCGACGCGGAGTTCAGCTGTGACATCGTGGTGTGGCAGGGAGAGCCGTACCTGACGTTGACCACTCAATACCCCGTCACAGTCCTGGAGGCGATCGATACCGGCAATGTCTGGGAAGGCATCGCGCTACCCGACGACGATCCGGCCGCACGGGCGGTGCGGGCTCTGACCCTGCGTGCGATCGAGGTCATGGGCCTCACCAGCGGACAGGTGCACTGCGAGATCTTCCGCACCCGTGCCGGTGATTTCGTCCTGGGCGAGATCGCCTGTCGAGCAGGCGGCGCCGCGCTTCCGCTGCTTTCGGAGATCCTGTTCGGCGTCAACACGATTCGCGCCGGCGTCGATATCGCGGTCGACCGCGAACCACCACGCGCACGCGCTCGTACCCACCGCTTTGTCGCCGTTGTCGGTGTGCCGCTGGCGTCGGGACAGGTGCGAAAGGTACCAGCACAGGCCGACCTGGAAAATCTACCCGGGGTCCTGCGCGCGGACGTGCGGGTCCACGAGGGTGACGTGTACGGCGGCGGACTGGGCTCCATCGGTGCCGCCGCATACCTGTTCATCGAGGCAAATTCCGTTGATCCGATCGCTGCCAGGATGCGTGAGATCCGCGCTGCGGTGGAACCGATGTTCGTGGTCGACGATCTGGAACGGGACCTTTCACTGCGATGACCACAGAAGCATCCGAGGAAAACGCGATCGATCCGCCGACGGGCGCAGAGCCCGGCGTATCAGGTGGTCTGCTGCTGGTGCTGTTGCTCGCCTCCACCCTGGGCATGATGGCGGGCGCAATTGTCATGCCGGTCCTCGAACTCATCCGCAACGAGTTCGGAATCAGCGTCACCGCAGTAGGTTTCGTTGCCACGGCGCACTGCGCCCTGATCGCGGTGACCAGCCCGCTGGTGGGCAGGGCGATCGATCGCTGGGGCGTGCGTATCCCGCTCGGCGCCGGCCTTGTGCTGTACGGTGCCGCCGGGGGCGCCGGCTTGGTGACCAGTTCCTTTCCAGCACTCATCCTCACTCGTATGCTGCTGGGTGTCGGCGCTGCCGCGGTCTTCAGCGGTACCACGGTGGCCCTGCTGGCCGCGGGATCCGGTGCGCGACAGGATCGAATCATGGGCTGGCGCACCGCGGCGGTGACTGCGAGCGGGGTGATCTGGCCGATGCTCGCCGGGCTCTTGGGCGGGATCTCATGGCACGCCACATTCGCTATCTATCTGGTGGGGATTCCCCTTGGCGTGGCGACCCTGCTCCTGATGCCGAATGAGCGGAAACCGCCCTCGGGGCACACCCCGGTATTCGTGTTCGACCTGCTGCGCCGATATCCCACGCTGCTCGCGTGGAACGCGCTGATGGCCTGCATCGGCCTGATGATGTTCAGCCTGGTGGTGTTCGTACCGCAGCGGCTGGCGCAGATCGGGATCCACGAGCCGGTCTTCTCATCACTGTTCATGGCGCTACTGTCGCTCGCGTCGAGCCTCATCGGTCTGGGCTACGGGCGGATCCGCGCCCGTGCCGGATTCGATACGGTGTTGCGTACGGGAGTGGCGTGCTGGGTGGGTACTTTTCTGTTGCTGGGTGTGAGCAGTCACCCGGTGCCGATCTTCGCTGCCGCGGCGCTCTTCGGTATCGGCTACGGCCTGCTGCTGCCCGCGGTGACGGTGCTTATCGGCGAGACGCCACCCGCGTCACAGCGCGGCCAGGCGACGTCGCTGTCGGGAACCGCCGCATTCGTCGGTCAGTTCTTCTCCTCACTGATATTCGGGCCCCTGATGGGGGCGACATCGATCACCGCTGGCTATCTGCTCGCCGCCGGCATCATGACAGCGATAATGATCATCCTGCTACGCAGTCGAATTCGGGATCCGCGCCCGAAGCCGGTCGCGGTCGCAGGACGCTGAGTGGAGGCGAAACTCTAGTTCCCGATCCACTACATCAGGACCATTTTGGCACGGACCCGAGCATTACTGGCATATCCGCCACTCGTCGCGGACCCGAGCGCGCGTTTCACTGAACGCGAACCGAGTCCGACAACGAAGGAGAACGCCGTGGCGGCACCGACGAGTATCGATTGGGAATGGGCCACCCGGACCGGTGGCGCACTGTCCAAGGAGCAACGCCGCAGGCTGGCCGTCGAGACCGCCCGCACACTGCCCGCGGTGGTGCCCAACCGGGTCCGGCTCGCGTTGGGCCGTCGCGGCCGGGGCAAACTCGAGTTCGCCGGCCTGCGGCTGCCCGATTCCGCCCTGTCCGTCGCGGCGGAAACCGAAGCACGCGAATCCCTTTCCCCACATGTGCTGGAACATTCGCTCCGGACCTACTACTTCGGGCGGGTGCTGGCCGACCTGGACGGCGCGGCCTATGACAACGAGCTGGTATACGTCTCCTGCCTGCTCCACGACTTGCAGCTCGAACATCCCACACCGCAAAGGTGTTTCGCGGTGCACGGTGGCGAACGAGCCGTGGCGCTCGCACTCGGCGCAGGCGCTCCCCGTGAACGCGCCGACGCGATCGGCGCGGCCATCGCCGCCCACATCACCCCCGGCGTCGCCGACAACCTCAGCGACCCCGGCGGCTTCGTCTCCGCGGGCGCGTCGGTCGACGTCCTCGGCGCGCGCCTGGCCGAACTGGACAAGGACTGGGTCGCGGAACTACTGCGCCGCCACCCACGCCACGACTTCAAGCGACACGTGATCGCTGCTTTCGAAGCGGAAGCGAAAGCAGTGCCCGAAGGCCGGGTCCGCTGGCTCAACAAGGCGGGCTTCCTGCACATGATCCAAATGGCACCGTTCACCGAATAGCTCGAAATCCCGTTCCGGCACGGGCGCGGTCGATGATCCGTGCTACCTCTGGGCTCGCGATCGTGCGCGTGCGCCGAGGGCGATCAGCGGGCCGGCGATAAGAATTGCGCCCCAAAGGAAGTGGGCCGCACAGGCGAGGACGCGGTGCGTCGTCGATGATCCGCGCAGCTCGATGACGCCGGGCACGCGGTACAGCGCAAGTTCCGGATCCTGGTACCTCGGCTCGAGCTGAGCGAGCGTCGTCTCCGACGCGCCGAGTGGTCCGGGGGTGGCGAGTTCGACCAGCACCCAGCCGACTCCGAGGCGTGCCAGATCCGAGGCCGAACCACCATGCAGCAGAAGGGTTTCCACCTCCGCGGCGCGGGTTCCCTCGCCGGTGACGGTCCGGCCACGCACCGGAAGCTCCCCGGTCTGCAACACGTCATCGGGCAGCATGCGCGGCGCCGGGTCCAGCGCCGGTGCGGCGCCGCTGTAGCGGAACTTCCGGAACATCCCACCCGGTAGGACCGCGACATCGCCAGGATCGTCGATTCTTTCGGCGACCCGCTGCCAACTGCTCGGATATGCCACGGCCTGAACAGCTCCGCCGACGCCCCACGCGAGGTCGAACAGTGGGAGCACCAGTAGCGCGACGAACACCGCCGCGACTGTGAACGTCACGGCCGGGCGCGCCGTCTCGGGCGTGGCGGCGGGTGTCGTGGGCTTCGTGGTCCCTGCCGGGAAACGCCGGGCGAGCAGAGCGCATCCCGCCGCGGCGCACAGTGCGTAGGCGGGCATGGCCAAGGCCACGTACTTCTGGGTGTCGCGCAGCAGGCCCGCGCCGGGAACATTGGCGACCAGCCATTCCAGCACATGCATTCCCCACGCCGTCGCGCCCAGCGTGGGAAACAGGATCGCGACCGCGGCCAGCAGCAGCAGAGCGCGGCCGACGTGCCTGGCGCCCGGCTCGTCGGCACAGGTGGCGACCGCTCGCACACCCAACGCGACGATCACCAACAGCAGCACCGTCCCGATTGCCGCAAGCGGCGTCGTGCGCGAATCCGGTACGGCCTCCGAGTTCCAGATCCCCCCGAGCCCGATCAAGGTGCCCAGCGTCCCGAGACCGGGTTCGGCCCGCGCGGCGAAGGCCGCGATACCCGCGGGATCGGAGGGCTCGGAGCCCGAGCCGGACAGGAAGGTCGCGGTCAGCCACGGTGCCGACGCGGCCACCCACAGGGCGAGCGTCGCAGGCAGGTGCCGCGGTCGGACCAGGACGAGCGCGGTGCAACCCGCGAGCAGCGCGCCGGTCGGCGTGAGCCCCGCCGCGGCGAGCGAGCCCGCAAGCGCGCCCCACGCAGCACGGTTGCCTCGATGCCCCGCACGAATCCGATAGGCGGCCAACGCGGTCCACGGCAGCGCCGCGTAACCGGTCAAGAGACTCCAGTGCCCTTGCAGAAGGCGCTCAGCCACATACGGATTCCACAGCGCGACCGTCGAGGCGACCAGCTGCGGTCCGATCGACGCCCGCAGCAGTTCCCGCGCGAGCACCGCCGCCCCGTACGCAGCCGCCCACAGCGCCACCACCAGGACCACCTTGACGATCAGCCCCCCGTCCACTACCGGCGACAGCGCCGCGAGCAAGGCATCCTGCGGCACTGCCCGTGGCGCCGCGTCGCCCAGCCCGAGTGCGGAATCGGTCGGATAACTCCGTGGTGTACTGACCGCGTCTCGCAACAGCAGATACCCCGGTCCCAGCAGCGGCCCGGCCACGAGCAGCGCCCCCACGGCGCTGTACACCGCAGCCACCCATCGCCCCTGACCGCTCTCGTCCACGCCTGAGCACCCTACGTCCTGCCCGCACTGCCCTGCGTCGTCGGTATGGGCGGGGCGAGACGAGCGTCGGGTCGATTCGGCTCGCCGCCACGCACCGTCCGCGCAAACACGGCTCCCGAGGTCCGGCGGGGCGGGGCGAGAGTCGGGGGTTCGAGGTGGGACGATGGGCGGCGTGTCTGCTGCCCGTCGGTTTCCTATGGTGGCGGATCTGACGTTGGTCACAGCAGGGGCGATGACCGCGAACGTCGCGGGGTATCTGTTGCAATTGCTGGCCGGACGGTGGTTGGGGGTCACCGGGTACAGCGAGTTCGCGAGTCTGCTGGCGGCGCAGCTGTTGTGTGCGGTGCCGGCGCTGGCGTTGCAGAACGTGGTGGCCAGGGAACTGGTCCGCGGGGCGGGCGTGGCGGCGCTGCGCGGGTTGCGGTGGCGGTGCGCGGTGATCGTCGCCGTGGTCGCCGCGGTCCTGGTGCCGCTGGTGACCGTCACGCTGAACGTCGGTGTGGCCGCGGCCGCCGGGGCACTCGGTGCGGCGCCCGCGCTGGTGCTGTTGTCCGGTGAGCAAGGGATTCTGCAGGGCGGCAAACGGTTCCGGGCCTTGGGTGTCGTGCTCGGCGTGGCGGGAATCGCCAGGGTCGCTCCCGCGCTTGTGGTACTGGCGCTGGGCGGCGGTGCGGCGCCGGCGCTGTGGGCGGCGGCCTGCGGGATCGCGGTGGCGGCGCTGTTCGCCAGGGCCACCGCCGGTTCACCACGATCGCGGGTCCGCGCCGGAACCGGGGAGGGCGAGGTGGTCGCGGCCGCCGACGTGCTGCCGGTCCTGCGGGCCGCCCAGGTCCAAGCCGCGCTGATGGCACTGTCGTCAGCCGACCTCATCGTGGTCCGGATCGTGCTCGACGACGTGGACGCAAGCCGCTACGCGCTCGGCACCATCGCCGCCAAGATCGCGTTCTGGCTGCCGCAGGCCGTCGGCGTCGTGCTTTATCCGCGAATGGCCCAGCCGACCCACTCGGCGCACGCGATCAGGGCCGCGCTGGCGGTGCTCAGCGGAATCGGCATCGTCGCGGTGCTCGGCGCCGCGCTCGCCGCGCCGCTCGCGCCACTGCTCGCGGGCAAGGACTACGCGCCGATCCAGGGCCTGCTGTGGTTGTTCGCGCTGCATGGCGCGCTTCTGGCCGTGCTACAGGGTGCGATGCTCTCGGCTATCGCCGTTGACCGCACCGCGCTCGCCGTGGTCACCTGGTTGGGGCTGGCCGTCGAAGTCACGCTGATGGTGTCGTTCGCCCGCTCGGTTCCCGCCCTCATCACGACGGCCGCGTCGGTCGCGGCCACCACGACTCTGCTGGTCGCCGTGATCGTCCTGCGCACCGCCGATCACACGACGCGCGCGGAGCCGCTGCGCCCAGGCGGTTGACCGCACACGCGGTCGCGTATCCACTGACGGCGGCCAGAGCCTGAGCCCCGAAACGAATTCGGCTCCCCAGCCGGGATGGCGGGGAGCCGAATCGGTACTGCTCAGCGGGGTCAGGGCTGCTTGGTGATCCTGATCTGCTCGGTGGGCGCATCGTCGGCGCCTCGGTTCGGAGTGGCGCGCTTCGGAGCCGATCCGCTTGGACGCTGACCCGGGCGGCCGCCAGGGCGCGCGGGCGCCGGAGCCGACCCGCCACGGATACCGAGGAATACGCCGACGATCAGCGCGATCACGCCGAGGATGCCGAACACGATCGGCATAATCCGGCCGTACAGCGACAGCTTGTCGATGTTCTCCTTGGCCACCGCGATCTGGGATTCGATGGTGTTCTCGTCGAACACGAGGTGCGACTTCAGCGCGGTGACCTCCGGCTTGTCCGCGCTGCGCGCGTAGTAGAGGTGGATCTGCTCGCTGCCCTTGATCACCGTGCCGGTCTTGGGCTCAACCCATATGTCGCGGGTATTGGTGTAGAACCGGGTCATGGTGACCGGGGTCTCGCCACCCTCGACGCCCCACTTGGCGGCCGGCAGGCTCAGCCGGTTCGTCGGCGCCTGCACCACGTCCCACAGGCTCGTGGCCGGCACCGACTGCTGGAAGTGGTAGACCCTCATGTTGTTGATCTCAGTTTCTTCGACGAAGTTGGCGTCGGAGGTCTTGCGTGCGTTGAGATCGAAGTACGGGTAGCTCTTCTTCTCGGTGCCGATCGGGAACCGGTACTGCAGGCCGGTGTGCTGCACCGGGTCGGCGATGTTCTCGCCTTCTTTGGTCGTGGTGACCGCGATGGAGCCGTTGGGCTCCTTGTCCACCGGCATGCCGGTCTTGCGGTCGATGGTCACCCGGTCGATGGTCGCGGTCAGCAGGCCGGTGTCGCCCTGCTTGTCGATGCGACGCAGCGTCTGGCCCGCCTGCACCGTCATCTCGTCGGCGTCGGCCGGGTCCTCGACGGTGAGGAACCGCTGCGAGACCAGGGGAACATTGGTATCGACCTTCGCCGACCCCTCCGGCGCGGTGAGCGACTTGGCGTCGAGCACGAGGCTGTCCTCACCCGGCTGGTTCGTCGCGATCGTGGTGATCTCGATGTCGAGGGGAGTTTTCGCCAGTTTGCCGACGGTGTAGATCGGAATCATCAGCGCGGCGACGATCAGCAACGCGCCGAGACCCACGAGCAGGCAGGCCACCGTCCTTCTGGTACCGGCACTCAGTGCCATGCAAACTCTCCTCGTCGTAGAACACAGGTCCTTCCGCCGAGTACTGCGGGCAGGCCGCGGCACTCGTGAGCCCCGACACTAACAGTCCGATGTCGTAGCATGCGGCGTCGAGGCCGAAACGACCGAGAAATCGCCCGAGTCTAGCGTGAGATCTGAAACGCCGACCTATCACCTGTGGATCGGCAAGGCAGACTGGAGCCTGATGACCGCGACTCTGTCCATCGCTGCCCCCGCGACCGAACGGGTGCGCTCGCGCGCGTTCGTGCCCGCGCTGGAAGGCATGCGCGGCATGGCCGCTCTCGGAGTGCTACTGACCCACGTCGCTTTTCAGACCGGCGCCGCGGGTACGCCGGTCATCGGCCGGGTATGGGGCCGGTTCGACATGGCGGTCGCGGTGTTCTTCGCGCTGTCCGGATTCCTGCTGTGGCGCCCGCACGCGGCGGCGGCGCGTGGGCTGGGCAGCGCACCGTCGGTCGGGTACTACCTGCGGCATCGCGCCGCGCGTATCCTGCCCGCGTATTGGGTGGTGGTATGCGCGGTGCTGGTGCTGCTGCCGAGCGCGGCCGGGACCGCGGGCCTGCGGGTGTGGGTGTCGAATCTGGCGCTTCTGCAGGTGTTCGTGCCACTGACACTCACCGACGGGCTGACCCAGATGTGGAGCCTTTCGGTCGAGGTCGCCTTCTATCTGGTGCTGCCCGTGCTGGCGTTCGCGCTGGTCCGGTTGCGTGGGTCCGCGGCGCGCCTGCGGGTGCCGGTGATTCTCGCGCTCGGGGCGATCAGCCTGGTGTGGAACTTCATTCCGGTGCCCACGCCTGACGCCATCCACGCCGACAACTGGCTGCCCGGTTATCTGCCCTGGTTCGCGGCGGGCATGCTCCTCGCGGAGCTGGCCGATACCAGCGTGCGGCTATCGAACTGGTGGAAGGTCGCGGCGAACCAGCCGTTGATGTGGACAGTCGCGTCGGTCGCTTTCCTGCTCGCGGCGACCGATCTGGCCGGCCCGGCAGGGCTGGCCCGCGCCGAACCGTGGCAATACGCGGTGAAGATGGGGCTTGGCACGATCATCGGGTTCGCCCTGCTCGCGCCGCTGGTGCTACGGGATCCGGCGGCGCGACCGCACCGCTGGCGACTGCTTGCAGGTCGGTCGAAACAACACCGCTGGCGACTGCTTGCAGGTCGGTCGAAACAACACCGCTGGCGACTGCTTGCAGGTCGGTCGAAACAACACCGCTGGCTGGAATCACCGCTGGCCGCGACGATCGGACGCTGGTCCTACGGCATCTTCATCTGGCACCTCGCGGTGCTGTCGATCGTGTTCCCGGTGTTCGGAATTCTGCCCTTCCAAGGAGACTTCTGCTACGTCCTGATCCTCACGGTCGCCATCACCCTTCCCGTCGCGTCCGCAAGCTACGCGCTGGTCGAGGAGCCGGTGCGCCGCTGGGCTCGCGGCAGAGACCGGACGAAGCGGGCCCCGGCGATCGAACCCGCGCCCTGATCGGCGGTCCCGCGGCATCAGCCATCCAGCTGTCGATGCATGTCCAGCAGGTGGTGGCGCAGTTCGTGCAGGGTGTGTAGCGCGAGCCAGCGCAGCGAACGCTCCTGCGGCTCGGGGTAGGCGAATATCAGAGTGCGTTCCCAGTCCGCCTCGCCGAGCCGCTCCAGCACGTTCGCGAACAGCAGCGCGGCATCGCGGATCTGTCGGGCCACATCCGCGGGGTTCTGCTCCGCGTAGCCATCGTGCTCGACCCGTTCGTCGCGGCCCATCAGCGTCGCGGGCGGGTTGTCGATGCGGCGGGCGGTGAGCACGCGTTCACGCTGCGCGAGCAGCACGTCCCGCACATGGCAGGCGTACTCCAAGGGCGACCACACCTCGGGCTCCCTGTGCTGTCGTAGCTTGCCGGGATCGCCGCCGAGCAGGTCGGCGTACTCCACGGCGTGCTCCCGCGCCAGTGACGGCACGTCGGCCGCCGAAGCCAAGTCGTAGACGAAACCGCATTCGGCACAGGTATTCACGCGTGCTCACGTTAGCAACGAGCGCCTTTGCGGCGCACGCCGAATCGATGCGTTCGCGAGGGAATATCCGGTCGGCGATCAGCCCTCCGCGCTGGACTTCGGATCGCGGGCTAGCCTGCGCCTCGTCGGCGGGGCAGCGCCGCGACCCCCACGGCGACGACCGCGAGCAGCGCGGGCAGCTGCACGAGCAGCGACCCGCCCATGTAACCGTCGGGCGAGCGCCACGGTCCGGTGGACAACGCGGTGGCGGACAACGCCGTGCCGACGCCCGCCACGACGACGAGTGCGCGCGGAGCAGCGTGCGGCGCGAAACGGGTTGCGGCCAAGGCGATCACCGTTGCGACGGTACCGACCGGGCCCGCGATCAGCGTGGTCGCGGCGGCGAGCCCGACCGCTGCCTGCCACCATCTGCCCCAGGTGCGCGGTGCCGAATCCGCTCCCGTGCCCAGCTCCTCCTCCTCCTCCTGCGCGTCGACGGCGCGATCGGGGTCGGAAGCAGGTTGTTTCTCCCTCCGTGCGCGGCGAGGAATCGCGAGGACCGCGAGCGGAAGCAGCAGTAGCAGGCCGCCGAAGATGCCGAGTCGGTACCAGCGGTCGGCCGGGAAGGAGACCGTGACCGGGCCGGTGACGTCGATGGGCAGCAGCCAGGCTTGTTGCCAGCCGTTGGCCACCACCGGTTCGAGGACACGTCCATCCGTCGCCGTCGCACGCCAACCGACATTGGTGCTCAGCGGCAGCACGAGCAGACGAGTGTCCGCGTCCCACTGCTGCGGTGCGGGGGAGGTCGGCTCGGTGCGGTCCGTGCGCAGCGGATCGACCGAGAACAGGCCGGTGGGGTCAACCGTTACGTCGGCTTGGCTTTGCGACAGAAATTGTTTGCCCTGCGTCGCGGACGCCGGTTCGCTGCGGTTCAGGCGCAGCCGATCCACGAAGAACAGGTCGGTCGGCCCGACCGTTACGTCGACCCGGCCCTGCGGCAGGGCGTATTCGCCCTGGGGCGCGGTCTCTGGCTCGACGCGTTCGCCGGCGGTGCAGACTCGGGCTGGAACCGGTGCGCCAGAGCGGAGTTCGTCGAAGGTAGCGGTGACGGTGGTGTGCCGGACCTGGGCGCCGACGCTGATGGTTGGGCCGAGCGCGCACGGGACGGTGATCTCGCGGTCGAGCGGCGCGGGTTCGGGATAGTCCGGTCCGAGGACCGCCACCTCGGCGAGGCCGGGCGGCTGCGTCTGCACGAAGCCGAGTGCGGTCTGGTCAAGCACCGGTGTCCAGGTGCGCAGGCTGAGTTCGATCCGGTCGGTCACGGTGGGGTGCAGGGAGATTCGGGACGGTGCACCCGGGGAACGCTCGTCCAGCTCACGCACCTGAGGGCCGTCGCCGAGATTCACCGTCACCGAGGTGGGCGCCGCGGGCAGCCCGCCGAGCGAGGGGGTCAGCTCCAATCCGGTCACCAGGGCGGGTTCGGGCAGTTCGATCGTGAGCGTCGGCCTGCCACCGGTCAGGTCCCGGACCGAGCCCTCCGGCGCGGTCCAACTCGTGCGCGGGTCGCCGTCGGTCGCGGCGAACGCGGCGCCCCGTAGGTCGCCGACGTCGGCTTTGCCCCGGGCTACCGGCCGGCCGTCGTCGGTCAGCAGCGCCTCCAGCGCCGGACCTTGCCTGGTTCGGACCGTCAATTCCGGGGTCACCGACATCGGCTCCGGCACAGACAGGGTGCGCTCGAACGTTCCCGGTTCCTCCGGAGCCAACGCGAGGCCCTTGCTGCATCGAACCCGATCGGGCGAATCGAAACAGGCACTGCGGCCAGGGAATTCCTGCCCCAGATCCCATGCGCGGACCTGTGCGCCCGCCGGTGTGGGCGGCAGCACCGTGCGATGCCGGATAGCGACGCGGACCGGCGCATCACGCACCGAATAGTCGTTCAGGGCGAGTTCGCTGATGCCGAATTGTCCGCCGCGGGAACCACTTTCGGTGCGGATGGCCGTGATGGTCAGCCAGTCGGTCGTGCCTGCGGGCAGTGAGACCGAAACGGGCACACCAGGTTCGGGCACCCTGGCCGAGACGGTGCCGTTCGCGGTGCGCACCTCGACCCACTTGACCGGGTCACCGATGGCAGCCGAGCTGGTGGTCAGGTTCAGCTGTCCGGTCTTGATCGGGTGGTCGAGGTCCAGCCGAAGCCACTGCCCCAGTGCGCGCTCGATGCCGTTGCTGATCCAAGCGGTGGCCGGATCGCCGTCGACCACGGCCGCGGTCGAACTGCCCGGCGCCGCGCCACCGAGCTGGGTGGCGTCCGCGGCCGAGCTCGATGCGGTGATCGTCGCGCCCGACCACTCGCCGCGCACCAGCTCGGTGTCGGGCACCGGATAGTCGGGCACCAGATTGTGCGTGCGGCGCGCGTCGTCGGCAGCACGGAGCGCGGAATTGTGGTTGTCCACCCGGCCGAAATCGGCCTCGCGATCCATCGGAGTATCGGTGATCGTCACCGGGCCGAGGGGCAGTCCGGCCCGAGCCGCGTCCGCGGCGAGCAAGCTGGGAGTCTCGGTCGTTCCCGGATCGCGGTGCAGTCGTTCGAGCACCTCCGGGCCGCCTTGCACGACTGGGACCTGCCCGAGCGGGACGGTATAGGCGCCGGAGAACGAGTTCGGGGCGCCGGTCCCCCCGCGCACTTCGGTGGGCGTTCCCGGCGGACTCGTATCCACCCGATAGATCTCGATCGCCGGATATGGCGGGCGCAGATCGCCGTCGGCCACCAGACCGTCGGCGATCACCACCGATTCGATCGGGTTGCCGAACGCGGCGACCTTGCTCAAGCCGGGGGAGCCGTCGAGCGCTCGGTGCGCCAGAATCGGACGCGTCGACCGGGAAGTATCGGGATCGAGGTCGTTGCGCAGCACCACGATTCCGATACCCTGTCCGGCCAGTGTCTCGGCCAGCCCCGCCGACGGCCTGCCGTCGGCGATCAACCGCTGCACCGAATCCATCGCGCGGATGGTGCCCGGCGGGTTCAGCGGCACCGCGTCGCGAATCGCCCACGGTGTGCTCGCCAGCGCCTGCAGTGGTTCGTCCCGGGTCAGTCCCCAGACCTGGCTGCCGAACGGCGCGCCGGGCACCACAAGGGCGCGGGTGTCGGAGGCATTGTGCCGCAGCCAGTCCGCGGTCTGCTGCCAGTAGGCGGGCACCCGGTCGTAGGCACCGCGCGGTGCGAGCTTGGCGGTCCAAGCCAGCGACGTGGACAGCGCCAGTGCGGTCAGGATCAGCGCGGCGACCGCGACCGCGCGATCCCGCTCCGGGTGCGCGAACGCGGCGCGCCACACCCGCATGGGCACCGAGCCGGGCAGCGGAACCCTGGCAAGAAGTTGGGCGAGGCCGAGCACGAGGGGAATGCGGATCAGCGGTTCCAGTTTGTGCACGTTCCGCAGCGGGGCGCCGCCGGAATCCAGGAAGACCCGCACCGATTCCGCGAACGGCCCGCCCAGCTCGCCAACGTACCCTGCGCAGATGCCGACCAGCCCGACGCACAGGATCACGGCGAGCCTGCCGCGACACGGCATGGATCGCAGGGCGAGCCCGGCCATGCCCGCCGCCGCGAGCAACCCGGTCGCGAGCACCGCCGCGGGCTGGGTCACCAGTACCGCGCCCGCGATACGTTCCGGCGAGACGAACGGAGTCCAGCTGTCGGTGCCCCGCAGCACCTCGCCGAGCGAGGCCCACTGCGTGGTCACCCCGGAGGATTCGATGTAATCCAAGAACGGCGGACTCACCTTGCCGAGCAGCAGCAGCGGCACCACCCACCAGAACGTGGCGAGCACAAGCAACGGAATCCACGCCGCGGTGAACCGCCACCAGCGCCGGTTCAGGTGGTACGACGCCCATCGTGCGCTGTCGGACGTAGTCCGTCCGAAGCCTCGCGCCGGGCCGAGCGCAGGCGAGGCAGCCGCAGGTTGTGCGCTGTCGGACGTAGTCCGTCCGAAGCCTCGCGCCGGGCCGAGCGCAGGCGAGGCAGCCGCCCACCACAGCAGGGCGGGCAGGAAGGCGGCGACCGTCGCCACCGCGTTGACCGAGCCCATCAGTGCGAGCGCCAACGCGCTGCCCGCGGGCGATGTGGCGCCGCCCCGTCGCCGCTCGCGATGGGCGATACCGAGCGCGGCGGGCGCCAGCAGCACCCACGGTGCCAGCATCATCGGCAGCGTTTCCGACGAGATCGACCCGAGCGTGGTCAGCACCCGAGGCGACAGGGCGAACGCGACCGCCGCGACGACGCGCGACCCGCGCGTGCCGATGCCGAGCGTTTCACAGAGGCGGATGACCCCCCAGAATCCGGCGAGCAGCAGCAGCGCCCACCAGATCCGCTGGGTAGCCCAAGCGGGCATGCCGAGCGCGTGCCCGAGCGAGAAGAACGCGCCGTGTGGAAAGAAGTACCCATAGGCCTGGTTCTGCACCTGGCCCATCGGTGCCTGGCTGCTCCATAGATGGCTCGCGCGTTCCAAGAAGCCGAACGGGTTCTGTGCCAGGTCGTATTTCGTGTCGGCGACCGTGAGCCAGGGCGCCTGTGCGAAGGTCAGCAGAAATGCCGCGACGAGGGATGCGGCGAACCAGCGTCTACCCAGCGGCGCAGTGCTGTGCTGCCCCGGCGCCGCGGCGGATCCGAGCGAGTCGGCAGGGGAAGCGGAGGTCAGCAGCTCAGCGGCTGCCGTACTCAACGGTGTTCAGCAGGGAAGAGTCCTTGTCGCCGCTGCGGTCGATGTCCGGCCGCGAGTTCTGCTGCACCGCCACGGTGATGAGGAGAACACCGATCACGCCCAGCATGGCGCCGGCAACCGCACTCGCGACACCAGGGACAGCAAACTTCATCGGAGCACTCCAATACATCGATGCAGGCACATTCCCGGTCAACCTAGCAGGGCGTCCGGTCTTTGTATTCGTTCAGGCCGTGGAATCCCATCGGTGCGTCGCACGGCTCGCGGCAGTCGTCCGCCACTCGACGCCGAGAAATTCAGGACCAGTGGGCCGGGATGATCTTGACGGCGCCGAATTCGACCTCAGTGTGCGGGCAGCGCGCAGTGCAGTCCACCGAGCAGTGTGCGCAGCTTGGCGGTGGTCTCGTCGAGCTCGGCCTGCGGGTCGGAGGCCGCGACGATGCCGCCGCCCGCGTACGCGTGCACGGTGCGCCCGTCGGCCGACAGCTCGGCGCTGCGGATCGCGACCACCCACGCGCCGTCGCCGTTCGCGTCGCACCAACCGACGGCTCCGCCATAGAACCCGCGGTCCTCCTCCATGTCCGCGATGGTGTCGAGCGCGAGGCCGGTCGGGGTGCCGCAGACCGCGGGCGTCGGGTGCAGCAACAAGGCCAGGTCGAGCGCGGTGGTCGCGGCGTTGCGCAGGCGTCCGGTGATCGGCGTCGCGAGGTGCCACACTTCGTGGGTGTTGATCAGTTCCGGGCCGTCCGGAATGGACAGCTCGGAGCAGACCGGGTCGAGTCGCTCGCGGATCCAGTCGATCACGAACGCGTGCTCGTCCCGGTTCTTGGTGCTGGCCAAAAGTTCTCGGGCCTGCGCGGTGTCTGCGTCCGGGTCGGCGCGCCGCGGCAGGGTACCGGCCAGCGGACGGAGCGTGACCGTGTCGCTCTGGCGGCTGATCAACACCTCGGGTGTGGCGCCCACCAGCGTCGCTCCAGTCCGTCCCGCGGGCGTCAGGTCGACCGTGAACACGTTCGCGTGGGGATGCCTGGTCAGCAGATGTCCGGCGACCAGTTCCGGGTCCAGCGCCGCCCGCGCCTCGGCCAGCACGGAACGCGCCGCGACGATCTTACGCAGCGGCTGCGCCGAATCATTCAGCTGCTCAACCAGTTTCGTCACCCGCGCCACATGCTCTGCCGGGCTCGGTATCTCGGTGACGACTTGCACGACGGGCAGGTCGGGAAGTGCGGCGGGCCGCCAGGGGCCTGCCGTGTGCTCGGCGCGTTCGGGCACGCTCAGCGCGGCTGGACGACGCGGATCGAAGGGTAGCGCGCCGACGATCAGCTCCGCGGTCTTGTCCCGCAGCGCCGCCACGGCCCGGTCCGCTTCGTCGAAGGCGACCCGGCTGCCGTACGCCCGCACGACGCTGTCGGGCTGAGCGAGCAGGAATCCATCCATAGTTCCCCGACCCTAACCCCGCCCACGCTCCACACCCCGCCCAGAGCGACCGAAATCTCACGAGCGGCACATGCTGCGGCACACGCGGGAGACCTCGCCATGGTGTGTCACCCGGCGGCCGATTACGCGGTTTTTCCGGGTGGGACGAGGAGGACGGGTCGGTGGCAGTGCTTGAGCACGGCGTCGGCGACGCTGCTGTGCAGCAAGGCGCGGATGCCGGTGGCGCCGCGGGTGCCCGCGACGATGATGTCGGCATCCAACTCGTCGGCGCATTCGACGATGGCGTTCCAGATCGTTGTCGTGCATTCGGCGGTGCGCGCCTCGGCGTTCAGGCCCGCGAACTCGGCCAGCAGCACACCCTCGGTGTTGGTGGTGCGGGCGTCGACGTAGGCCACATCCTCGATCTCGTCGTCGGGCACCCAATCCGGTTGCATGACACCGGACAGCCCCGAGAGGCGTGCGGCCTGGCGCACCAGGGGTTCCCACGCGGTCAGCACGATCGCCCGATTCGCGCTGAGGAACCGCCCGGCGTATTCGATGGCCCGCTTGGCATTCTCCGAACCGTCGTAGGCGATGAGCATGAGATCGCAGGGCACGATGACCTCCTGATGGGAGACTCCGGCGATACCTCGAGATTACCCTCGCCGACCCCGGATGAACCCGAGTGGCGCACGCGGAAGACCTGCGCATACGCGGTCGAACTTGCGTGCGGCCGGTCTTTGTCCCGGTAGGGCGTAGCGGCTGGTCTCCGCTATTACCCCCCGAGTACCGTTGATGCCCATGCGGAAGACGCCTCTGCTCGTGCTTGCCGTTTTCGCCGCTGTCGCGACCGCGTGTTCGGGCGGCGGCTCCACCGATTCGACGTCGTCGCGGGCCACCACGCCGGATGCGACGACTGCCGCCGCCACACCGGTCACGGCACCGGCTCGGCAGGATTGCACTGCGGGGTATCTCGCGCAGTTCACGACCCGGGAGAAGCTGGCCCAGCTGCTGACAGTCGGCGTCACCGGCGCCGCGGACGCCACCGACGTGGTGCGTACCGAGCAGGTCGGTGGCATCTTCGTCGGTGGTTGGACCGACCAGGCGCTACTCGGTTCGGGTGAGATCGCGCAGGTAAAACAGGTCGCCAAGGTGCCGCTGATGGTAACCATCGACGAGGAGGGCGGCCGCGTCTCCCGGGTCCGCGACCTGATCGGGCCCGCGCCGTCGGCTCGCGTGACCGCGCAGACCATGACCCCCGAGCAGTTCTATGACGCGACCCTGACCAGGGGTCGGGCCTTGAAGGACCTCGGCGTGACGGTGGACTTCGCCCCCGATGTCGACGTCAGCAGCCAGCCCGATGACGCAGTGATCGGTGACCGCTCCTTCTCCGACGACCCTGCCGTCGTCACGCGCTACGCGGACGCCTACATCCGCGCGATGCGCGAGGTCGGCGTCGGCACGGTGATAAAGCATTTCCCCGGGCACGGCTCCGGCTCCGGCGACTCGCACACCGGCGCGGTCCGTACCCCGCCGCTGGACGCGATGCAGACCATCGACCTCGTGCCGTTTCGCGACCTGATCGGCTCGGGCGCGGCCGTGATGGTCGGCCACCTGGACGTGCCGGGCCTGACCACTCCGAACGTTCCGGCCAGCATCAGCCCGCAGGCGATGGCGCTGCTGCGGGAGGGCCAGGGTTACGGCGCAGCACCCTTCCAGGGGCCGATCTTCACCGACGACCTTGGCGGCATGGCCGCGATCAGTAGCCGGATGTCGATCGAGGACGCGGTCGAGGCCGCACTACTCGCCGGTGCCGACAACGCCCTGTGGATCACCACTGACGCGGTGCCCCAGGTGCTCGACCGGCTGGAACAGGCCGTATCGAGTGGACGCATGTCCATGGCGCAGGTGGATGCCTCGGTGCTGCGTATGGCCGGTTACAAGGGTTCGCTGCCGCGCTGCTGACGCGCGCCGCCCGGCGAAGCCGGGTGTGGGGGAGAGAATCGGAACCCCGGAACTTACCTTGGAGTAAGATATGAGACTCACCATGTGGTAGGAGTGTGGATGGCGGGCGGAACGAAGCGACTTCCACGGGCGGTTCGTGAGCAGCAGATGCTCGACGCCGCCGTGGAGGTCTTCTCGCGTAAGGGCTTCCACGACACGTCGATGGATGCCATCGCCGCCGAGGCGAAGATTTCGAAGCCGATGTTGTACCTGTACTACGGCTCCAAGGACGAACTGTTCCGCGCGTGCATCCAGCGCGAGGGGCTACGGTTCATCGAGTCCGTCGCGCCCGCGGGCAACCCTTTGCTGTCGCCGCACGAGCAGGTCCGCACCGCACTGGAGGGGTTCCTCGGCTTCGTCGACCGCAATCGCCGCTCCTGGCAGGTGCTCTACCGTCAGGCCATCGGCCAGCAAGCGTTCGCGTCGGAGATCGAGAACGCTCGTGAGCGCGTCATCGAGCTGACCGCCAAACTGCTCGAGTCCAGCGCCAAGCACGCGGAGCCCGGCACGAACTTCGACGTCGTCGCGGTCGCCGTGATCGGCGCGGGCGAGGCCATCGCAGACCGCTTGTCCAGCGGCCGAATCGAGGTCGCCGAGGCCGTCGACCTCCTCGACGATCTGGCCTGGCGCGGTCTGGCCGGCCGGAAGAAGGCCGAGTAGTCCGCCCGTCCCTCCTTCGGCGAACGCACCAGTTGCCACCAGGCAGACAGCCTGCCAGAGTGCTGGGGTTCAGAAACGCGGACCGGCTCATTCGAGCGAGCCGGGAGAAACGGGGCGGAAGTGTTCGGGTTGCTCAGGCCGTGTGCACACGGCGCTCAGAAGTATGGAATCGACGCGGCCGAGTGGCGCACGCAGCTATGCGGGTTGTGTCTCGGGCTGCGGGACGGGCACGGTCAGCTCGCTCGTGCCACCACCAACAAGGACGCGCTCGTGTTGAGCATGCTCACCGAGGCGCAGTCCGGCTCGGCGGCACGCACCACCGCCGCGCCCTGCCCGCTGCGTGGGATGCGACGTGCGTCGGTGGCGACCGCGGACTCCCCCGGCGTCCAGCTCGCAACCACCGCCTCGTTGCTGTTGGCGGCGGCCAAGATTCGCGACCACGTGGACGACGGGGACGTCGCCGCGCTCACCCGCGGGCCGTTGTCCAAGGCGGCGACGCGCTGGGCTGGGGAAGCACGCGCGAGCGCGGCGCGGATCGGTCTCGACGTCGAACCGCTCGTCGCCGCGCTCGGCGCCCAGGTGCACCTGGAGCAAGCGCCGAAAGACTTGGCCTCCGTAGACAATTCGAGCCTGACCGCGGAGTTCGTACCGGAACCGCTTGCTGCGTCGGCACATTGGTGTTCGGCGATGGCGCCGTCGGCCGACCCGCTGACCCGGCTGACCGCGCCGACCCAGCTGTGCGCGTCGGAGTTCTTCGCCCATACCGCCGTATTGGCCGACCGTCCGGAGAACGTCGACGCGCTCCGCGAAGCGGGGTGGCAGTTCGGCCGGATCGCACATCTGGCCGACGCCGTCGCGGACTATGACGACGACCTTGCACGGGACCACTTCAACCCGCTGGCGGCCACCGGAACAACTGTGCCCGAGGCCTACGATCTGCTGCGGCAATCGAATTCGAGCCTGCGCGCGGCGATCGCGGCGGCCGAGCTGAGCCGAGTGCCCACCGTGCGCTGGATGCTGCTCGATCCGCTGACTTCGGTGCTGCGACGACTCGGCAGCGGTATCGGGACGGTTGTCGCGCACACCTGCTCAGCCTCCCGTGACACCGCCGGTCTGCCGCATGCCCACGCCCGCCGCACCGGACATCGCCCGCCGACCCGCCCAGGTATCGGTGCATCCCTCGCGCTCGTCCTGGGGGCCTACTGCACTGGTTACGCCTGCTGCGCCGACCACACCCAGCCCTGCACCGGTGAACGCAAAGACGCCTGGATCAAGGACTGCGACTGCGAGGGCTGCGGCGAATGCTGTAGCTGCGGCGGCGATTGCTGTAGCTGCGGTGATTGCGGTTGCTGTGACTGCGGCTGTGACTGCTGATCCGGTTGCCCGCCATTCCGGCAGAGCATGGGAATGGCCGGAGCCGCATCCCGATTCGCGCGAATCGGGATGCGGCTCCGGCCATCGGGTTCGCTCAGCGCAGAGTAGCCGTCAGGTGCGGGTACCCCTTCTTCGGGTGGAGCAGTGCCAGATCCCAACCGCCGTCGACCTGGTCGGCGTACAGGTTCACGGTGGAGGGCAGCAGTATCGGCTTGCCGAACTTGACTTCGTAGGTGGTCGTTTCCGGGATGCGGCCTTCGACAGCACCGAGGACGGTCGCCGCCGACCACATGCCGTGCGCGATCGCCTTGGGGAAGCCGAATGCCTTGGCGCCCAACGCGGAGGTGTGGATCGGATTGCGGTCACCGGACGCGGACGCGTACCGGGTGATCGTCTTCTGGTCCACCCGAAGCGTGCGCAGCGGCGGCGGTGGAACCTCGTCCGGCTTGGGCTCCGGCTTCGGGCCGCCAGACAGCGAGGTCCGCTGCTGGTGCAGGAACGTGGTGACCTGGTGCCACACCAGCTCGCGCCCCACCTTCACGTCGCTGATCGCGTCGACCAGCAGGCCCTTCGGGTGCTCGCGCAGGTTCTCGACGTGCGTGCGGATGTCCAGCGGTTCGCTCACCGAGATGTCGCGGGTGCGCGCGATCAGGTTCTGTGCGTGCACCGCGCCCACCGCGACGAACGGGAAGTCCCGCGCCACCACCAGCTGCATGGCCAGCGGGAAGGTGAGGATGAACGGATAGGTCAGCGGCAGCGCGTCGCCGAACCGCAGACCGGCCGCCCGGCAATAGGCGGCCAGGTGATCCGGATCCACGCGCAGCCCGTCGAGTTGTATGGCGCGGTCCGGCACCGTCGACTTGCGCGCCGATACCAGCGGCACCGCGCCGAGCGCGGCCTTGACGAACAGACTGGTGTTCTTCGGCGGTTCGGTCAGCGAGATCGTTTGCGTCATCATGCCCCGATCAGGCTCTGCCCGCAGACCCGAACGATGTTGCCGGTCACTGCGTTCGAGGCCGGGCTCGCGAAGTACGCGATGGTCTCGGCCACGTCGACGGTCTGGCCGCCCTGCAGCAGCGAACTCATCAGGCGGCCCGCCTCCCTGGTGGCAAGCGGGATGGCGGCGGTCATCGCGGTCTCGATGAAGCCGGGCGCGACGGCGTTGATGGTGATGCCCTTCTCCGCAAGCTTCGGCGCCTCGGCGTCGACCATGCCGATGACGCCTGCCTTGGAGGCGCCGTAGTTGGTCTGGCCGCGGTTGCCCGCGATGCCCGCGATCGAGGACACGTCGATCACGCGACCGCCCGCTTTCAGCGCCCCCTTAGCCACCAGGCCCTCGGTGATCCGGTGCGGCGCGGCGAGATTCACGTTGATGACCGAGTTCCAGCGGCCCTCGTCCATGTTCGCCAGCAACTTGTCACGGGTGATGCCCGCGTTGTGCACGATGATGTCGATGCCGCCGAACCGTTCCGTGGCGAACTCGGCCAGCTTCTCGGCGGCGTCGGGGGCGGTGACGTCGAGCGCGAGCGCGGTGCCGCCGACCTTGTTCGCGGTCTGTGACAGCGCCTCACCCGCCGCCGGGATGTCGGCCACGATCACTTGCGCGCCGTCGCGGGCGAATACCTCGGCAATGGTGGCGCCGATGCCGCGCGCCGCCCCGGTGACCACGGCGACCTTGCCGTCCAGCGGGCGATCCCAGCCGGCTGGGGCGGACGCGTCGTCCTTGCCGACCCGGATGACCTGGCCGTCGACGAATGCCGACTTGGCCGAGAGCAGGAAACGCAGGGTCGACTCCAAGCCGGTCGCGGCGGCCGACGCCGCCGGGTGCAGGTACACCAGCTGGGCAGTCGAGCCGCGCCGCAGCTCCTTGCCGACCGAGCGGGTGAAGCCCTCCAGCGCGCGCTGCGCGATCTGTTCGTCCACGCTCGACGTCAGTTCGGGCGTGGTGCCGATGACCACGATCCGCCCGGACGGTGTGACACTGCGCATGGCGGGCTGGAAGAACTCGAACAGCTGCGAGAGGTCCTCGATCGAGCCGATGCCGGTGGCGTCGAACACCAGGGCGCCGTACTTGGTGCCGGTACTCGGCGCGTCGGCGAAGGTGTAATCCGACAGCAGAGCGCGGACCGGCTCGGCAACACGGCCCTTGCCGCCGATCAGCACCGGACCGGGCAGCGGCGGCTGGCCCTTGACGTAGCGACGCAGGTTCTCCGGCTGCGGCAGGCCGAGCTTGCCTGCCAGGAACGCGCCGGGGGCGGACTGTACGAACGATCCGTAGAGGTTGGGAGCACCCTTGCTTTTGCTGGCTGCCACTATTCCTACCTTTTCTGAGTTCTGTCTCTCGGTCTGGGGTCGCCCCGGCGCGGTCTGCTGGCGCACTTTTGCGGGGTGCAGTGTCGACATTAAACTTACTCCAGAGTAAGTTTAATGTAAACAATCGCGGCGGGGCGCCGATCCGCGTGGATCCTCCACGCCGACATCGGGCCGCCGAGACATCCATCCACGAGACCTTGGAGACTCGAGTGACCAGCAAAGCCCGTTCGGCGAAAAGCACCCCCAAAACCGGTAAGACCACCCGTCCGGTCGCGATCGTTGGCGGCAACCGGATTCCGTTCGCTCGCTCCGACAAGGCGTACGCGCACGCCTCCAACCAGGACATGTTCACCGCCGCGCTGGACGGCCTTGTCAGCCGCTTCGGCCTGCAGGGTGAGCGGCTTGGCATGGTCGTCGGCGGTGCCGTCCTGAAGCGGGTCGGGGAGCACGGCCTGATCCGGGAGAGCGTGCTCGGCAGCAAACTCAGCCCCTACACCCCGGCACACGATCTTCAGCTGGCCTGTGGCACCGGACTCCAGGCGATCGCCACCGTCGGTGACGCGATCGCCGCGAGCCGCATCGAGGCCGGCGTGGGCGGCGGCACCGATACCACCTCGGACGCACCGATCGGCGTCAGCGATGGCCTGCGCGAGTGGATGCTCGACGCCAACCGCGCCAAGACCAACAAGGACCGCCTCAAACTGGTCGGCCAGCTGCGCCCGAGCATGCTCGGCATCGAGATCCCGCGCAACGCCGAGCCGCGCACCGGTCTGTCCATGGGTGAGCACGCCGCCATCACCGCCAAGGAATTCGGCATCCCCCGCGCGGCGCAGGACGAGCTGGCCTACCTCTCGCACAAGAACATGGCCGCCGCCTACGATCGCGGCTTCTTCGACGACCTGATCACCCCGTTCCTCGGGCTGACTCGCGATGACAACCTGCGCCCGAACTCCTCGGTCGAGAAGCTGGCCACCCTGAAGCCGGTCTTCGGTGTCAAGGCGGGTGACGCGACCATGACCGCGGGCAACTCCACCCCGCTCACCGACGGCGCTTCCGCGGTGCTGCTGTCGAGCGAGGAGTGGGCCGCCGAGCACAACCTTCCGGTGCTGGCCCACCTGATCGACAGCGAGGTCGCCGCGGTCGATTACATCCACGGCCCCGACGGCCTGCTGATGGCGCCGACCTACGCGGTGCCGCGGCTGCTCGCCCGTAACGGCCTCACTCTGCAGGACTTCGACTACTACGAGATCCACGAGGCGTTCGCCTCCGTGGTGCTGGCCACCCTGGCCGCGTGGGAGTCCGACGCCTACTGCAAGGAGCGGCTCGGCCTGGACGGCGCGCTCGGTTCGATCGATCGCAGCAAGCTCAACGTCAACGGTTCCTCGCTGGCGGCCGGTCACCCGTTCGCCGCGACCGGCGGCCGCATCGTCGCCTCCACCGCGAAGCTGCTGGCGGAGAAGGGGTCCGGCCGTGCGCTGATCTCCATCTGCGCCGCGGGTGGCCAGGGCGTGGTCGCCATCGTCGAGCGGTAACACCCGCACAACGAACGTGCCCCCGATCGGAAGTTCCGGTCGGGGGCCACGTTCGTTGCCAGTTACTTCCCAGGCAGCTCGTTGTGCCCGCCGAATGCCAGGCGCATCGCCGAGAGCACCTTGTCCGCGTACAGTGACTCGCCTCGCGAGGAGAACCGCGCGAACAAGGCGGCCGACAGAACCGGCGCAGGCACGCCGGTGTCGATCGCCGCCTCGACCGTCCATCGGCCCTCGCCGGAATCCGACACCCGGCCGCCGAACGACTCCAGGCTCGGGTCGGCATGCAGCGCGGTCGCCGTGAGGTCCAGCAACCACGAGGCGACCACCGACCCGCGCCGCCACACCTCGGTGACCTCGGGTACGTCGATGTCGTACTGGTAGTACTCCGGGTGCTCCAGCGGCGTCTCCTCCGCGGAGGACTCGCCCGCGTGCGCGGCGCCGTAGTTCGCCTTGTGCAGGATGTTCAGACCCTCGGCGTAGGCGGCCATCGCGCCGTACTCGATACCGTTGTGCACCATCTTCACGAAGTGCCCTGCGCCCGCTGGTCCGCAGTGCAGGTAACCCTGCTCGGCGGTGGATGGCTCACCGGTGCGTCCCGGCGTGCGCTCGGCCGCGTCCAGGCCCGGCGCGATGGATTTCAGCAGCGGGTCCAGGTATTTCACCTGCTCGGCCTCGCCGCCGATCATGAGGCAGTAGCCGCGGGTCAGGCCGAACACGCCACCCGAGGTGCCGATGTCCAGGTAGTGGATGCCCTTGGGCTTCAGCTGCGCGGCCCGCTCGAGGTCCTCGTGGTAGCGGCTGTTGCCACCGTCGATGACGATGTCGCCGGGCTCGAGCAGTTCGGCCACCTGGTCGATCACCGCGCCGGTCGCGCCTGCGGGGATCATCACCCACACCACGCGCGGTGTCTCGAGCTTGCTCACGAAATCGGCGAGTTCGGTGCAGCCCTGGAAGCTGTCACCCAGCTCTTCGCGCAGTTCGTCGATGTGCTTGGGGCGACGTTCGTAGCCGACGGCGGTGTGTCCGTCCTCGACGATGCGGCGCACGATATTGGCGCCCATCCGGCCCAGGCCGATCATTCCCAGCTGCATGCCATCCATCTCCCTCGTAATGTGGCGAACTCCGGTGGCGAGAGGTCGTGGTCGATTGTCCCGCGTGGATCGGATCACAATTCGTCTGGCGTGTGTAACGCCTGCTGGCCCCCGTTGGATAAACAGGTTGGCTTCGCGCAGTTGCCAGACCCCCGACCCGGCAACTGTGCGGAGCCGCTTTCGTATGTGCAACCCGGTTCTTTGCACGAGGTTTGCTGCAGATTCCGCTCGCGGACGTTGTCGGCAAGGACCACTATCGTTGGCGGGGACTTGCGTTGTGCGAGTTTCCAATTCAATCGAATGGGGAGGACGGTTCGTGACGAGCCAGCCGAGCACCGGACCCCGCGGCCCACAACCGGGTGGCGACGTCGGCCTACGTCAGTTCCTCGGGCCGGACCGGTCCCACGAACCGGACCAGTCGGGCGAATGGGATGGCGGTTCGGCGCCGACCCAACCTCTGCAAGCCGGTCGGCGGCCCGTGCCGCCCGCCCCCCGCCGTGCACCTGGACGCCGTCCGATCGCCAACCCGCCGCCCAAGCGCCTCGATATCGCGGTGGTACGCCGGGCGGGCATCGCAGTTGGCGCTGTGCTCGCGGTGGCCGGCCTCGGCTATGCGGTGGACTGGGTGCTGTCCTCGGGTGACGTGCCGCGCGGCACAGTTGTCGCAGGCGTGGACGTCGGGGGCATGAACACGGCCGCGGCCGATGCCGCGCTGCGCGCCGAGCTCGAACCCAGATCCGGCAGCGAACTGCCGTTGCGCATCGGTGACGTGCAGACCCGTCTCGTGCCCAGCGCCGCGGGGCTCGCCGTGGACTGGGACGGCACCTGGTCGCGGATCGGTACGCAGCCGCTCAACCCGATCACCAGGCTCACCTCCTTCTTCACGACCCGCGATGTCGCGATCGCCAGCAAGATCGACGATCCCACCCTGGACCGCCAGCTGACCGACCTGCGGGTCTACGACCGCCCGTCGGTCGAGGGCACCATCCAGTTCGACAAGGACAGACCCGTCGCGGTGCCACCGGTTCCTGGACGGGTGCTCGACCTCGCCGCCGCACGTGCGGCGCTGGTCGACAACTGGATCACTGGTGCACCGCTGGATCTCCCGGTTGTTCCCGCACCGCTGAACGTGCGTCCCGAGGCGGTCGACCGGGCACTGCGCGAGATCGCCGAGCCCGCCGTGCGGGCGCCGATCACGTTCGCGGGCAAGGGCGCGGCGGCCAGGCTCGAACCGGAGCAGACCGCATCCGTGCTGACCTTCGGGCCGGACGGTCAGGGTGGTCTCACCGTGACCGTCAACCAGGATGCCGCCATCGGACTGCTGGCGCCGCAGCTCGCGCCCTCCGAAGTCGAGCCGAAGGACGCGACGTTCGCGCTGTCCGGCGGCAAGCCGACGGTCGTTCCCGCCGTTGTCGGCGACAAGGTCAACTGGCCCAAGACACTCGAGCAGTTCACCGCGCTGCTGGTCGCGCCGGGTGAGCGGACCGGGCAGGCGGTCTACGAGCGAGTCGAACCGAAACTGACCACCGAAGCGGTCCAGGCCCTCGGCGTCGTCGAAACCATGGGTTCGTTCACCACCAGCGGCTTCAGCGGCCCTTCCGGCGTCAATATCCGCACGGTGGCCAGGAAGGTCAACGGCGCGATCGTGAAGCCGGGCGACACGTTCTCGCTCAACGACTTCACCGGCCCCCGCGGCACCGCCGAGGGATATGTCGAGTCCGGCATCATCGACCACGGCCGCCCGAGCACCGCCGTCGGCGGCGGCATCAGCCAGTTCGCCACCACGCTCTACAACGCCGCGTACTTCGCCGGGTTGGAGGACGCGGGCCACACCGAGCACAGCTACTACATCTCCCGCTATCCGGCCGCCCGCGAGGCCACCGTCTTCGACGGCGCGATCGACCTGAAATTCCGCAACAACACCGGAACTGGCGTCTACATCGAGGCGTTCACCACCGACTCGGAGATCACCGTCCGGCTATGGGGCACCAAGACGGTCGATGTCGAATCCGTCACCGGCGAGCGCGCCAAGCCGACCGAGCCCACTACCATCACCCTGCCCAAGGGCAAGGACTGCATCGCCACCGAGGGCGCCCCGGGCTTCACCGTCTCCGACACCCGCATCATCACCGACCGCAAGACGGGGCGCGAAGTCTCCCGCAAAACCCGCACGGTCAAATACGACCCGGTACCAGTGGTGAAATGCGAATGAGCGAATAGAGATCAGAGCGGCGTTCGCATCAGCAGCACGTTGTATTGGGTGTGCTGGGTGACCATGAAGTAGAGATCGCTGCCCGTTTGGTACGGGAAGATCATCGGTGCGTAGGCGGTGGGCAGAGCGCGGGCGTCGATGAGGACGCGGGGCTCGCTCCACGGCCCCTCGGGGGCGGGGGCGGTGCGCATGACGACGCTGTTGGCCGGGTCGGTGGTCAGCATGACGAACTGGCGGAGGTAGCCGTTCCACATGACCGAGATTTCACCGACGTCTCCGACGACGGGGGCCGCGGTCTTGGCGTCGCCGGGTTTCCACGCGCGACCGTCCCAGTACTCGTAGGCGTCGAGGTCGGCGATGTCGGACTCGCTGGCGCGGGATACGAACCCTGGGTTGTTGCGCCCGGCAGGGGTGCCGTAGCGGTAGACGTAGCCCCCGGCCTTCACAAAGGCATTCTGCTGGAACTTCTCGTGGCCGTCGACGTTCGCGCGGCGGGTTGTGGCGAGTTGAGACCAGGTGGCGCCGCCGTCGCGGGAGGCGGCGAAGGTGGAGAAGTTGGTGCTCCATTTGCCGTTGTCGCCCCATTCCCGGACCGACATCAGGCTCATGTACTGTACGCCGCCTACCGAAATGCCCGCGGTCGGAATGAAACTGATTTCGATGCCGGGGATCTTGGGGCTCGGCAAGGGATTCGGCACGACGTCGTCGAAGACGATTCCGTCGGACGGGTTGTGGTCGGAGCTGCGGAACAGCACATTGCTGGTCCAGGCCCAGATGCTGCCCGCGAGGAGGTTGGGGAAGCCCAGACCGGCGCTGTCGCCGAAGGCGGTGATCATCCGGCCGCTGCCGTCGTCCCACATGATGCCGAGGTCGGTGCCGAGCACGTTGACATTCTGGGTGCGGTTCGGGCTGTCCATGCCGGTCACCTGGTACACGGCCTTCGTCGGGCCGGGGAGCTCGGGCAGGCTGTGGATGCCGTTGAGCGCCGGGATCGGCATGACGTTGTTCGGGTCGGCTATGGCGGGCGCTGCCACGGCGAGCGAGAGGACCGCGGCGAGCGCACCGGCTCTGGCGAGAGCGGACAGCGATCGAGTCATCCGGACAGTCCCTTCTCTTGCGCCGGTCTGCCCGGACATTGTGCCTGCTCGCGGCCGCTATGTCCCGTACATCGGCGGGCGATCCCGGTCGTTCGGGCGATTGTCACCAATCGGTACAGCCACCACGGCCGTGCCAGGACGGTAGACCCGCACGCTCATCCGGCGGATCTGGTTTGCCGCGGGATCGTGCACCAGGTGTCCGCCGCGTGGGATGTCCTCCGGCGCGGGCAGGCTGCCCGGGTCGGCCCAGCCGTTGGGGCGGTACGCGGGTCCGGGCCGGCCGCGACACGACAAACGGCCCGGAGAAATCTCCGGGCCGTTGTGTCGTACGCGGGTTGTGTGAACCGTCAGAAGGCGGCTTCGTCCAGTTCCATGATGTCGTTGTCCAGGGTGGACAGCACGGCGCGAGTGGCGGTCAGCTCGGGCAGGATGTTGCGCGCGAAAAACTGCGCTACCGCGATTTTGCCCTGGTAGAACGCCTTGTCGGTACCCGTGCCGCCTGCTTGCGAGTCGGACGAAACCACACCGTCGAGCGCCGCGATGGCGACCTCGGCTTGGCGCAGCAGCTGCCAACCGATGAGCAGGTCGCCGACCGCGAGCAGGAACCGCACCGAACCGAGGCCGACCTTGTACAGCTCGGTCTGCTGCTCCTGGGCGCCCATCAAGTAGCCGGTGAGCGTGGCGGCCATGGCCTGCACGTCCTCCAGCGCGGTGGCCAGCAGCTTGCGCTCGGCCTTCAGGCGGCCGTTGCCCGCCTCGGACTCGATGAACTTCTGCACCTGGCCGGCCACGTGGGCCAGCGCGGCGCCGCGGTCACGGGCGATCTTGCGGAAGAAGAAGTCCTGCGCCTGGATGGCGGTGGTGCCTTCGTACAGCGAGTCGATCTTCGCGTCCCGGATGTACTGCTCGATCGGGTAATCCTGCAGGAAGCCGGAACCACCGAAGGTCTGCAGCGACTCGGTCAGGTACTGGTAGGCCCGCTCGGAACCGACGCCCTTGACGATCGGCAGCAGCAGGTCGTTCACCCGCGCGGCCAGATCGGCGTCGGCGCCCGAGACGTGCTGCGCTATATCGGCGTTCTGGTGGGCGGCGGTGTACAGGTACACCGCGCGCAGGCCCTCGGCGTACGCCTTCTGGGTCGCCAGCGAACGACGCACGTCCGGGTGGTGGGAGATGGTCACGCGGGGCGCGGCCTTGTCGGTCATCTGGGTCAGGTCGGCGCCCTGCACCCGCTCCTTGGCATAGTCGCGGGCGTTCAGGTAGCCGGTCGACAGGGTCGCGATGGCCTTGGTACCCACCATCATCCGCGCGTGCTCGATGATGTCGAACATCTGTGCGATGCCGTTGTGTACCTCGCCGACCAGCCAGCCCGTGGCCGGGACCCCGTGACCGCCGAAGGTGACCTCGCAGGTGGCGGAGACCTTCAGGCCCATCTTGTGCTCGACGTTGGTGACGAAGACGCCGTTGCGCTCGCCCAGCTCGCCGGTCTCGTGGTCGAAGTGGAACTTCGGTACGAAGAACAGCGAAAGGCCCTTGGTGCCAGGGCCTGCGCCCTCGGGACGCGCCAGCACCAAGTGCATGATGTTCGGGAACAGGTCGTCGGCGTCGCCCGAGGTGATGAATCGCTTCACACCCTCGATGTGCCAGGAGCCGTCTTCCTGCTCGATGGCCTTGGTGCGGCCTGCGCCGACGTCCGAACCGGCATCGGGCTCGGTCAGCACCATGGTGGCGCCCCAGCCCTGGTCGGCGGCGATCTTCGCCCAACCTTTCTGCTCTTCGGTGGCGTTGTTGTAGAAGATGTTCGCGAAGCCGGCGCCCGCGGCGTACATGAAGGCGGCCGGCTGCGCGCCAAGGAGTAGTTCCGCGATGGCCCAGTAGGCCGCGCGCGGGACCGGCATGCCGCCGAGCTCCTCGGCGACGCCCAGCCGATCCCAGCCGCCGTCCTGGATGGTGCGGTAGCTCTTCTTGAAGGACTCGGGCAGCGTGACCGTGTGGGTCGCGGGGTCGAAGACCGGCGGATTGCGGTCGCCGTCGGCGAACGATTCACCGAGCGGGCCCTCAGCGAGGCGGCGCACCTCGTTGAGCATCTCCTTGACGGTGTCCGTGTCGAGGTCGCCGTAGGCGCCGCTGTCCAGGATGGAGCCGAGGCCGAGGACCTCGAAGAGGTTGAACTCCAGGTCGCGGACGTTGCTCTTGTAGTGACCCATCTCAGTGCTCTCTCCGTTGAGTTCGGGTGCGGTCGGTTGGATGCCGTTCCCGCCCGTTGTTCGCTCCACCGGGTAGTCGTGCCGGTTTTCCGCATACTACCCGCGGGTAACTTATGGATCATATTACCGACCGGTAATGAGTCGGCAAAGAGCGAAGCGTGCAATGTGACGCGATAAACACGACGGCTCTCGCGAGCAGGCTCGCATCATGCTGTCGCGTCTACGACAACGTTGCACCGGCCGTCACCCCACCGGTATGCCCCGACCATCCGGGTCCCACGCCCGCCTCTCGCAACCACACCGGCCCAACCCCCCGCTTCCGAGCGCAGCGAGACCGGGCATTGCCTGTTCGCGGCCCGGCTCGCGTCCGAGCGGCCGACGCGTCCGCGACGAAGTCGCCAGCGTCGGCCGCTCGGACGCGAGCCACAAGGGGGCCGCGAACCCGCCGCGCCCGCGCGGCCAAAAACACAGCTACCGTGGGGTGTGCGAATCGAGACGAGTGCCGGACCGGCTGAGATCGAGCTCGAACAACCCCGCAAACCCGCGTTCCTACTGCTGCTCACGCATGGTTCCGGCGGCGGGGTCGATGCGAAAGATCTTCTCGTGGTGCGTGATTCGGCGCTGCGGATGGGCGGTGCGGTCGCAAGGGTTGTGCAACCGTATCGGGTCGCTGGTCGTCGTGCGCCCGGTTCGGTAGTCAAGCAGGACGAGGCGTGGCTCGAAATCGTCGCCCACCTGCGCGGCCGCAAGCGCATCCCCCTGATCCAGGGCGGGCGCAGCAACGGAGCCAGGGTCGCCTGTCGCACGGCTGTCGCGGCCGGCGCACGCGGCGTGCTTGCGCTCTCATTCCCCCTGCACCCACCCGGAAAACCGGAGAAGTCCCGCCGCGAGGAACTCCTCGCTGCCGGAGCCATCGAGGTAGTGGTCATCAACGGCGCCAAAGACCCCTTCGGTATCCCCGACCCCGCCGACGCCGCCGAAGTCTGTGTCATCCCCGGTCAGCCCCACTCCTTCGGCGCCGGCTTCGACTTCATCGCCGACACCGTCACCCCCTGGCTCGCTCGCTGGTGCTGACATCACGGCTGGCGCATGGCCGCGGCATCGTGGAAGAAAGAGGTCTCCACAACCGCTCGTCGCAGGATCAGTCGGTGGGGCGCGTGGCGATGACGAGGGCGTCGATGGCGTCGCGTGTTTCGGTCGGGCGGAAGACTCGGTCGGCGATGCGGATTCGGATGCGGTGGGCGGCGGCCGCGGGGCCGAGGTCGGCGACGATATCGTCAGGGGTGAAGAGGATGGCCGGGTCCTGTGGGCCGCCGAAACCATCGGTCCGGTTCGTGGTGTCGTGGCCGAGGACGAGCAGAGTGCCTTCCGGAGCGAGCAGGTCGGCTGCCCGGCGAACCACCATGCGGCGCTGCTCGGCGGGTAGATGCAGGAAAACCATGAGGACCAGCTCGAACGGGCCCGTGATGTCCGCCGCGCCCAGGTTGGTGACATCGGTGCACTGCCAGGTGATGCGGCCGCGAACCGAGCGGGACAGCCGCGACGCCACAGTGCGGCCCTTGTCGATCCCGACCTGGGAATAGTCGACGGCGTGCACCTGCCAGCCGTGCGTCGCGAGCCACAGGGTGTTGCGGCCTTCGCCGCAGGCGAGGTCGAGTGCGCGCGGGAGTTCCGGTGGTTCGCTTTCGGGGTCGGCGGGTTGTAGCGGCGTCCGCCGCTCCAACCCGTAGACGTGCTCGACCACGGTGCTGTTCGGCGGTGCGCCCCAGATCAATTCCGCTTGCGCGTAACGCTCGTCCCAATCGGCCGCATCCATGATCCCGAGTCTATTGGCCCCTGACCCGCGTCCGGCCCGCTCAGAAGGATGGCCTGCGTATCCTCCCGCCGATGGCCGTGCGGCGGGCGGCGCAGGTGGATGCCTGCGGGGCCGCTGCGTCGCCCGCCTGATGACTTCGTTCGTGCGACGGTTCAGGTGGATGCTCGTAACACTCAGCGCATCGCCTGGCCGCGATCGCGTTCGTGTAGCTGTTCAGTCGGATGCAGGCAGCCAGTGCACCGGCGTGGTCTCCCGCACGTGGAGCAGCACATCGAACGCGGCGGCGAGCGATTCCACCCGGATGTTCGCGTCGGCATCCTTCGCCGGGTCGTACACGCCGCTGATGGTGCGCGCTTTCGCGGGTCGGTTCAGCCAGCCGCGCACCGATTCGGGCGCGTCGGCGTGCAGGTCCACGTAGTACGCGGGCAGGTCGAGCGCGCCGAGCATGGCGTCGACCAGGTCGGGCAGCGGATCGGGCGCTACGGCCATTCCCAGGTCCCCGTGGTGGAAGCCGATGGCCACCGAGATATATCCAGCACCGAAGTGTTCGCGCAAATGACTTCCCGCGCCGCGGAATTCGGCCGAACCCATGGCGAGGAGGGGGACGTTGGTCGTGTGGGCGAGCCCGTCCCAGTAGGCGATCTTGGCGCCCGTCGTGCGCTGCCACTCGATCAGCGTTTCGGCGGAGGGCCGCTCGTCGCGGGCGAAACCGCCCTGGCCCGCGACGCTCTGCTCATGGAAGTCATGGATCAGGCGCGCGTGGGTGAGCGCGGTGGCGCGTTCCTGCGTGTCCGGCAGTGCTTCGAGCAGCGCGATCGCGGCCCGCGCGTGTTCGACGAAGGGACGGCCCGGGTGGATGCCTTGGTGTTGCTGGACATGCTCGTCGACCTGGTGCGCGGTGCGGATCAGCGCGAGGTGTGCATCGATCGGGGCCAACTGCTCCGGTGCGGTTTCGCGCACGTAGGCGAGCACCGCGTCGTAGTCGCTCGGCTCGGCCAGTGGCGGTTCGACACCGAAGATCCGCACCGGATCGGCCGGATGGGCGAGGTTGTACGCACGAATCCACCGCAGTGCCGCGACTGTTTCCCCGGTTCGCCACGGCCGCCACGCGCCGGCGAGCACAGTTTCGGGATCGCTCGCTCCCGTGGTGACGAACCGATCCCAGCGTGCGCCGGAGCGCGCGGTGTCCTGGATCGCCAGTGCGCGGAACCCGTGCCGCTCGACCAGGGCGCGGAACACCCGCTCCCGCACCCCGAAGGTCTGCCGGGAGAACCGTGTCGACTCGCCTAGCCCGACGACCGTGGCGGGGCCGAGCAGTGCGAGCAGCGCGTCGAGGTCCGGTCCGGTGAAGGCGGGATCGGTGCTGTCGACCGCATGGGCGTTGGCACCGAGCCATGCGTGGACGTCGGTGGTGGTGGTGACCATTGTTCCTCCCGAAAACGAAAACGATGCAACGCGGCTCAGCCTCATACATGAACCATGATTGAGGTCAAGAACCGTGTTGAACCGGGAGGGCTCCGAGTACTACAGCGTCGTGCGCATCAAGACGACGTTGTATTGGCTGTGCACGGTGGTAAGGAAGTACAGATCGCGCCCGGTTTGGTACGGGAAAATCGATGGCGCGTACGCGGTCGGCAATTCCCTGGTATCGATCAGCACCTCGGGATCACTCCACGGACCCGCGGGCGAGGACGCTCGGCGCATGACCACGGAATTGAAGGGATCGGTGGTGAGCGAGATGAATTGTCCGAGATAGGAGTTGTATCTCACCGAAAGTTCACCGACGCCCCACATGATCGGCACTGCGGCATTCACATCGTTCTTGCGCCAGCCCCGGCCGTCCCAGTATTCGTATTCGCGGAGATTCTCGATGTCGGTCTCGCGGACGCGGGCGATGTAGGCAGCGTGGTTGCGCCCGGGGCTGGTGCCGTATTCGTAGACGTATCCGCCATCCTTCATGAAGGCGTTCATCTGGAAATTTGCGTCCGCGCCCTCGTTCGGTCGCCGCGTGGCCGACAGGTCGGCCCAGGTCTCGCCGTTGTCACCGGAGGCGGCCAGGCCGGAGAAGTTGGTGCTCCACTGGCCGACGTCGTCCCAGCTCTTCACCGACATCATGCTCATGTACTGCACGCCGTTGACCGAGATTCCCGCGGTGGGGATCCGGCTGATCTCCAGGAACGGAATCTTCGGGCTGGGAATCAGGTCGCGAGCCTGGCCGAACACATCCCGGACCACACTGTCGAAAAAGATGCCATTGGCCGGATCCTGGGTGTGGCTGCGGACGAGGATATTGCTGCGCCAGGCCCATGCGCTGCCCGCGAGCAGGTTCGGGAGACCGATGCCCGCGCTGTCACCGAAAGCGGTGAGCATTTCGCCATGCCCGTTGTCCCACATAATGCCGAGATCGGTGCCGAGCACATTGTAGTCCTGGGTGTTGTTCGGACTGGCCATGCCGGTCACCTGGAAGACCGCCCTGCTGCGGCCGACCAGATTCGGCAATCCATTGGTGCCGTTGAGCACCGGAATCGGATTGATCGCGTTCGGATTGGCGATGGCGGGGGTGCCTGCCGTGAAAAGCAAGGCCGAGACACCGGTCAGCGCCGAAATCAGTATGGATACGGTCTTGGTCAATGTCTGTGAGCCCTCCGGTTCTTGCCGAGAGCAGTGCGAAACGCAGACGTCCCGCGATACACAGACCCTTCGCAGTGTGCCACGCACCACTTTTCGACTGGCTGGCGAATCGTCAGAATGCTAACAGCGAAATTTGTCTCGGACCGGCGGATCGCCAGCTGACTTCGCTGAATATTTGCTGACAGCCTTCTGGGGATCCGGTGGCGGGTCGCGCACTCGAGGGCGCCGTGCGCGGTCGAGGTGTTCCGGCCGGTGCGGGTGACGTAGGCACGGTCGCTGTCGAGCCACAGCGCGATGTTGGTGTTCATTCTCAGAAATCGCTCGTGAGACGGTAGTCCTTCCGGACCTGTTGCCCCAGCCTCGGGCCCTCTGTTCTAATCGGACTCGAGTTACCGTCAATACTGACGGTTCTGGAGCGGAGGAATAATGCTGCCAGCCGGAATGGACCCGAGGACGCCGGTGCTTGTCGGTGCCGGGCAGGTCGTGCACCGGCCTGGCGAGCCGGGCTTGCCCGGGCCGGTCGAACTCGCCGCCGAATCCCTGCGCCGTGCGGCCGCCGACAGCGGCGTCGGCGCCCGGCTGCTGCGCTCCGCGGACCTGATCGCGGCCGTTGCTCCGGTCAGCCGTCCGTACGGCGACCTCGGCGCGCTGGTCGCCGCCGACCTCGGCGCCACTCCGAAACGGACGGTGCAATCGGTGCGCTTCGGCGGCGACGCACCGCAGCGGTTGCTCAATACCGTCGCGCAGGACATCGCCGACGGACGATCGGACGTCGCGCTGATCACCGGCGCAGAAGCGGTGGCCTCCTGGAATGCCGCCGCTCGCACCGGCGCGGTGCTGGACTGGCCCGAACAGCCGGAGGGCACGCGGCCCGGCGCGACCGTCGGCTCGAACCGCGCACCCAACTCGGACATGGAGACCGCCGCGGGCCTGTGGGGCCCGGTCTACTTCTACGCCCTGATGGAGACGGCGCTGCGCCACCGGCTCGGGCTGAGCGAAGCCGCGCACCGGGAGCGAATCGGCGGGCTGTGGTCGCGGCTGTCCGAGGTCGCCGCGCGCAATCCCTACGCGTGGCAGCCCGCCGTGCGCTCGGTCGCCGACCTCGTGACGCCGACGCACGCCAATCGGACGGTATCGACGCCGTACCCGAAGCTGCTGGTCGCGAACCTGTCGGTGGACTTGGGCGCCGGACTGATCCTGTGCAGCGCGGCCGCCGCCGACGCGGCAGGCGTGCCGAGGGACCGTTGGGTCTTCCCGCACGGTGGCGCGACCGCGACCGACGAGTGGTTCGTCTCCGAGCGTGCGGACATGGCTGCCTCACCCGCCATCGCGGTAGCGGGCGGCGCGGTGCTCGGCGCGGCGGGCATCGGCATCGACGAGATCGCGCATATCGATCTCTACTCGTGTTTCCCGGTGGCTGTGCAGGTCGGCGCGGAGGCGCTCGGCCTGTCGATCGATGACCCGGCGCGGCCGCTGTCGGTCACCGGCGGGCTCACCTTCGCGGGCGGCCCGGGCAACAACTACACCACCCACTCGATTGCGACGCTGTCCGGCTTGCTGCGCGACGACCCGCACGCCTACGGCCTGACGACCGCGCTGGGCTGGTACAGCACCAAGCACGGTGTCGGCGTGTATTCGGCCGAGCCGCCCGCCCGGCTGTTCCGTGCGGTCGAAGTGGACGTCCCCGCGGCGCGACGCGATCCGGAGCCCGGGTATACCGGTCCCGCGACGGTCGAGTCCTATACCGTCGCCTACCGCAAGGGCCCGGCGCCGGACCACGCCGACGAGCCGGAAGCCGTTGTGGTGAGCGCGCTGACGCCTGCGGGCACCCGCATACTGGTTCGGGCGTCCGATGCCGACACGATCGCGGCGTGCACCGACGGCGACCCGCTCGGCGCGGCCGTCGACATCGCCACCGCGGACACGTTCACCTTGCTCACCGAGACGAGCGTCCAATGAATTCAGCGTCGCAGCGCGACTCGATGAGGGGTGGTGGCCGGGAGGCGGGTGGGCTCGACCCGGTACTCGTAGAACGGCGTGACGCGATCACCGTGCTGACCGTCAACCGGCCCGAGGCGCGCAACGCCATCGATCTCGCTACCGCGCAGGCCATCGAGGCCGCCGTCGACGAGTTCGGGGCGGACGACGCCGCGCGCGTGCTCGTGCTCACCGGTGCGGGTGGAACCTTCAGCGCCGGAATGGATCTCGTCGCCGCCTCGAAGGGTGAGATGCCGATGAGCAAGCGGATCATCGACGAGTCGCCGGACTGGTCGGTCGAGGAGGGTTTCGCGAAGCAGGGCGAGATCGCCTTGCCCGCGCTGTTCTCCAAGGATGCCGCCGAGGGTGCGCTCGCGTTCGCGCAGAAGCGCGACCCGCAGTGGCAGGGACGCTGAGGGCCGTGTCGGATCGCGTCCGGGATACGCAGGCACAGCGCACGGCGCGTATGCGCACCCGACTCCTGGACGCGGTGGTGGAGAGCCTGGTCGAGGTCGGCTACGCGGGCACGACCACGCTCGCGGTGCAGAAGCGGGCCGGGGTGCCGCGCGGGACCCTGCAGCATCACTTCCCGACCAAGGCCGATCTGCTCGCCGGTGCTGTCGAGCACGTCGCTGCTCGCCGATTCGCCCAGCTGACCAGCGAATTCGGGGCGATCCCTCCGGATGCGGACCGGCTGGCGACGGCGGTCGAGCTGACCATCCGAATGCTCAGCGGCCCCTCGTTCTGGGCTGCGCTGGAGATGCGGGTCGGCGCGCGGACCGACCCGGAACTGCTCGCGGCGTTCCTGCCGCTGGAGTCCCGGTTGTTCGAGTTGATGCACAACAGCATTCGCGACATTTTCCGCCATGAGTTCCCCGACGATCCACGCGTGCCGACGATCACCGAGTTCACCATCGAGATCATGACCGGGCTCGCTCTGCGCGTGCTGCTCACCGGTGAACAGGACCGGAACCGAATTCTCCAGCATCGGTGGGGAAACGCGGTGCGCGTGTTGCTGGGCGCGGCTGACGCGGACACCCTGCTCGACCCGCCCGCTCGATGAACTGACGCTACCGCTCGCGCTCGATCGTCTCGCGCAGGACCTGCGCGCAGCTGGAGGGGTCGTCGGAAAACGGGGAGTGCCCGCTCCCGTGCAGCGTGACGTGCCTTGCGTTCGGCAGCACGCCGCGAGCCCTGCGGCTCTGCGTCGCATAGGTGAGCAGGATGTCGCGGGTGCCCCACGCGACGGTGACCGGAATGTCGGCCAGCGCACCGATTTCATGCAGTTCGGCGTCGGCGAACGAGGCGAGCGCCGCATCGAACCCGGTGGCGTCCGCGGCGCCGATCGCGGTGCCCACCGCCACCTGGGCGTCCAGTGCCCAAGGTTTACCGAAGATCAGCGCCAGGAAGGCGGTCCGGCCCACCGCCGTGCCGAGGACGGACGGCAGTGCGGGCCGCATCATGCGCGCGAGCGCCCGTGACTTGCCCAGTGACTGCTGGCACCAGACACGACCCGCGGTGTGCCAGAAGCCGATCGGCGAGTACGCGGTGACCGAGCGCGCCAGACCGCGCGCCCCCAGATTCAGCGTGATCAGCCCGCCCATCGAGTTGCCTGCCAGGTGCGGGTGATCGACACCTTGCGCGGCGAGGAATTCGGCGAGCGCGTCGGTGAGGGTGTCGACGGTGGTGTGCGCGAGCGCGGCCGACCCGCCGAACCCGGGCAGGTCGACCGCGATGACCTCGTGTGACGTGGCGAGGGTGTCGATGATCGGCTCCCATATCTGCCACCGGCTACCGACTCCGTGCACCAAGACGAGTGGGTCCCCCGCGCCGACCCGGTGATGGTGCAACGTCGTCATGGTGGTCATCCCCACTCGTCGTCGTCCGAATGGACCCACCCTAACAGCAGTCACCAGCCATCAGTTCGGATCCGCGGGGCTCCTCGGAACGCCTGCCACATCAGCAGAAACCGTGCGCTGAGATGCCCCGAGTAGCGGTACGATAATTGGTATGGCAACGCGTAAGGTCACCCTTTCGCTGGACGCGGCCGCCTGGTCCTACGCCGAGCAGGCCGCGGCCCGCGCGGGTATGTCGCCCTCGGCATGGATATCGAAGGCCGCGCGCCGCGAGGCGGTGCGCGCGGGCGTCGGTCCGGTGTCGGATGTGAGCTCCGAGGCCGCCGCGGACGCGGCCGAGCTGGCGGCCGCCGAGGAGGCGATGCGTGCGTCGGGGTGAACTGTGGATCTACAACCCGCATGGTTCGCCGCGTCGCCGTACGGTCGTGCTCATCAGCAGTGACGGAATCAACGAATCTCCCCGCCCGTGGTTGATCGCCGCCGAGGTGGTCGACGAGGACCCGCAGGACATTCTCGCAGTTCCGGTGCAGGAGCACGGCTGGGTGCACGCGGGAAACATCGGGCGCATCTTCCGCGGTTGGCTGGCCGAGCGGGTCGACGTGGTGGACAGCGACACTGTGGAGCGGCTCGACACCGCGCTGCGGGCTGCGATGGATCTGTGAGACCCGATAGGCCGGTGCAACGCGTTGTGCGAGAACGTAACCGGCATCGATCGCCGCGAACGGCTACCGTCTAGCACGGCACGGCATTATGGTGGCCACGCCCCCCGAGTGGGAATTCGACGGAAGAGGAGTCAGGTGCGGATCTGCATGATCGCCGCTGCGCTGATCGCGCTGCCGGTGCTCGCGGCATGCGGCAGCGACAAGGACACGGCAGCGCCTACGGTGACGCAGGCCGAGCTCGCCAAGTCACTGCACGACAAGGGCCTCAAGAACCAGCAGCTCGCCGACTGCGCCGCGAAGGTGTTCGTGGATCAAGGGATTTCGCAGGCCGGTTTGCGGGTCATGATCAGCGACAAGTACGACGCGAAGGCCGCCGACCAGGAGACGCTGGGAATGAGCAAGGAGGACGCGGACAAGGCGCGTGCCGCCAGCGGTCGGATCGCCAGCGAGTGCATGTCGGCGGCGCAGCCGCGCTGAGCGAACTGCCGGTACGGTATCGGTCGAGCGGCGTCGATCAGCTTCCGCGACGGCGCCGATCAGCCTTTCCGAGGGGTGCTCGGGCAACCTCTCCAAGGGCGCTGACCAGCGGACTCGATCCACCGGACCGACAATCCGCGATCCGCGTAGCGAACCGTACCGGGTGACCACGGCGGGCGCCTCAGAGGTGACCGCCGCGATCGGCCAAGGGTTCGTCGGCGTCCTGCTCGGCGCGCTCGGCCTCGGCTTCGGCGGCGTGATCATCGGTGTACTGGTGATCGTTGTGGTGGCGGTCAAGCGGCGCGGGAGCAAGCGCAGAGGCTGGTGCCCGCCATCAGGACGCCCGGTCGAATAGTGAGCATATGAGACATACGCAGGGCAGTCGCCGTCGTATGGATGGCGCGAGCGTGTGCCGAACTCGTCGGCAGGCTCGCAGGATGACTGCTCGGCCAGGGACCGCCGTGCCGGCGCCTCACAACGCGACGGTGAGTTCGATCCGCGCAGCCGAACCCGTCGCCAACCCCTCGGCGGCGCGCACCGCCTTCTTCACCGGCAGCACATAGGTCGCGCGTGACTTGTCGGGAAACAGCGATGTCGACCAGCGGCTCTTCCCGATGACCACGTGCACGCGCACCGCGCCGAAGCCACCCGCGCGATGCGCGTACCGTTCCTCGATCTCGTCGGCAATATCCTCGGGCAGCGATACGAAGTGCCACGCGGCGTCTCCTTGGTGTTCCCACACCTCCGCCGTGAACGAATACCGCGATCCAGCCACGCGGCAACTCTAACGAGGCGCACCGACACCAACCGCCGCACGGCATTTCGATCGCGCTGCGTGCAACCCGTGAGCGTGTCGCAGGGGTGCGCGATCGTGGGGTGATGACATCCATCGAGGCGAAATCCACCACAGACTCCGAACTGGATGCGATCTTCGGGCCGCTCTTCGACCGGATCGCCCAAGGCGCGGTCCCGCTGCTGATCCAACGCTTCGGTGAGCTGTCCGTCGCGGTGACCGCCGCTGAGGCGACGTTGTCCGCCGCGGGGTGGTCGGTCGGCGCGGCCACCCGCACCGAACCCGGCGCGGATCGCGCAGCACAGGCATCGCTGGCCGTCGCGACCGCCAAGGTGCTCGCCGACCGCGCGGCCAACGACGTGTCCGCCGCGCTGTTCGAGGTCGGCGGCACGCGCAGCGCCGCGGCGGATCTGAACTTGCACCACTTCTGGCGCAACGCGCGCGCACATACCCTGCACGACCCCGTGCGCTGGAAGTACCAGCACATCGGCCGTGCCCTGCTGAACGGCACGGCGCCGCCGTTGCACGGCGTGCTCTGACCGCCGAGCAGCATGTGAGCGAAAAGGATACGAAAGTGACAGTGACCGTTGTCGTCGGGAATCCGAAGCCCGCCTCTCGCACCCTGACCGCGGCCACACTGGTCGCGAAGGGGCTCCGCCCGGACGTGGACGCCACCGTCATCGATCTCGTCACGTTGGGTCCGGGTCTGCTCGCTGGGGTGACCCAGCGGTGGCCGAGGCGGTGCGCACCGTGGCGGACTCGGAACTCGTGGTGTTCGCCAGCCCCACCTTCAAGGCGACCTACACCGGGCTACTGAAGTTGTTCCTCGAGCAGTTCTACGGCGGCACCGGGCTCGCGGACGTGCTCGCGGTGCCTGTGATGCTCGGCGCGGGACCAGGCCACGCCCTGGCTCCCGACCTGCTGCTCAGACCCGTGCTGGTCGAGATCGGTGCCACGGCCGCCCTTCCTGGGCTCTACCTGTCCGACCGCACATTCCATGAGGACGGCGAAATCGACCGGTACAGTGATCGGTGGCGCCCCGTCGCCCAGGCACTGACCACCAGCTCGAAGGCTGCGAATCATGCATGACCAGTTCGAATTTCCTGCCAACGGAGCAGGTCTCCGTCGCGCGTTCGCCAATTTCCCCAGCGGTGTCGTCGCCGTATGCGCCGAAATCAACGGGACCCCATATGGTCTCGCTGTCAGCACCTTCGTCCCCGTTTCGCTCGACCCGCCGCTGGTCTCGTTCTGCGTGCAGAACTCCTCGGCGACCTGGCCCAAGCTCGCGGCCGCGAGCCACCTCGGTCTGAGCCTGCTCGGCATCGACCAGCAGGCCGCTGCCCGCTCGCTCGGCGCTTGCGACGGCGACCGCTTCCGCGACATCGATCTGCACCGCGGCTCCGGCGACGCCGTCTTCATCGATGGCGCCTCCGCCTGGATCGAGGGCGTCCCCGAAGCCAACGTTCCCGCGGGCGACCACGCCGTCGTCATCCTCCGCATCCACCGCATCGCCACCCGCACCGACGTAGACCCCCTCGTCTTCCACGGCAGCCGCTTCCGCCGCCTCCACGCGGAACCCGCGAACGGCGCAGCCTGATCACCCGCGAGCGGACCCGATCCGGCTCCCGTGCACCCGGGGCGGGTCGGCTGTGCCGCAGTGCTCACGCTGTGGGAGACTCACATGTCTCTCTGAAAGGCCCGATCATGACCCTCGGCATGGTTCTCGGCGACTCCCCGCGCACTTCGGCGTGGGTGTAGAACAGCTTTGAGCTGATTCCTGTGCGTACCGCACAGGTCTTTTTCGTGACTCCTCGTCGAAGTGCTTTTCGCACCTTTGCACGTTCGATCACGAGGAGTACACCAATGTCCACCGCTTCCTGGACCGAAGACAACACGTTCCGATCCGCTCGTTGGCATTCCGAAAGTGTCACGCCGCCACCGAATTCGGTGGTCGTCGCCGATGACCGGATGACCGCCGACGCCGCCTGTCGCCTGGCTCGTGCCGGGACCGGCCTGCTGTGGCGGGGTGACTTCCACAATGCCAAGCAGCTGTTGCAGGCGATGGGGAGGCGGGTCGATCGCAACATCGTGCTCGGTGCCGATCCGGCCGAAGCGTTCCGCCGGCATCGTGCGGCGCGCCACCGCCGTGCGCGGGTGCTCGGCAAGCTGCTCGTTCTACTCGAGGACGATCATTCGCTGGAGTTGCGCCGCGCTCCAGACGTGCGGCGGGCATGCCGGGAGGCGTACGGCGTGCCGCACGAGCGCACGGTAGTCGCGCTCACCGAGTTGCTCGGTGTCCTGGGTGCAGCGCAGTGGCGAGAAAAGGGCGTGCACGTGCCCGCCCTCGACGCCTGTATCCATCCGCACTACGGCGTGTTCTCCCCGGTCCGCGGCGAGTACGTCGATCTCGTCGCGCAGGCGCCACTGCCCGAAGAGGTCCACACCGCGTTCGATCTCGGAACCGGGACGGGCGTGCTCGCCGCCGTGCTGGCTCGTCGAGGATTCGCCCGAACCGTGGCCACCGACAGCAGTACCCGCGCCCTGTCCTGTGCCCGCGCCAATCTCGATCGGTTGGGCTTGACATCGGTCGACGTCGAGGGCCCGACACTGTTTCCCGAAGGCAAGGCCGATCTCATCGTCTGCAATCCGCCCTGGATCCCGGCCACGCCGACCTCAGCGCTGGAAAGCGGCGTCTACGACGAGAACTCGTCCATGCTCCACGACTTCCTTTCCTGCCTCCGTGCACACCTTCGCCCGGGTGGCGAAGGCTGGCTGATCCTCTCCGACCTCCCCGAACACCTCGGTCTCCGAACCCGCCGCGAACTGCTCGACCGCATCGCCACCGCAGGCCTACACCTAGCCGCCCAACTCGACACTCGCCCCACCCACCCCCGGGCCCACAACCCAACCTCCCCCCTCCACACCGCCCGCGCCGCCGAAAAAACCTCTCTCTACCGTCTGCTACCCCGTTGAGTGGCACATCAGGGAGGCGCCTCGCGCGATTCGCCTCGTCCATGTGCCGCTCGTCGGTCGGATCAACTATCGAACTGTTCGGATGAGGTCAAGCCCTCGACGAATGACGCGAAATCAGGGGCGAGGAAGAGGACATCGCCATCCTGGGATTCGATCTCCACGACCGATGGCTCACCCGTTCTGCCGCAGGCACGGTAGTCGAGCGCGATCCATCAGTGCCCGTCGCCGTTCAGGAGCACGACCGGGGCGGGAAGTTCCCACTCTTCCACCAGATCCGGCGTCTCCAGGATCGAGAGGCAGTGATCGCTGTCGCGGATCCCTCAGGCCCCCGCCGCCGCCCGTCTGCTTGATGCCGATAACCACCGCGCGCTCGTCACACCTACCCGAGGCTCCGCTCGCAGTGATCGCCGCTGGTCAGGGCCTGTTGTGAACGGCCAGCCGCTCGAGCGCGACTCGACGACCGCTGTCCAACGCCACCATGCGTGAGACCGGCGGCGCCTAGCCGCAGCGCTCGCTGGAGCGGCTGCGAGGCCGGCTCCAGCGCAGGTACGCGATGTCGGTGAGATCCATCGTCGGATGAGGCGGCCCGCTCATTGTGGTAGTGCGGTGAAGCACTCGTACATATGGCCGTTTTCGGAGGGACCCCTCCAGTTCGGCAGGTGAATCGACGGGCCCGTTCGGACAGGCATGCGGGTGGCATGATGCGCGGTATGACCTGCCTCACCCGAGCGGCGCTTCTCGCCGCCATCGTTGCCGCTGCGCTTGCCGGATGCTCGACCGACAAGGAGCCCGCCGCGGCGCCCGCGAGCAGCACACCCTCGGTGCGCGCGAGCAGCGTGGCGGTTTCGGAGCCGCCGCCCTACACGCACGAGATCGTCGGGAAGGAGATCCGCGTATCGACCGCGAGCGCGGACCCGAAGGACCTGCTCGACACGTATTACAAGGTCGCTCGCACGTTGCGAGGTACGTTGCCGGAGGGCGGTTACTGGGTGCGGATCTACTGCAACACCGGCGGTATCGAGGAGGCCGACCACCGGCTTGCGAACGGGAGCATCGGCGTCGGCGAGCTCGGTGTCGCGCAGGTGGGTGGTCTTGGTGGTTTCGACGGCGTTGTGCCGGGCGCGCACTGCCCGTGATGCGCCCGCTGCGCCCTTGTCCAGAGACGCGGGGTTGTCCATTGCCCCCGAATAGTTGGCGACTCCATCTCTGCAACCCGCTGAAACCAGCCATACCGTTGCCGCGTGCCCCGATACACCTTCACCCGGCCTCAGCGACGACGTCACCGCCGTCGACACCGCAGACGGCTTCGAGGTGCGGCACGAGGAGTTCGACGCCTACAACGGCGCGCGCTTCCACATCGTTTCCCTCTCCCAGGGAGAGCTGCGTGTCCGCCTCGAACTCGACGCCGACACCGGCTGCTGGAACACCGCCGTCGGCCCCACCAGCGAAGCACGCACTATGCCCGCCTGGCTGGTCAGCATCGGCCCCAGCGGCAGCGAATACTCCGCACAGCTCATCGTTCACGCGCCACGTGGGCGCAGCTCGTTGAGGTGAACGTCTGATGCCGATCCTTCGCGCGAAGCCCGTTGAGATCACAGGCATTCAGTACACCGGCGACAACGTCCACGAGATCAACCGAGCATTGATCTTTGAGGCGGTGAATCTGTACCGGCTCCGGCTCGTCGAACACTGAGCGGGAGATCAAGAACTGGGCCATAGAGTGGAGATTGATCCCCGAACCGGGAACGTGCTGGTTGCTGCCATTTTCTTGTGGAGCCGATGACGGGAATCGAACCCGCGCTGTCTGCTTGGGAAACAGCTATGGCACGGATTCAGGGGTACCCGGCCGGTCGATGGAGTCTCGTGTCTTGGTGGTTCAGTACATGTCTGTCCGACTGCGTACGGGGTACTTGTGACACGGTGGTGACACCGGAGATGCCCGGATCACCCTTTGCGTCCATGTCCGACCGCTGATGCTTCGGCAAGTAGCGGACCGCAGTCGCTGGCGATGGAAGCCATGATCGTCGATACTTCTGATTGTGGGTGCAGCGGTGATCAGTCTTGTGGTAGCGCTCGTCGGAGTCGCCGGAACACTCAGCGCCACATTCGTTTCGCAGCGTGCAGCATTGAAGTCCAAGCAGCTTGACAGTGCCGACCGAGGTCGTGAGCGCGCGGAGGAGAGAGCCGAGGCTGAACGACGCTTGACGTTGGAGGAGAAGCGAGTCGTCTACGTCGAACTCAACGCTTCTGCGCATCAGCTATGGATGGTGGCCCATGACTGTCTGGTCGATAGACATCGTGGTCTCGACGTCGACGTAGCCGAGTTGGATTCGGCGAGAACGAAATTTCTTGAGCTCCGTGCGCGAACGCAGATGATCTTGCCCAATCGTGCACTCGAAGTGGCTGATGAGGTCTACGACGGCTTCGGCCCGGCTTACCGTGTTGCTCAACGCCGTTGGGTCGAATTGAATGAAAACGCCGAAGCCTTCGAGAAGTTTCATAGCTGGTTCGATGGCCCGCTGAGGGAAGCGGTCACCTTGCTGCAGGACGTTCTTCGTGACGATCTCGGGGTGGTGCCGTACACGGGCGATGTAGACAACGAGTGTCAACGACTCGCCACGGAGCGGCTTGCAGCGTATTACCAATCGGGCTACGTAGTCGTGGGTGCACATCCCGGTGACAGCAGCAACTAGAACAAGCGGTCATGGCGACTTCTCTTCCCCTGCTTCCTACTACTGGCCATCCTGAACTGAGGGAGGTCGTGTCAAAGGCGCTCTTTCCCTTGACCCGGCCGAGTGAGGTCAGACAATCGGGCCATGAGGAGGCAGGGGTTTCCGCAACCACCACCGGATTCTCTGTTGGCGGTGGTTCAAAGCTGCGGGCGGCCTTCAGCGCCGTAGGTTCCGATGTCGTCGTCTTGGAGGTAGGCCGCGTGTTGTGTGTCGGCGCGGGCGGCGATCTCGGATGCGATCCTGCTATGTTCGAGCCACCGAATGACTGCCACCACAGCTACCACCACTACGGCCAGGATGACGCCACCCACGATGTTCTGGGGTTGACCGTTGATCGCGTTGCCGATCGCAACAGCGGCACCAGCCACGACACCAGCAGCCGCTATCCATTTCGGGTACCTGTAGATGCGGTCGGCCACCGATCGGTAGGCCTGCTTGGTCTCCTCGGGGTGCGCCAGACACCACCGGATACCCCAATACATGAGCGCGTACGGCCAGAACAAGATGAACAGAAGTATCTTGACGGTCTTCAATTGTTGTCTACTCCGGATTCTCGGCGTCGAAATAGGTGACGCTATTCAGGTCCGAGTCCGAGATGATCTCGTACACGACGGTTTTGCCTCGCCTGTGGGCGGTTTCGCTGTCAGTGGCGGGATCGGTGCGGCCGGCGAGTCCGCTGCGGACTGAATCGACGTCGCCGCCGCGTCAAGGGCCTGGGCCGCTTCCTTCCCTGCGGTGCCGACTATGGCCAGACATCCACCGGGCAGGAGCACGATGGTAGCGAGTAGGACCCACATACCTTCCGCTTCTTCGCCGGCTGCGGGTACGGCTGCCCGTGCGTCGGCTGCTGCGGGTAGGGCTGGTTCGGTCCAGTCATGTTGATTCCCCTTGGGTTCGGGCAGGGCATATTCCCCCCTGCGATGGACAGCCCCGTAGCGGGCTGTCGGCTGCACATCTGCGCGCAGCAAAACTCTGTTACTCGAGTCATAGCGTGTTTGAACCGGACACGCCGGGGTTATCGGTCCGGCCCAGTCGAGCGCGCCTCAATCACGCGTGGCCCACAGGGCGGGATCCACGGCGGGACAATGACGGTCACGGTGTGCGCGTGGATACCTGTGGACCAGGCTCATCGATGCCACCGTTCGACGAGGTGATACCGATGTTGGAAGGTGACCCGCGGGCGCAGGCGTCGACGCCGTGACCTGCGTCGGTCAGCCTGTCCGACGAATCCCGCCCCGCCTCCGTTGATTCGTAGGCGGGGCGGGATTCGCTGTATCCGGTCTACCGGTCTACATCTCCAGCTTCTCCAACATCCAAGTGCCGACGGCGTACGTGTCGTCAGCGGGGATGGCGCGCGTGTAGTGCAGGGGTGGGGTTATCCAGCGGATCCGACGCCACCCGCTGCAAGGTCGGATGACCCAGCCGCCGTATTCGCGGCGAGGAACCCACTGGTTCTCCCCGGTATAGCCGGGCTCGCGGGAGGCACGCCGAAATCGGTAGTAGAGGGTGAAGCGCAGCCGCCACCATCGGCTCGACCATGTGGTAGGGCCGCTACTGATAAAGACCACATCCATCGGAGTCAACTTAGCACTGGATGATGGCAGCCACAGTCTCCTTGCGGACCTCATCTGTCCCGGTGTCCCAAGTGGCCCGCATGACGATCTTGCCCTGCCACATGCCGGGTACGCAGTCCAGCGCCATCGTGGCGACGTGGACGCTCGGGTTGGGGATCTGCGTGACGATGGCGGTGTCACCCTTCGGCCTTGGGTTGCTGGTGCCCGATCGATGCCATAGCTGCAACTCGATGCGGAACTGAAGAGGGGCGGACGTGCATGTCACTGTTCCGCCTACGACGACGGCCTTGTGCAGCAGGTATGGCTCCTTGTTGAAGCCGAAGGTGCAACCCCGGATACCGGCGTCCCGGCAGAGACAAGCCGAAACCCGCACCGGACTTCACCCTGGCATGGCTGATCTTCGACGTGCTCAAGTGCGATCCGAAGACTGCGAAAGTGCGGGAACTGCGCACACTCGATACCGCGCCCGACGTCATGCCAGAGCCTGAGGAGCCGCAGACCTGGACGAACGGGCAGTCGGTCGCTGACCGTGCCTACGCGGCAGTCGGCAGCAAGCGCGCTCCGGCCAGGACACAGGCCGACATCGACTCCGCCGCCGAGAAGCTGCGCGCCGCAATCGCCTCGGCAGGCACCCGCGAGGAGCTGCAAGGCATCTGGAGGGAAGCGGCCGACCTGGGGGACGACTGGTGCGCCGTAATCCGCGCAGAGGCCGAAACCAAGGTCAGCATGTTAGGAGTCGCTGCGTGACCCGGATCGACCTACACGTCGGCTGCGGCAGCGACGCCGGATATCACCGCCACCGCCACCGCCACCGCCACCGCCGCCGTGGCGAGCAGCCATGCGAACACTGCCGAGCCGCGCACACCGTCGCGGCTCGGCGCCGCCGCAACCGCAACGGCCTGCACGGGCGGGGCCGCCATGTGGTCGTCGACGCCGCCCTATTCGCCGCTGTGTATCTCGAAACATCCGTGGCCCGACAGCTCGACGTAGAGAAGGCGATGGGTCGCACGGTGATCGACAAGCTCGTCGCACGGTTCGATCGGCGGGCATCGTGACGCGCGGCGAGTGGCAGGACTGGACGTTCTGCCATGAGTGCGGGAAGCGTCGATACCGGTCGAAACGGGCTGCACGGCAAGCGATCCGGATCACACCCGGCAACCGCATGTCCGCCTACCAGTGCAAAGTCATTCTCGACGGCTACCACGTCGGGCACCTGCCGCGCCGAATAGTCCGCGGTGAGTCACACGCGGCGAGCACTACGCCGACAAGTTCGCGGCGTGACCATACCGGCCATAGCCGTCGACCTCGCAGCATGGATCATCACCCGCTGCGAGGTCGGCCGCACCATGTGGCGACAGCGACCCGCCTGCGACCGTGCACCGGACTACGAGATCACACGGCACGACTGCGACGCACCACCGCCGTTCGGCGCCGACTCCTACATCTGCGCGCCACATCTCGCTGAGATGGCCGCATTGCCGTACCCGCTCGTCTGCTGCGGTGTGTGCGGCCAGACGTTCCAAACCTTCCGGCACGCCGTGCACGACGTCCGGCCCGCACGGTGAGCATCCCGACCGAATACCGGCCCGACCAACTCCGCACCTACAACCGAGCGCTGGCTGGGAAGCTCCCCGCCGAAGTGCTCACCCCCAAGGACCGTCGGCTACTTGTCCGCCAGCTGGTAGCCGACGGAATGACCAACCGCGAGATCGCCGAGCACACGCGATGGACCACCTACACCACTGTGCGCGTTCGCGAGTCGATCCCACTATCTCCCAACCAGCCCCGTACAGAGAGCAAGGCCGCCTGATGACCTGGTTCAAGATCGACGACAAGTTCTGGAGTTCCCCGCAACGACTCGGTGCCAGCTTCGCCGCTGTCGGCGCGTGGGCCACCGCCGGAAGCTACTGCTCCGATCAGCTCACCGACGGCATCGTGTCGAAAAACGCGCAGAAAATGCTCGGAATCCGCCCGAAACTCGCGAAAGAGCTGGTCGAAATCGGGCTCTGGATCGCGCACGAAAACGGCGATTTCGAGTTCAAAAACTACCTCGAATTCAACCCATCCAAGGCCGAAGTGGAAGAACGACGCGAACGCCTCCGCGAGGCAGGACGCGCAGGTGGGAAGCGGTCCGGACAGTCCAGGCGAGGCGAACCCGGCTGCCCGAACACCGAAGCGAACACGAAGCACCATGCTTCGCCATCGCTAAGCATCGTGCCAAGCGAAACCGAAGCATCGCCCGTTGAACTCCCGACCCGACCCGTACCAACTACTTCTAACGAAGTAGTTCAGAGAGAGCCGCGCAAAAGACGCGCGGTCACGCTCCCAGACGGCTGGATGCCGCCTCACGACGTCATCGACGCCATGCGCGCCGAATGCCCCACCGTCGACCTCCAGGCCGAACACCGAAAGTTTTGCGACTACTGGCTGTCCAAGGGCGAACGTCGCGTTGACTGGACAGCCACGTGGCGTAACTGGATTCGCCGGGCGGCCGAGAGCCCGCGCACTGTCGCCAGGCCCGCCAGTTGCCCGCCTAGCGCCACGCTGACCCCGGCAGAAATCAAGTTCGCGAAAGCCGAAGCGCTCAAGGAGAATCCGGACCCGCGCATCCTCGCCGCCGCGGGCATTTCCATGCCGGAACGCTCCGCGTCGCAGCTCGATGTGTGGAGCCAGACCGCCATCGAGGCCGCGGGATGACCCCCGATGAGATCCCGGTGCTGCTCCAGGTCGCCCAGTCCTACGACAGCCGCAACATCGAACGATTGATGCAATCCGCGTGGCTCGACGCCGCGCAACGCGCCAACTGGAACCGCGAGGAGGCATTGATCGCCGTCCGCGCCCACTACGCCGAATCGACCGAGCGGATCATGCCCGGCCACGTGACTGCGAGGATCCGCGCCGCGCGTCCGGCACCGGGCTACGCGCCTATGTACCAGCCCGCGATTGCAGCGGCGCCACCGGCGACGGAGGATCAGCGCGCCGCCGCGCGTGCGTTGTTCGAGTCGAATGACCGAACGCACGAACCCCGGAAGCCCGCAACTCGCCGCAGGCGTGGCGTGGAGCCGTCGACCATGCGGGAGACTGCGGCCGAGTCTGTTCGCGCGTTCACGGCCGACCTGGGCCGGATTCTGGACGGGCTACGGTCGAACGGGGACGCGTAGCTGTCAGTTGTGGGAGGATCGACGCCGTGATCGACTGGCTAGCAACGGATTTCACACTGTTGAAAGACTACTTCGTGCTCGCTCAGCGGCCCATTTTGCACCCCAATTATTGATCTGAAGGTCGAGAAAGGAAAACCTCATGGACCTCGGACTTGCCGGGAAAACCGCCGTTGTCACTGGAGCGAGCCGCGGAATCGGTCTAGCTGTCGCTGCAGCCCTGTCGGCGGAAGGGGCACGGGTGCTGGGCGCGGCCCGGAATATCTCTCCGGAGCTGGAAAAGGTCAGTGTGGCAGCCGTTTCCGCTGATCTGTCGACGCCCGAGGGTGCGACCGCAGTGGTGGACGCGGCGCTTTCGGAACTCGGTGGAATCGACATCCTCATCAACAACGTCGGTGGCGGCGACGCCCAGGAACTCGGCTTGGGTGGCTTCCTCGACATCGACGACCGGCAGTGGCGAAACCTCTTCGACCTCAACTTCTTCAGCGCCATCTGGGCCACGCGGGCCGCGTTGCCCAGCATTCTCGAGCGACGAGGCGCGATCGTCAACGTGTCCTCGATCTTCGCACAAGTACCAGCGATGGGACCGGTTGGTTACAGCGAAGCGAAGGCCGCGCTCACCAGCTTCGGCAAACGGCTCAGCGAGGAATTCGGCCCGCAGGGTGTGCGTGTGAACACCGTTTCCCCCGGCGTGGTCGGCACCCCACTGTGGCGTGGCGCCGACAGCTTCGGTGCGAGGGTCGCGGCGGCCAATGATGCAAAGCACGACGAGTTCCTCGCCGCCATTCCCGAGCTGTTCTCCATCGCATCGCTCCGGATCTCCGAGCCCGAAGAAGTTGCCGCGCTGATAACGTTTCTGGTGTCGGACAAGGCCGCCAACATCATCGGCGCCGACTATGTCATCGACGGCGGCACCCTGAAGAACGGGTAGACCCCGGCCGCGTGGGCGGCAGCTCGTGGCTGGTCTGCTCGGCCTTTCCGTTGTTGTTGAACCGAAACGGTGTCGTTGCCGCCGGTGCGAGGACGTTACTGCTGGTCATCGACTTTCGGGTAGGCAACTCGACCGTTTCGGGCCAATGGAATAATTTATACCTCGCTGTCCTGGCTGGCATATCTCGGCGATTCTCGGTGATGTCGCACGTACATTCCCATTGTGTTCCGGCATGTTTGTACCATGATGTCGACCGCGTCGCGCTCGCTGGCGGTGCTATTTATATATAAGGCACTGTCTTTCAATGAGCGTTCGGCTTCAATAAAATCGGTGGCGCGAGATTCGATCATATCAGCCACTTCATCGAATGCTGCTTCGACTGACAGATTTTTCTCTGCTCGAACGACGTGTATCAAGTTCACTTCACCGGCTGCGTCTTCCTTGTGATACGACGCCATGTCGTTCACCCAGGCTGCAATATCGCCCCAACTTTCGCGAAGATCACACATTTCGACGCTATCGTAAAGCGTATCTGATAATTCGATCCGGAGCATGAATTCGGCTAGATCCAAACATAGGTACATGGCGACCGAATTTCGACGCATCGAAATATACTCCCGGCGGCCCGGGACGTGCCCCTCTCGCCGGTTGTCGAGTTCGATCCCCATGGCCAGAATGCAGTCGAGAAAGTTTTGCCGTATTCGTCTCCGCCAGCTGTGTGATTGCCTGGGGTAAATCCGCTGCAGACATTTGGCCATAGTGTTTTCGAGTCCAGGGTCGATTGTTTCAGCCTGCCCTGTTTCGAGTATTCTATCGCAGCGAGAAATATCGCTTTGGAGGTCCTCCAGTGAGTCGTATTCATCGAATCCAATTCTATCGTCGAACAGGAAGCTCAATTCGCAAATTATCGTAAATACGACCAAGTCATCGGGATCGGAGTCCGGAAATGCCTGACACGCGACTCTTGCGCAATCTATTCCGCGCAACCGTTCCTTTTCGATAGCTGTGAGCGGCCCCAACCATTCCGTGCGCAATGACCGCGATTTCTCGTCGACCTGCTCCCAGAAGGGACTGATGCGAGCACCCTCGATATAGGTATCCTCGAACGGTAGGTTCGGGACTTTAGCTGCCCAATCCGTGTTCATAAATATCTCCAACTGATCATTTCAGGGTGGTGAGATGTCTATCCGGGGCCTATTGTAGCTGCGTATCCAATTTTTTATTGCCGTCGTCGACGGTTCCGAATCTTCGCACTCGTCGCTGATACTCGTGGATTGCATCCAACAGGTGATCAACGGTGAAATCCGGCCAGAGAGCAGGTGTGAACACCAGTTCGCTGTAAGCGAGCTGCCAGAGTAGGAAGTTCGAGATCCTGTTCTCTCCTGATGTCCGGATAACGAGATCTGGATCGGGCATATCCGGCGCGTACAGGTATCGACTCACCAGCTCGCTATTCAGATCCGCGGCATCCACGCCGTCCTCGATTATTTTGCGGATCGCATCGACGATTTCATCGCGGCCACCGTAATTATATGCGACGGTCAATGTCATTCCGGTATTGTTCTTCGTCGTCGATGTCGCATAGTCGATCGCCCTGCGTAGAGCGCGCGGTATGCGCATTTCCGCGCGCCCGATCCATCGGATCCGTATGTTATATCGACTGCAATCGTCGAGCCACCGGTAGATGGTTCGTTCGATCGTACTTGCAATGAATCTGACCTCGATTTCGGGACGCTGCCAGTTCTCCGCGGAAAACGCGTATACCGTGAACCATTCGATTCCCAGTTCGCATGCGCTTGTTATGAGATCATGAAATACTTGTGCGCCCTGGTTGTGCCCGGCGATCCGGGAGCCGTTGCGCAGCTGTGACCACCTTCCATTTCCATCCGGAATACAGGCGACATGCCGGGGCATATTAGCGGGGTCGAGAGGTGATCTACTCTGCATTGTGAACTCCGTGTCGAATCGGGGTGTCGATGCGAATGCGCCGCGACACGGGTACCGCCGCTGAGGACACCAGCTCGCTGGCGTACTTGCTGAACCCCAGGATCTCCATGATCTGTTCGGCGTAGCCCGTGTCGGTGGGACTGTAAGCGGTCTTGAAGAAGTCCAGGTGCTGGCGGACGGTGAGGGCGTCGTTGAGGACGACCTCCTGCGGGCAGTACCCGAAGCGGCCTCGATGCAGCACAGTGCCGTGATCCGGACGGAGTTCGCCGGAGAGGATCTTCAACGGGGTCGATCTGCCCGTGCTGTTTGCGCCCACGATTCCGGTCAGCATGCCGGGCTGCAGGTCGAGGTCCATGCCGCAGAGAACTTTTCGGCCACCGTAAGAGTGATGCAAGCCACGGATTTCCACTGTGCCTCCTTGGCGTGGGTTGCGTCGGGTTACGGAAGAATGCCCACGGCAGCGGGCGGGAGGTCGGCGTCCGAGCCGGTGGGCCATCCCAGGGGCTACCGGGCCGGGCGGGGAGAGCTGTTCCAGGCACTACGGGGAGATTGGTGCCGACTCACCACCGGTGGTCGCCGAGTGCGCGTCGCCCCGGTCGCGCTGACGCGTATCCCACACCTCGTCCCGGATTCGGGTTGGGCCGGGTGACGATCGCCCGGTATACCGGGCACATCCCGTATTCGACAGTGCCACAGCACGAGAATACGAGATGCAAGGGGGCTGCTGGTGCGCACGGCGGCTTGCCAGCGGTGCCAAGGGAATTGCCGGAGCCGTCGGGTAGGCGACGTGCTCGTCGACAGTCGTCGGCATGGCATCGCTCTCCGGGATGCCAGTCAGCGGCAGGATTTGTCGACTCGTCTGTGTCCGGAGAGCGCCGCGAGCCCGTACGGTCCGGCGGTTACCGTGGCGATCGCTGGCGCCTTCTACGACAAGGCGGGCGGGTCGGCGGAATCCGCCAGCTAATATAGAACGCATGTTCGAATAACGGTAGGGTCGGGTCATGCCCGAACTCACCCGACTCGACTTCGCCAAGATGCAGGTAGACGACGTGCGCCGCCAACTGCTCGATGCCGCCGCCTTCGGCAAGTTCCTCCCACCCGAACCACTTGAGATCATGGCGCGGAAGCTCGCCGAGGCGCTGCGTATCTACACCGAGGCCACTCAAGGTACGGAATGACGAACGCGGCCGACGACGCCCTGATAACCGCCGATCGGAAGGCCCTATGGCATTGCTGTCGTTGATGCGATCAACGTAGCAACCCGCGAAGTCATCACCACCGAGTTCGCCCGGTACCTGGCAGGCATCTGCCAGTGAGTTGGACTTTTGCCAGCGAAGTCGGCCCATCGTGAAGTCTCTGCCATGACAGCTTGCCCGTTCTGATCGAGTTCCATTGATGGGGGCGGGATTTGGCTGCCCCCAGCGAGGCCTCGGCCGGTCGATGGTGCCGGAGGGATAGTTATGATTGACCGCTGTGACCTCTGACCCTCAGCTCGCATCAGCCGGTGGGCAGTTCGGCGTCGTGTTGAACGATCTTGCGCATGAAGCCGACTTTCCGTTTGATCTCGGTGGATGGACTGTTGATCGGGCAACGACATCGGAGATCAACATATTCAGGCACCAGCTGGTGGCATTGAACGAGATCGCGTCCTATCATCATGGTTTGCCCCATGAGGCCACCATTGAGGTTGACCCGGGAGGGCGTGCAGCCTCCTATTCGTGGGACCTACCACCCGATAAGTGGCGTTATACGGTCGTTCGTCTGGACGGCGGGGACCCTGATGAACGTCACAAGTTGGACCAGGCGTTGCGCGTGTCACCCGCGGACCTCCGAATCACTGGGTGGGTTGAGTGGCAGAGCGCAGCGGCGGAGAAGAGCATCGGACTCAACGCCCCGGAGTGGGTTCACTGGCTCCGGCGGATGTTTGGTGAGCGTGCACCTCAATCACTGGATTTCGTTCGGGTGAAGGAGATTTTTGATGTCCGGCAGGCTCTGGACGAAGACCGTTATCCCAATATCGTGCGGGCACTGCAACTCTTCGTTCAGTACGACGAGCTCCGCGAGACGTCGGGCGCAAAGTTTCTCGGCCACTTCGCAGTCCTGGAGAGTCTGCTCAGCCACAACCCCGACAAGCATGATCCCGTGGACTCGATCACCCGCCAACTCAAACGGAATCTCGTTCTGCTAGATCACCGGATGCCGCCATCGGAAAATCTGGGTCTCACCGAGTTCGGCAAGAAGGGCCAGCAGGTGACGGCGGAGCAGGTGATAGGCAAGCTGTACTCAATACGCAGTTCCGTAGCCCATGGTGGCGATCCTTCGGGCGACCTGGCGTGGTTGAACGACCGTCGACCGAGCAGCTGGACGCCGCTGTCTGATCACGAGTACGGCTACCTGCGAAGAGTCACCCAACGGGTCCTGGTGGCCGCTCTCCGAGAGCCACAGCTGGTCACTGATCTCCGAGGTGTTGCCTAACCGAAGGACGCGACAGGATCCGCCCGGTTCGACGCACCTTAGGTGCGTGGTCACGGCGACCTCATCAGAGACGCGGAATGCCGCGTTGCTCCAGCGCGGCAGTGATCAGCGCACGCGCTTGGCCGCCGTAGCTGGCTTGCTGGTGTAACCGACTCCAGGTTTTCTCGTAGTAGGCGAGTTCCCGTGGCTGGGTGATGGTGAGACCGGCCGATATGGTCTCGACCTCGGCCATACGGGTATCGAGCAACACGAAACACGTTGTCGTGTAGATGAACGGAGCCGTTCTCGGGATGATGCCGAGACTCAGCCGCGGCAACGCCATCACATCAAGCAGGTGTTCAAGCTGGGTTCGCATTATCTCGTCGTCGCCGACAGTTGTATACAGGGCTTGCTCGCCGAGAAGGATAGCGACACGATGGATTCCATGGCGAAGGATCTGTTGCCGTTCGAGTCTGGCCTCGACAGCCCGGTCAACGTCATCGACGCCGCCGACGAAATCAATACACGTCTCCAAGATCGTGCGGGCATAGGGCTCGGTCTGCAGCAGGCCGGGAATCGCGGTGGGCTCGAAATTCCGGATCGTCTTCGCGCGTGCCTCAAGCTCGATACGGCGGCGTTGCTGGTGCGCGTGCCTGGCCCGTTCCCAATGAATGAGACCACTCGGTATTAGAGTCCCGTTGGCCCTGGTGAGGGCTGGAAGGGACACTGAGGGACATGGCAGGACGTAAGCGGCATTCCGCGGAGGACATCGTGCGGAAGCTGCGCCGTGCCGACGAGCTCGCTGCCGCTGGGCAGACGGGTGAGCAGATCGCTGCTGATCTGGGAGTGTCGGCGGCGACGTTGTATAACTGGCGCCGCCAGTACGGCGGGGTGGACACCGATGCCGCGAAGGAGCTCAAGGAACTGCGTGAGCAGAACGCGAGGTTGAAGCGGCTGCTGGCGGACGCGGAGCTGGAGAAGGACGCGCTGCGGGAGATCGCGAGGGGAAAATTTTAGGCCCGGCCAGCAAGCGGCGGGCTGTTGACATGCTCAAACAGGTGATGGGCATGTCGGAACGGTTCGCGTGCAAGGTGGTTGGGCTGCATCGGTCCACGTATCGGCAGCTGCCAGCTGCGCAGACCCCCGCCGATCCGGATGTCGGGTTGCGGGTCTGGCTGCGTTCCTATGCCACGAAACATCAAGGGCACGGGTTCCGGCGTGCGTGGGCGGCGCTGCGGTTCGATGAGGGCTCGCAGGTGAACAAGAAGAGGGTGCACCGGCTCTGGCGGGAGGAAGGCTTGCAGGTGCGGGCGCACTCGCCACGCAAGCGGGCGGGGTGCTCGACTACGCCGCTGGTTGATGCGGATGCACCGAAGGTGGTGTGGGCGTTGGACTTTCAGTTCGACTCCACCACGGATGGGCGCGCGGTGAAGATCGCTTCGATGATCGACGAGCACACCCGTGAATCGCTGCTTCACCTGGTGGAGCGCTCGATCACCGCCGAGCGGCTGGTGGCCGAGTTGCAGGAGGTGTTCACCGCGCGCGCTGGGCCACCGAAGGTGCTGCGTATGGACAACGGTCCTGAAATGATTTCCCATGCGCTGCAACAGTTCTGCGCCGACCGGGTAGGGATCGTCTATATCCCGCCCGGCACGCCGTGGAACAACGGCCATATCGAATCGTTCAACCGGCGGTTACGCAGCGAGTGCCTCAACCGCAACCACTGGACGAGCCTGCTCGAGGCCCGCGTCGTGATCGGCGACTTCAAGGACGAACACAACCGACGGCATCGGCATTCGGCGCTGGGCTATCTGACCCCTGCCGAGTACGCTGCCCGCTGCAGCCACACCCACCACCCCGTGGCCTGCAGCATCAACTGAATCCGGACGAAACAACCCGGACTCCAATGCCGGGTGGTCGCCTTATCGGGGACTGGTCATGCCCAGCAGCAGCGATTCGGCGCCATTCCTGCCAGAGTGCCTCGATGTTCGCAAGCGCGGCGCGCAGATCGGGCAGCAGGAGTTCGGCGTCGCATAGTTGGCACCAGGTCGCGATGTCACTTTCGGATGGGGTCTGTTTACCGTGCTCAATGCGTGAGACCTTCGCCGAATGCCAACCGGCCTCGGCGGCGAGCTGCACGCCGCTGAGGTGGGCAGCCTTGCGGACCTCGCGCAGGCGCGCGCCGAATGCGGCACGTGCCTGCTCGACACCGCTACTGCTCATCCACTCCACCCGCTGGGAGAGTAGACGGCGTGTGGAGTGGCCTTACTCCACAGTGCGTCCCGGACCCTGACGCAGCGGTCAACGATGGTCGGATCCTCGGTGAGCGCGGCGCCGACGAAGTCGCCGTCGGTGCCGAAGATGGTGAACGCGACCTCGGCGTTGTCGATCAACCACCATTCGTCGGTGGTGTAGTCGGCTTGGTCGACAAGGTGCCGCGGCAGCCACCGGATGTCTTCGCCGAGGCGCGCGTTGCGGTCGGTGAGCCCGTGCAGGAACCGCAGATAGTCGGTCAGGGGCTCCGACACAACCCGCACGCGGCGCATCGTCACGCCGCGGTTCGTGAGTTCGCTGACGAGTTCGTCCCACTCGCGCCAGCTGTCGGGGTAGGCGCCGGCCTCGAACGGCGGTAGCCCGGCGAGCACGCGGCGCATTGGCTCGGTTTCGTCGGCTACTGCTGAATGGTCGTCGGACACCTCCAGGTGGAACGCGTCGGTTCGCGCTTCCCGGATCAAGGTGTTGGTCTCGTCGATGGTCAGATACAGCACGCGATCACCACTCCCACGGGCTCTCGGCAACGGGAACTTCGACGGCGGTCTCGTGCTCGGGAATCGCCATCTGCGCAAGGATTTCGGGGTTCTGGATGGGCTGCCCTGCGACGGTGAACGAGCCTCGGCCGGAGTCATGGAGGTGTCCGCCTGTGTAGGTGCCTGGCTGCAGCCATCGCAGCAGCATGTGGGGGATCTCGACTTGGTTGGCATGGTCGGGCACTTCGTAGCCCTGCGCGAGGTACACCTCGCGGGCGTCGCCGAGCCAAAGCCGCGGCGATCCGGTGTTCGAGGTGGGTCCGCCGAGAAGTCGTAATGCTATGGGTTTGCCTGTCTCGCGTGAGGGTTTTGCGCTTTGACTCTTCTATCGTGGCTGGCCGAGTCGATCTTCGGCAATGGTTGACGCAAAGTGCCGCAAATTTATAGCGGATCTCCTTGCCTGGTTCGTAGCGTTCTTCGCAGCGCTCGTCGCGGACTCCGCTTGAGAGGGTCAAGCCGAAGAACCCGGCGGCGAGCGCCCAACAGCACCCGGCGCCGGGTGAAGCCCTTCCCTCATCAGGGCACACCATCAGCGTCTGTCACTCAACTCTGGTGATGTTTCTTCCCGATGCCGGGTGCCCTTTCAAGTCATGCGAGCAGGTGGGATCAGACGAGGAAGGACGGGGACGCCGGGACACCGCAGCAGGTGTGCGGAGGCGCAGGCCGCGGAGCAGCGGCACGGATGGACGCAACAATGGCCGATACCCCGGCGTCCCGATGCCAGTTCGACGCCGGCGAAGATATCCGATGGGTGCCACGTCGCCTGATGTCATCTGTCGCGATCCCTGGCAACGACTTCTATCTGCTCGATGATCGCCTCGTCGTGTTCCTTCACTACGCAGGCAGTGGGCTCGGGGTCGAAAAGGTGACTTCGACCGACGCGCACGATATCCAGCTGTGCCGCACGGCGTTCGAGGCGGTGTGGCAGGTGGCGATACCACACCGTGAGTACAAGCCCGTCTAGTTCCGCGCAGGAAGCGCGGCGTGCGCTAGGTGGTCGGCTCCGCGACCTCCGCAAGGACGCGGAGCTGACCATCCGTCAACTCGGCGACGCGACAGGGCAGCATTACACCCGGGTGTCAAAGATCGAGAACGGGGTTCAGCAACCCACCGATCACGACATCCGCGAATGGTGCCGCATCTGCAACGCCACCGGCGAAGTCCCCGATCTGATCGCCAGTCTCCGCGCGGTGGACTCGGCGTATCTGGAGTTCCGACGCCAGTCTCGCGCTGGCATGAAACGGGTTCTGGGGGCGCACACTCAGAAGCGGTACGAGCAGACGAAGGTGTTCCGGATCTACGAACACAACGTGATCCCTGGTCTTTTCCAGACCGCTGAGTACTGCGCGGCCATGCTGTCGTTTTGGATCGAGTTTTTCGGCACGCCGAACGATGTTGGCGATGCCGTCGCGGTGCGGATGGAACGGCAGCGGATTCTTCAGCGCGGCGGCAAACGGTTCGTCACGGTGATTGAAGGGCAGGCGCTACGAACCTGGTTCGGTACCGCGGAGACACAGGCCGGACAGTTGGGTCGCCTTCTGGAGCTGATGGCCTTGCCGAACATCTCGCTGGGCATCATTCCGCTGATGACGGAGCGTCAGGCCGTCGCGTCTGCCGGTTTCTGGATTTTCGATGATGATTTGGTCGCGTTGGAGACCCCGACAGCAAGCATTCAGGTGACACAACCAGCGGAATGTCACATGTATGCGCGCATGTTCGAAGTTCTGAAAGGCGCCGCGGTGTATGGGCGCGACGCACGAGGGTTGATCATCAAGGCACTCGACGAGTTGTGACCTGTCTCGAAACGTTTTACGCCAGCGCCTGGACGGCGGGGTGCCTGCGCTGCGCGGCGGCGCGGGCATGCGGTGTGGGGTTGTTCACCGGGTGTTTGTTTGCCTTATGTATAGATGATTGTCAATATTGATGTATGTCTAAGTCGCAGTTGCCGGTGACCCCGGTCGAGGCATGCAGCCCAGGACCATGGGTGCGTGAGCCCCTGTCGGGCGAAGCCGCAGTGGAGTTGGCGGCGGTATTCAAGGCTTTGTCGGACCCGGTGCGGTTGCGGTTGCTGAGCTCTATCGCATCCCGGGCCGGGCAGGAAGCATGCGTGTGTGACCTGTCCGAGGGCATCGACCTGACCCAGCCGACGATCTCCCACCACCTGAAGGTGCTACGTGAGGCCGGGCTGCTGACCAGCGAACGCCGCGCTTCCTGGGTGTACTACCGGGTCGTCCCGCAGGCACTGCAGCGCCTCTCTGACGCGCTACTGACGGAAAGCGGCGCGGGCGCCGGGGTGAACGCGTGAGCACCACCGAGACCGCTACCGCTGGTGGTGGCGAGCAGGGTGTGGTGGCGAAGCTGTCGACGCTGGACCGGTTCCTACCTGTGTGGATCGGTGTCGCCATGGCCGCTGGGCTGCTGCTGGGCCGGCTGGTCCCCGGGCTCGGGGACACCCTCGCCGCGATCGAGATCGACGGAATCTCGTTGCCGATCGCGATCGGGCTGCTGATCATGATGTACCCGGTTCTGGCGAAGGTCCGCTACGACCGACTCGACACCGTCACCGGCGACCGGCGACTACTGGTCGGGTCGCTGGTGCTGAACTGGCTGTTGGGTCCGGCGTTGATGTTCGCGCTGGCGTGGCTGCTGCTGGCGGACCTGCCTGAATATCGAACCGGGTTGATCATCGTCGGACTGGCCCGCTGTATCGCGATGGTGATCATCTGGAACGACCTGGCCTGTGGTGATCGTGAAGCCGCCGCGGTGTTGGTGGCGTTGAATTCGATCTTCCAGGTGATCATGTTCGCCGTCCTGGGCTGGTTCTACCTGTCGGTGCTGCCCGGCTGGTTGGGGCTGGAGCAGACCACGATCGACACCTCGCCCTGGCAGATCGCGAAATCCGTACTGATCTTCCTCGGCATCCCACTGCTGACCGGGTTCCTGACGCGCCGCTTCGGTGAACGCGCGAAGGGACGCGACTGGTACGAGTCGACCCTGCTGCCGCGGATCGGGCCGTGGGCGTTGTACGGGCTGCTGTTCACGATCGTGATCCTGTTCGCGTTGCAGGGCGACCGGATCACCTCCCAGCCGGTGGATGTGGTGCGCATTGCCGTGCCGTTGCTGGCCTACTTCGCGATCATGTGGGGCGGCGGCTATTTATTGGGCGCCGTCATGGGTCTGAGCTACGAGCGCACGACCACGCTGGCGTTCACCGCGGCGGGCAACAACTTCGAACTGGCCATCGCGGTCGCGATCGCCACCTATGGCGCGACCTCCGGACAGGCACTCGCCGGGGTCGTCGGGCCGCTGATCGAGGTCCCGGTCCTGGTGGCGCTGGTGTATGTCTCTCTCGCCCTGCGCAACCGGTTCCGTGACGAGGCTGCCTCGGGCGGGGCCTCGCTGCGATGAGCACGCCGACGGTGCTGCTCGTGTGCGTGCGCAACAGCGGCAAGTCGCAGATGGCGGCCGCGTTGATGCGCCAGGCCGCCGGCGAGCGCATCGAGGTGCATTCGGCCGGCACCGACCCGGGTGCGGCGCTGAATCCGCTGTCGCTGCAGGTGCTCGACGAAGTCGGCGCCCCCACCGCGGGTGAGGTGCCCAAGCCGATCGATGCTGCGCTGCTCGCACGCACCGATCTGGTTGTCGTGCTGGGGCGTGAAGCCCGACCCCACGTTCCCGGGGGAGTGCGGGTGCAGCACTGGGACACCGTGGAGCCTTCGGAGTGGGGTGTCGAGGGCATCGAGCGCATGCGCCTGATCCGCGACGACATCACCGCCCGTGTCCAAGCCCTGCTCGCCGAACTCGACATCCCTCTGCTTGAAAGGCTGTCCCCGTATGACCATTAAGCCCAGTGTGTTGTTCGTCTGCGTCCACAACGCCGGCCGCTCCCAGATGGCCGCGGCATTCCTGGCCCACCTCGCCCGAGGCGCGATCGAAGTTCGCTCCGCCGGCAGCGCTCCGGCCGAATCGATCAATCCGGCAGCGGTGGCGGCGATGGGTGAGGTCGGGATCGATATCGCCGACCAGTCGCCGAAGGTGCTGACGTTCGACGCCGTGGAGTCCTCGGATGTGGTCATCACCATGGGATGCGGCGACACCTGCCCGGTGTTCCCCGGTGTCAGCTACCGCGACTGGGACCTCCCGGACCCGGCCGGCAAGGGTGTCGAGGCCGTGCGCCCGATCCGTGACGAGATCCGGGCCCGGGTCGAGGCGCTTATCGCCGAGCTGCTGCCCGCCCACGCCTGAACCGGCTGGCCTCGACGCGGTGGCCGAGGCATCCCCGACAACCCTGCCGGCCACACCGCTCAGCCGGGAGGTAGTGAGGAGGTCAGCGCCTCGGCCAGCACGGCGGGGTCGACGTGATGGCCTTGCCCCGGCAACGCTTTACGCGTCAGTTCCGGTATCACGGCGGTGAGCAGGTCCGCGGCCTGCAGGATGTAGTCGGCGCTGGTGGTGCCGGTGATCACCGTGGTTGGTGCGGTGATCACGGCGTAGCGGTCTACGGCCGGGTCCAGACCGGCAAGCACCCGCAGCGTCGCAGCGAGGGTCGGGGCCTGAGTGACCTTGAACCACCACAATGGATCCGCTCGCAGTGCGGCCAGCTCTGCCGATGAAAACCCTCCAGCGGCGGCCGAGGCCTGCAGGATCAGGTGCTCGTACTCGCCTGCCGCCAAAGCCGCGTCGACCGCGGCGATGTCGGGTACCGGGTAGGTGATGGGCAGGGGTGGTTCGTAGACGGCGAGTGCTGGGATGCGCGCGGGGGCGGTGAGTGCGGTTTCCAGGGCCAGGACTGCGCCGTAGGAGTAGCCGAACAACACCTCGATTGGACCGACCGCGTCGATGACGGCGAGGATGTCGGCGACCTCGTGTGTGATGTCGGGTGCCGACTGTGGGGGCCCGGAGGTGCCGTGTCCGCGGCAGTTCATGGCCACGACCGTGTAGCTCTCTGCGAGGTGGCCGGCCAGCGGCAGCATGCCCACCGCGCTGCCCAAACCGCCATGCACAGTGAGGATCACCGGACCAGTGCCCCGGCTCAGGTAGGTGATCTGGGTGCCGTCATCGGAGACCACCCGCCCACCACGCACCAACGAATCCGAGCCCGCGCCCAGGAACGTCGTCATCGTGCTTGTTCCGGGAGGCGAGCCGCAGCGGGCTGGAGATGGCGGACGAGGTAGGCCGCGTCGCGGCCGACGCCGCGCAGCGAGTTCGACGACGGAGTGCGCTGCCACTCCAGACCCAGGTATCCCAGACCCGGGTGGGTGGTGGACACCCCGTGGCGGTGGCGGGGCGCACCGGCATCGGTGAGCGCGCCGATCCCGGCCAGATACGGCAGGTGCGGCCTGTAGCCCGTGGCGAGGATGATCGCGTCCACCCGGGTGCGGGTGCCGTCCAGCCACACCACACTGTCGTGATCGAGAAGGGTGAACATCGGTTTACGCGGGGGTTCTCCGGCAGCCATGCTGGTGCGGTAGCGGCCGCCGTCGAGCACCGGCTGGGTCGGCGCCTGCTTCACCAACCGGCCGAGTGGTGTGGCATCGAACCCGGTGATCGTGAACCAGAAGTGCACGTCACGCCCGAGTGGGCGCTGCGGCACGAACTTCACCGGCATCCGGCTGGCCAGGACCACCTCGCTGTGGGCTGCCAGCTCGGCGGCGATCTGCACCGCGGAGTTCCCCGCGCCGACCACGATCACCCGCCGCCCGGCGAACTCGGCTGGGTTGCGGTAGTCGCTGGCGTGCAGGATCTGCCCACCGAATTCGTTCTGGCCCGGCAGGACCGGCAGATACGGGGATCTGAAGGACCCGGTCGCGGCGATCACCCGCGGCGCGGTGAACACCGCACCGGTTCCGGCGGTGACCGCGAATCTACCGTTGTGGGTGACGGTCTCGACGAGGGTGTGGGTGTGGATATCGGTGTCCAGGCCGGCGGCGTAGGAGCGCAGGTAGTCGATGACCTCGTCGCGGTGCGGATACCGGTCTGGATCACCAGGGAACCGCCGCCCGGGCAGAGCGCTGTAGCGGGCGGGTGAGAACAGGGTGAGGCTGTCGTAGTAGCGCGGCCACGACCCGGCCGCCTCACCCGCGGCTTCCAGGATCGCGGTTCGGTGCCCGCGGCGGGTCAGGTGGTGGGCGGCGGCGAGGCCGGACTGCCCGCCGCCGATGACCACGGAGTCGTATTCGTATTCGTGTGTCACAGTGGGACTTTCTTCGATGAAATGACGGTTTGCGTGGCGAACACCGCCGCCACAGTGCCGAGGACGGCCAGGATGAGATAGGCGTGGGCGTAGCTGCCGGACCACGCCGACAACACGGTGCCCGCCCACGGAGCGAGCGCGGAGACGATGACCACCGGCGCGGACAGCAGCCCGTTGAGGCGCCCGTAATGGGTCGCGCCCCACCGATCGGTGATCGCGGTGGCCTGAATCAACGTGAAGATTCCCCGCACCAGCCCGGCACCGATCGACACCGCGATCAACACCACGACACCGGTGACAACGCCCAGCAGCGCGGTGGTGACCGCGAGCGCGACCAAAACCACGATCGTGCGGACGGTGAGGCCGGTATACCGCGCCAACGGCAGGTACCCGATGCGGCCCAGCACCTGACCGGCCCCACCCAACCCCAACGCGAGTGCGGCCAGACTCGGGGAAAAGCCGCGTTCCTGCATCAGCGCCACCAGGTTGAACACGCCCGCGAAACTGACGAACGCAGCCAGGCACAGCGTCACCACCAACGCGGCGAACCCGGGGCTGCGCGCGATACCTATGTGATCGGCATGGGCGGGCTCGGCCGGAGCCGGAGCAGGCGGCCACGGCCCACGCAACCCGGCACAGTGCGCCGGGACGGTCAGCACAGCCAGCGCCACCCCCAGCACCAGATATGTTCCGCGCCAACCGGTGCGTTCATCGAGCGCAGCAGTGACCGGGGCGAACACGGTGCTGGCCAGCCCACCGGCAAGGGTGAGGATCATCAGCGCGGTCACCCGGTCGGTACCCCACCAGCGGGTCAACGCCGCGAACGCCGGCGGATACAACACCGCCCCCATCCCGGCGCCGGCCGCCACCCAGCCGCCGTAGAACACCCACAGATTCGGTGCGACCGCGACCACCAGCAGCGCTACCACCGCGACGACCGAACCAGCGGTCATCACTAGCCGCGGCCCGATCCGGTCCAGTACCCGCCCGACCGGGATACCGGTGAGCGCGGTCGCGAGCTGGCCGAGCGAGAACGCCGCGGTGATCACCGGCGCCGACCATCCGGTGTCGCGGGTGATCGACACCGACAACACCGGAAACGCGTAATACAAGATCCCCCAACTAGAGATTTGCGTCAGGCACAGCACCGCCAGCACCCGGCGGCGCCCCGCCCGCGGCAATCCGATTGCCGCGGGCGCGGTATCGACATCACTCACTCCAGAGTCCGAGCCCTACCGGGCAGCCGGCGCGCAGCACGCGACCCCGGTCCCTGACTCGGGCTCGGTTTCGCCGCGACCGTCGGTGCCGCAGCAGGCCTGCACCGCCTCCCCGTCACTCATCCCGGTCAGTTCCGGGGCGGTGCCGAAGTGCTCGGTATCGCCCAGCACCGTGTAAACCTCCCACCGCTCCGCGTTCGGGCCGGTGACCCACACCTTGTCCTGGGTCGCGAAGCAACACGTCGTCGCGATCTGCTCCTCGGTGAACAAACCGGCCTGCGACAACCGCGCGATCTCGGCATGCACCTTCTCCGACGAATCCACCTCCACCCCCAGGTGATTCACGCTGCCGCCGTGGCCCGGGTTCTCGATGAGCACCAGCTTCAACGGCGGCTCGGCTACCGCGAAATTCGCATATCCCGGCTTGCGTTTGGCCGGCTCCACACCGAACAAGGTCGAGTAGAACCCGATCGCCTGCTCCAGATCATCCACATTGAGAGCGAGCTGAACACGAGACATCATGACCTCCACTTGTGTTACATATATCGAAGAGCTGACAGCGACGAGTCTGCCACCTTTTCGACATAAGTCAATTCCCTAGGTAGGATCGGGGCCATGCCCAAAGCGCTGCCCGTCATCGATATGTCCGCCCCCGTCTGCTGCGCGCCGGTAGCCGCCGGACCGATCGACGACGACGCGGCACTGCACGTCGCGCTGCGCCTGAAAGCGCTCGCCGACCCCGTCCGGGTGAAGCTGATGTCGCTGCTACTGGCCAGTCCCGGCAGCGGCGAAAACGGAGGTGATCTCGCCGCCGCGGTCGGACTGTCCGAATCCACGGTCAGCCACCACCTCACCCAACTGCGCAAAGCAGGCCTGGTCAGCTCCGAACGTCACGGCATGAACGTCATCCACCGTGCCCACCGCGACGCACTCGCGGCACTATGCGTCGTGCTCGACCCCAACTGCTGCCGCTGAACCCCTGCATCGCAACATCTTCCGTCTTGCCGCCGGGCGTGGTCCGCACCTCGACTCCCGCTTGCGCAGTGTCCCTCCTGCTGATGTCGCGCGGCCACGCTCTGTTGGGTGCCGGCGAGTTCTAGAGCGGAGGGCTGGAACATATGTGGAGTGCCGCGGCAGTCTTGACGGCCCGGCCAAGCTCGTATCGCAGCCGGGCGGCGAGGTAGTTCAGATCGCTGGCCTCCTCGGCTTGCGCGTGTGGAATCCGGCCGGTGTCTTGCGCTGCCATTGCCATCGGGGGAGTTCAGGCAACGGCTCCGCACCCTCTGAACTGGGGTGATTCGCCCCATTCGGCTGTGCGCCTTCGGAATGCGCATTGGGTACAGCTTTGGGTACAGTACTGTTCGTGCTGTGATTCTAAAAAAGAACCCGCCCTGGTCAGGGCGGGTTTCTGGTGGAGCCGATGACGGGAATCGAACCCGCGCTGTCTGCTTGGGAAGCAGAAGTTCTGCCATTGAACTACATCGGCGTGACGATGCGTCGTCAAACGAGACTGTAGCAGAGTCCGCGTGTAGCCGGGAAAAGTCCAGGTAGATGGTCCTGACCTGCGCCGATGTCACTACGCATCGCCGCTGGACCGGCTGGTCCTGCGATCGGCGGCGGAGCGATGTCGGCTGCGGTGGAGCGACTTCCGCGATTCCGGTTGTCCTGCGGTAGGTGTGCGGAGTCCATCAGGAGGTCGGCCAGGTCGATGCGGTCGCGGGCGTCGTGGCGCCAACGCCGACACCCCTCGAGCGGACTTTTATCGGAGTGGCCGCTGCCCGGCCGGACAGCGGGTCGGCGGTCTGACCATTCTCAGCCACGCGGAGCGTCCCTGAGAACCAGGTATGAAGGAGAACTGTGGCAACAGAGCTGACCGTGTTCTCCGACTACCAGCAAATCCACCTCCTCGATAGCGGCTCCTCGACCGAGCTGGCAGACCAATGGTCAGATTCCGCGCTGCTCGACTACTTGGCGATGGCGGATGACGCGATCGGCATCTGCACAGGGGTCAACGGCTATGTCGCTGTCACGATCGACGTGACCGACGCCCCGCCGGCCGATGACAAGGATGCCTTCGGCACGGTGACGGAGTGCAGCCTCCGAGCCGACTCCGGCACGTTGAGGCTTACTTGTCCGACCTACGGCGAGGACGACGGTGATCTGGTGACGGTTCCGAAGGGGTGGCTGCGGTTGCGCGTGTCTTTGGCGCGGTCGGTCGATAACGAGGAATACGACGAGGATTCGGATGACCCTGCCGGTCGGCAGCACATCCGGATTCAGTGCTGGCCTGCTGAACCTGCCGACGCCGTCGTGGTCAAGGGATGGAATCCCGACACAGGCTCATTCCACCCGGTACCGGCGAACTGAGCTTCGTCGCGTCGCTTCGAAATGGCCGGCCGACCGGTCTGAAGGTCACCGCCGGTAATGATGTACTTCTGGCGGGCGCACCTTTGTCTACCTGCGGGAATGCGTAACCCCCTGCGCGGCCTGTCTTTCCGGTACGGGGTCCGCATGGGCCAACTGCTTGCGGCGCGACTGAACGTCTGTTTAGTATATTGAACATGCGTTTAGCACCAGCATCTGATGCCGACCTGACCGCACGAGCCCGGATCCGGGACACGGCGATCGTGATATTCGGTGAGCAAGGGTTTTTCATCGGGGTTCGCGCTATCGCAGCTGCCGCCGGGGTGTCGCCTGCCCTGGTGAACCACCATTTCGGGTCCAAGAAGAGCTTGCGCGCGGAGTGCGACGCGTACGTGCTCGAAGTCGTCCGCAAAGCGAAGTCGGAGTACATGCGCGACCCCACTCCGGCGGGACTGCTCACCTCGCTCGCCGAGATCGAGGAGTTCGCACCGCTGATTGCCTACATTGCACGCAGTTATCAAACCGGGGGCGAGCTTGCCACATCGTTGTTCGAGCGTTCGGTCTCCGACGCCGAGCAGTATCTGGCCGAGGGCGTGACGGCAGGCACGATACGGCCCAGCCGGGATCCGAAAGCAAGGGCTCGCTACCTGGCGATGGTCGGCGGCGGCAGCATGATGCTGTTCTTGCAGCTGCGCCAGGATGCCGACGGCAAGATCGACTATCGCGAAGCATTGCGTGACTATGCCGATGAGATGCTGCTGCCCGCGGTGGAGCTCTACACCGAGAGTCTGTTGACCGACCGGATGGCCTTGGACACCTTGCTCGCCGAGCGCGAGCGAATCGCATCCCCCGATTCACCTGAGGAGAATCAATGAGCAACGTGATCGAAGTGCGCGACCTTCGCAAGCAGTTCGGCCAGGTACATGCGCTGGATGGGCTGAATCTCGAAGTCGCCCAAGGGGAAATTCACGGCTTCCTAGGTCCGAACGGCGCGGGCAAGTCCACAACCATCCGGGTGCTGCTCGGCATTCTACGGAAAACGTCGGGGACGGCTACGCTGCTGGGCCGTGACCCGTGGACCGATGCCGTCGAACTGCATCGCGACATCGCTTATGTGCCGGGAGATGTGACGTTGTGGCCTTCGCTGACCGGCGGGGAAACCATTGATCTGCTGGCGCGGATGCGCGGCGGTATCGACGAGACACGCCGCATCGAGCTGATCGAACGCTTCGATCTCGATCCGCGGAAGAAGGCGCGCACCTACTCCAAGGGAAATCGGCAGAAGGTGGCGTTGGTTTCCGCGTTCTCGTCCTATGCCGACCTGCTCCTGCTGGATGAGCCGACATCCGGACTGGATCCGCTGATGGAACAGGTATTCCGGGAATGCGTCGCCGAAGCACGCGACCGCGGCGCCACGGTGCTGCTGTCGAGTCACATCCTGGCGGAAGTGGAACAGCTGTGCGAGCGCGTCACGATCATTCGAGCGGGTAGGACCGTCGAGAGCGGCACCCTGGAGTCGATGCGCCATCTGAGCCGCACCTCGATCAAAGCGGAACTCACCCGCGATCCTGGCGATCTCGGCAAGATCCCCGGTGTGCAGGATGTCTCGATCGTGGGCAATGTGCTGCACGCTCAGGTGGAAAGTGAAAGCCTGGGCGAGTTGATCCAGGTGTTGGGTGCGGCCGGAGTGCGCAGCCTGGTGAGTCAGCCGCCCACGCTCGAAGAGCTCTTCCTGCGACACTACGAGGCCGATGGACGCGAGCCGCAGCGGGTGACGGCATGACGACCGCAGTGCTCGCGGGTCCTGGGCACTCTGCTGCGTTGGCGAGTTCATCCGAACTCTCCGGGACCGGACAGTTGCTGCGGCTGTATCTACGGCGCGACCGGATCATCCTGCCGCTGTGGGTGCTGTTGCTGTCTGTGCCACTGGCATCGGTCTATGTGGGCAGCATCGAAAGCGTCTACCCCACCGCGGCCGATCGCGCCTCGTTCCTCGACTCGATCATGGGCAGTCCCGCCCAGCGAGCGATGTACGGGGTCATCTACAACGACAGTCTCGGCGCGGTAAGCATCTGGAAAGCCGGGATGTTCCACACGCTGATCGCTGTCGCGGTGATACTCACCGTTATTCGGCATACCCGTGCGGAGGAGGAGACCGGCCGGGCCGAGTTGCTCGAATCCACCTCCGTCGGACGCTACGCAAGCCTGACGGCGACGTTGGTACTGGGCTTCGGCGCTTCCTTGGCCACCGGATTGATCGGCACGGCGGGGCTGCTCACCACCGACGTGCCCAAGGCCGGTTCGGTGGCATTCGGACTCGCATTGGCAGGCTCGGGCATCGTGTTCGCCGCGGTCGCCGCGGTCGCCGCACAACTCAGCGCTGGTGCGCGCATCGCCCGCATCATCGCCTTCGGCGCGCTGGGCGCCACGTTCGCGCTGCGTGCGGTCGGTGACGCCGGAAACGGAGTGCTGACCTGGCTCGCGCCGCAAGGATGGTCGCTGCAGGTGCGCCCATACGCCGGGGAACGCTGGTGGGTGCTGCTGCTGCACCTGGCGACGGCGGTCGCGTTCACGATTGTCGCCTACCTGCTGCTGCACCGCCGCGATGTAGGTGCGGGGCTCATCGCCGAACGTCCAGGAAAGCCGACGGCCGCAGCCACACTCCGCGGAGTATTCGGGCTGGGGTGGCGATTGCACCGCGGCGTGCTGATCGCGGCGACGATCGGGTTGTGCCTATACGCGCTGCTCATCGGCAGTGTCGTCAACGGCATCGGCGACGAGCTCGGCGACAGCGACGCCATCGAGGACATGCTCAACCGAATGGGCGGCGCACAGGCGCTGGAGGACTCGTTCATCACGATCGCGTTCACGATGCTCGCGGTCGGCACTGCCGCGCTGGCCATCTCGGCGGCACTGCGGCTCTACCACGAGGAGAGCGCGCTTCGTTGTGAGTCGGTGCTGACCGGTGCGGTCGGCCGGATCCGCTGGGCCGCAAGTCATATCGTGTTCGCTCTGGTCGGTCCCACGGTGGCGATCACTGCCGCCGGGCTTGTCGCCGGACTCGTCTACGGCCTCGCCGCCGACGACATCGGCGCGAAGCTGCCCGGCGTGCTCGGTGCCGCGCTGGTGCAACTGCCTGCCATCTGGATGCTTGCCGCGATCACGGTCCTGCTGTTCGGCCTCGTCCCGCGATTCACCCCGGTGGCCTGGGGCGTGCTGGTCGGGTTCATCGCGCTGTTCCTGCTCGGTTCGATCTCCGGGTTCCCCCAGTGGCTGCTCGACCTCGAACCGTTCACCCACACACCTCGGGTCCCCGGTCAGGAATTCCAGGCCGAACCGGTGGCCTGGCTACTGCTCATCGACGTGGCACTCCTCACGGTCGGTCTGTACGCCTTCCACCGCCGCGACCTGCGCTGAACATCGACCGGCCAGGTCCGCTCGCTCCGGAGGCTCACAGGCTCCCGGAGCGAGCGACCAGTCTTGGGTATTCGCCTCGCAGCGCTGGAGCGGAGTCCGCGCAGCATGTGGTCCAGGCGTACGCGCCCGATCGATCAGATGCCGCATCAACGCGTCGGTGACCCAGTGCGAGCCCGACGGCGTCTGCATCGGCTCCGCGTCACTGGTGCCGGGCTCAGATTTTGTGTGGCGAACCTGTCCGCCCAGGTCAGGTCAGTGGTGCGTTGTCGACGAGCCCGGTGGCGGGCGCGCGGGTTTTGCGGCGGATGAGGTAGCGGTAGACGGTCAGGCATGCGAGGAGCCAGAGCGCGCCGAGGCACCAGCCGCCGAGCACGTCGGTGATCCAGTGGACGCCCAGGTAGATCCGGGAGAGGCCCACCGCGGCAACGAATATCGCGGCGAAAGTCGCGGCGAGAGCGCGGAGGACCATGCGGCGCAGGTGCGGGATCAGGACCACGGCGACAATGCCGACCACGACGAACGAGCCGAGGCTGTGCCCGGATGGATAAGACGGGTTCGCCACGGTCATGAGGTGCTCCTCGACGGGCGGACGGGCCCGGCCGATCACGCTCTTGCCGCCGCGGACCAGAAGCCAGGCCCCGAGCCCGGCGATCGCGACCAGCGCTGCCTCGGACCAGCGGCGGCGCCAGGACAGTCCCAGGCACACCAGGGTGGCGAGCGCCGTCATGGCGAGGGCGCCGCCGAGCGCGCTGACCGTCACCGCAGTCGGCGTCAGCACACCGTCGCGGTGCGCGATGGCCCAGTCCGTGACACCGCGATCGAGCCAGGTGCGGCCGTTGTCGTCGAGCGCATGGCGGGTGAGACCGGCGGTGAGCACCACAAGAAGCGCGGCGAACACCGCGATCGCGGTCCGAATCCGATGCGGCGTCACCCCTCCACCGTTCCATCCCGGAATGTCGGCCGTGAGCCGAGGTGCCCAGAGCACGCGGCACCCGCTGTCGACGCGCAGGGTGTCTGTGCGCGTGTGGAGCCGCGGCGAGCAGGCGCTACGCTCGTCGGCGTGCTGCTTTCCGATCGTGACATCCGTGCGGAGATCGCCGCTGGGCGTCTCGGCGTCGAGCCGCTCCTGGAGAACCTGATCCAGCCATCGAGTATCGATGTGCGCCTGGATCGAATGTTCCGCGTGTTCAACAACACCCGCTACACCCACATCGACCCCGCACAGCGGCAGGACGAGCTGACCAGCCCGGTCGAGCCCGCGGAGGGTGAGCCGTTCGTGCTGCACCCCGGCGAGTTCGTGCTCGGCTCCACGCTCGAGGTGTGCACGCTGCCGGACGATCTGGCCGGGCGGCTGGAGGGCAAGTCGAGCCTCGGCAGGCTCGGCCTGCTGACCCACTCGACTGCGGGCTTCATCGATCCCGGCTTCAGCGGCCACATCACGTTGGAGCTGTCCAACGTGGCGAATCTGCCGATCACCCTGTGGCCCGGTATGAAGATCGGCCAGCTCTGTCTGATCAAGCTGACCAGTCCCGCCGAGCACCCGTACGGCAGTGCCGTCGCGGGTTCCAAGTACCAGGGCCAGCGCGGACCGACCCCGTCACGGTCCTATCTCAACTTCCCGCTCTCCACCGCGGCGATCGACGCCGCCGAATCGCGCTGAGCCGAGAATTCCCTATGCCGCATACGTATAGCGGCACCGGACCGAATCCGCCACGTCGACTGTGGGAAGGGGGCGGACCCGGCCCGGGCGGCAGCGGGAACCGATCGCGGAGGTGATCAGTCCCCGCCGCCCGCTCCCACCGCCAGTGCCGTAGTGAGGATGACGGACAATGGTGGGAGCGCGTCACCGCGGTTCGGCGGGTTGACCCAGAAGCACCCTTCCCGGGTCCAGCGGCCGAGACCGGTCGGCAACATCACGGCACTGCCGATGGTGGGAAGGCCGATATCCAAACGGTTGAGCACTTCCAGTACCTGCGTTCCCGGCCTGCTGTCCGGCTCGGCGAGGAAGCTCCACCGGATCTGTCTGGCCAACATGGGACCCCTCGACCCTTGTTGCTCCAGTGCGGTCCTTACCTTTTCGGCGCGTGCGGTCGGCAGGTGGACGACACAGACCCGGCCGGTGATCGGCAGCATGGCGAAACCGCCACGTTCGATGACCGGTAGCCCGAACTCGTGCTGGTAGAACGCGACCCAATCGTCCACGGTCCTGAGTTTCTCCACATTCACGGTGAACTCCTTGCCTTCCGTCTCAAGGGTCCTCGGTCCGCCCGGCGATTCGGTATTGCCCGCACGCCCGCTTTCCGCTGCCCTTCCGCTGCCTTTGATACAAGCCATGTTTCACATGTGGCTCTGCTCACAATCCACTCGTACTCTGGACAAGAAGTTCGTTCGGAAGGGGTGACATCTTGGTCAGGCAATGGTCAGGGAGAGAGGCTCGAGCCCTTCGCGATGCCAAGCGGATGAGCATCAGAGAGTTCGCGGCTCACCTGGGTGTGCACGAAAGGCTGGTGTCCAAGTGGGAGGCCGGGGGCGTCCGGGTCCATCCACGGCCGATCAACCAAGCCGCTCTGGATACCTCCCTGGCCAGGTCCGACGATGTGGTGCGGGCGCGGTTCGCGGCAATGGTCGACGAGCTGGTGGTCGATCGACCCGTCCCACCGGGATTCGATGCGCGTGCCGACTCCTCGGCGCGCACTCGGTATTCGAGCGACGCGGACCTTTTGGCTCTCATAGACGCCGGTGCGATGAGAGGCGATGCGTTAGTAGCGATTTCGGAGAGGGATCTGATCATGGCGGCTGCCCACGAGGCCAGCGAACACGCCGGCAAAGCCGAGAGCACCAATGTGGGTGCGACTACGCTGGAACAACTCGACGCCGATGTGGCGCGCATCGCGAACGACTACGTACACATTCCGCCGGTACCGATGATGGTGGAGATGCTGCGGGTGCGTCGGCGGGTTTACCGCCTGTTGGAGGGGCATCAGCGGCCCGCGGACACCAGCCACCTGTACCTGCTCGCCGGCACCCTCTCGGGTTTGCTCGCCAACGTGAGTACCGATCTGGGCTATTACGACGCGGCAGGCGAGCAGGCCAGAGCAGCCTGGGCCTACGCGGAACTGTGCGGGCACAACGGACTTCGCGCCTGGACCCGTGGCATGCACGCGCTGATCGAGTACTGGTCGAATCGACCACGCCGAGCCGTGCTGCTGGCGCGGAGCGGGCAGCAGTTCGCCGAGTCCGCAACGGCGCAGGTGCGACTGCTCAACATCGAAGCAAGGATCTGGTCCGCGCTGGGCAGCGCCGCCGACGCCGAACGGTGCATCCGGGCCGCCGACGCCGTCCGCGAACTCGCCGGAACCGACACCCTGCACGACGAGGTGGGCGGCGTCTTCGGGTTCAACGACGCCAAGGCGCAGTACTACGCGGGTGCCACCTACATCCACCTCGGACAGGCCGAGCCGGCGCTCAGCGCCACCCAGCGGGCCATCGAACTGTATTCGAAGGGTCCGTCCGAGCAGCGGTCCTACGGCGCCGAGGCACTGGCCCGGGTGGACTGCGCGGCCGCGCACCTGATCAACGGCAGCCTCGACGGCGCGGCCGAGGCGCTGCATCCGGTACTCGGGCTCGACGAGGACAAGCGCATCGCGCAACTCGAGGAGCGGCTCACCGGCGTGCGCAGGCGGATCGCCACCCCGGCCTTCCGCGATGCGGTCGAGGCGCGGTTCCTGGACGAGCGGATCGAGGAGTTCTGCGGCTCCACCGCGGCGCGGAGCATCCCGCCGGGAAGCCCGGCTTGCTGAGGGACTCGTCACACCGCCGGCGGTGCCTGCTCCGACGACGGCCGATCGAACCTCGGACCGGCATTTATCCGCTTGCGACGGATGGCACCATGGGACAGGTGAGTCCGAGTCAGCTACCGCACCGCCCGCCGCGCGTCCTCGAGCAGTCCACGAAGCTGCAGGATGTCGTCTACGAAATCCGTGGACCGGTATACGCGCATGCGGCACGGCTGGAGGCCGAGGGCCATCGGATTCTCAAGCTCAATATCGGCAACCCCGCTCCGTTCGGGTTCGAGGCGCCGGATGTGATCATGCGCGACATCATCGCCGCGCTCCCATACGCCCAGGGCTACTCCGAATCCAAGGGCATTCTGTCCGCGCGGCGCGCGATCGTGACCCGCTACGAGCTCGTGCCGGGCTTCCCCGAACTCGACGTGAACGACGTCTACTTGGGTAACGGCGTTTCCGAGCTGATCACCATCACGATGCAGGCGTTGTTGGACAACGGCGACGAGGTGCTGATCCCGGCGCCGGACTACCCGCTGTGGACCGCCATGACCAGCCTGGGTGGCGGCACCCCGGTGCACTACCTTTGCGACGAAGCCAACGGCTGGCAGCCCGACGTCGCCGATATCGAATCGAAGATCACCGACAAGACCAAGGCATTGCTGGTGATCAACCCGAATAACCCGACCGGTGCGGTGTACTCGGCCGAGGTCCTCCAGCAGTTGGTCGACGTCGCGCGCAAGCATCAGCTGTTGCTGCTCGCCGACGAGATCTACGACAAGATCCTCTACGACGACGCCAAGCACATCTCCCTTGCGACGATGGCGCCCGATCTGCTCTGTCTGACCTTCAACGGGCTGTCCAAGGCGTACCGGGTCGCGGGCTACCGGTCAGGCTGGCTGGCGATCACCGGTCCGAAGGAGCACGCGGCCGGTTTCCTGGAGGGCATCGACCTGCTTGCCTCGTCCAGGTTGTGTCCGAATGTGCCTGCGCAGCATGCGATTCAGGTGGCGCTCGGCGGACATCAGAGCATCGAGGATCTGATCCTGCCCGGCGGCCGACTACTCGAACAGCGCGATGTCGCCTGGGAGCGGTTGAACATGATTCCTGGTGTGACCTGTGTGAAGCCGAAGGGCGCGCTCTACACGTTCCCCAGGCTGGATCCGAACGTGCACGAGATCTACGACGACTCGAAGCTGATCCTCGATCTGCTGCTGCAGGAGAAGATCCTGATGGTGCAGGGCACCGGCTTCAACTGGCCCGATCACGATCATCTGCGGATCGTGACGCTGCCCTGGGCGAGGGATCTAGCGGTCGCGATCGAGCGCTTCGGCAACTTCTTGTCCAGCTATCGCCAGTAGCGGAAGAGTCGGCCCTCGGCCATAGTCGCCCCGCTTCCGGCCCTGAAACAAACTCGATGTTTGGATATTCGCCAGATTTGAATACCAGCTAGCGCAAAAGAAGTACTTTTGTGTACAGTAGTCCTCGGCACCTAGAGTGCCTGGTCGGATGGCCTACCCCCCTGGGCGCATCCGACCTCGGGTTCGGCCGCCTACCCCCCTGGGCGCCTACCCGCGGGCGGCGGAGACATCCCCCTGCTCTCCGCCGCCCCCTCAAAAACCCTCTTCTCCTCACCAACGGTGTATCCGCTGTGTCCTGCCGCGCCGCGCCAATCTTGAAAATGAAATCCTTTAAGCTCGCTCCGGGTAGACACTCTGACAAGTAGGAGCGCGGTGAGCGACCACCACCATCACCACGATCACTCGGAACCGATCGCGATCGGCGCGACGGCGGCTCGCGTGGTCGTCGGGTTACTCACCGCCGTCGGCATTCTCGTCGTGATCGGCGCGATCATGCTGTGGCCGAGCAAGCAGCACGTGGACATCCCCTTGCCGATGCAGAACGCGGGCGGCGGGGCGGTGCAGACCGAAGCGGGCACCGTGATGATGCAGGACATCGGGCCGTGCGGCAGTTCGTCGCTGGGCAAGGTCTTCGTCGACAAGCCGGAGGCGCCGCGCAGCAACGCCTACACCTGCCAGCGCAGCCTGATCGCGATCGAGTCCGGTCCGCACAAGGGCAACCACACGCTGTTCGAAATCGCACCCGGCCCAGGGCAACCCGATCTGCGCGCGGGTGACAGGATCCGGCTGGTCCGCCAGACCGATCCGAGCGGGACGCCGCTGTACTCGTTCGAGGACTACGCGCGCGGGCTGCCACTGACGCTGATCGTGCTGGTGTTCGTGGTAGTGATCATCGTGGTGGCGCGCTGGCGTGGTCTGCGCGCGCTGCTCGGCCTGGTGTTCGCGTTCGCGGTGCTCGTGCTGTTCCTGCTGCCCGCCCTGTTGGACGGCAAACCGGCGATCCCGGTCGCGTTGGTCGCGGGCTCGCTGATCCTGTACGCGGTGCTCTATCTGGCGCACGGGGTGAATCTGCGCACCAGTTCGGCGCTGCTCGGCACACTGACCTCGATGCTGGTCGCGGCGGCGCTGTCCTGGGGAACGATCGAGCTGACCCACCTGACCGGGCTGTCCGAAGAGCAGAACACCAACGTCGCCACCTACCTTCAGCACGTCAGCATTACCGGACTGCTGCTCGCCGGTTTCATCATCGGTTCGCTCGGCGTGCTCAACGACGTCACGATCACCCAGGCGTCGGCCGCGTTCGAGCTGGCGGCCATCGATCAGTCGGCCTCGCGGCGCGAGGTTTTCACCGCCGCCATGCGGGTAGGACGCGACCACATCGCCAGCACCGTGTACACCCTGGTGCTCGCCTACGCCGGTGGTGCGCTACCACTCTTGCTGCTGTTCAGTGTGGCGGGGCGGTCCATTCGCGACGTACTGACCGGTGACGCGGTCGCGATCGAGATCGCGCGCTCCGCGGTCGGCGGTATCGCGCTCGCGATGTCGGTTCCGCTGACCACCGGCATCGCGGTCCTGCTCGCCCGTCCGTTCGGCGGCAAGGAGACCACTCCACCGCCGCGCCACGCCAGGCACGCGCGGACCTGAGTCCAGGGGCGTTCGGAGCTGGGCCTCGGCACTTCCACGTGGTGGGGGTCCACCGCGAATCGCGGAGGCGCGCGGGCGATCAGCGCGGAGGCGGCGGCGGGAAGGGGAAGATCTCCGGTGGAATCGTGGGGACAACGATCGGCGGAAGACCGGGTACCACGATGGTGTTCGGGCCGGGCGTCGGTGGCGCTTCGGTGGTGGTCTGGCGCCGGTTCGGTGGGGGTGCGGCGACCGATTCGTGCGCTGGCTCCGCCGTCGTGCCGGGCGCGACCGCGATCTCTGGATCGAGCACGGTGGTGCGCGGCGCGGTGGTCGGTGACACCGAGGGCGACCCCTCGCTGCTGTGCGAATCACGTTCCAGCACCTGCGGACCGTAGCCGAGACCGAGACCGATCGCGGCGATCACGGCGAGTGCGCTCACCGTCAGCACGGCGCCGCTGATCTCGCGTTTGCCGGTCGCGGCAGGTGCGGACAACCAGGCGGGCGACAGTTCGTCGTCGCCGAGCGCCGGGTTCGCGGCCGGGGTCTCCGTGCGAACCGGCCGGGCCAGCAGCGCGGCGCCGCGGGCCATCACGGTCTCGGGGCTGTCCGGGACGACGACCGGCACGCCCATCCACCGTTCGAGAACCTTGGCGACCAGCGGGATTCGCGCGCAGCCGCCGATGGCGAGCACCCCGTGCACGGGGCGGTCCGAGCGCACGATCACATCCCGGGTCATCCGCGCCGATGATTCGATCGCCAGCATGATCAGCGACTCGAAGTTCTCCTGCGCCAGCAGCACCAAGCCCTGCTCACTGGGCAGCGCGACCGCGGTGTTGGAGGTCAGCTGCTCCTTGGCCTCCCGGCACAGCGCATCCAGCGCGGCGAGACCTGCGGCGTTCGGCGGGTGCGCGATCCGGCCCGATGCGATCTGCTGTTCCCTGATCAGCGAATCGAGGTAGTCGCCGCTGATGTCGCTGGTGCGTTCGCTGTGGCGGACCTCGCGGGTCTGGGTGTCGACCACGCTCACCGACAAGCCCGAGCTGCCGAGGTCGTAGACCACCAGCGACGAGATGCCGCGGATGTCGCCGGTGGACTGCGCGAACTCCAATGCCGCGACGATCTCCGGAACGAGCTCGTAGTTGGTCAGCTGCTGGCGCGCCATCGCCGCGCGGATCGCGCGGGCATGCTGCTCACTGCGATAGGCGATCGCGGTGGCGCCGATACTCGGGGTGGCTTCCAGCGTGACCCCGATGGCCTCGGCCGCCAGCCCTTCCACGCTCTGGTCGAGCACCGGAATGCTCTGCAGGTCGAACGAATGCGGTGTGACATGCCCGTGGGGGTTCCCAGCGTGTGGCCGCGCCATACGGACAGCGCCGGCCCCCACCGAAACTCCCAGTACCGAACTCATCCAGCTGCCCATCTCGTTCATGCGTCACGACATGCGAGCCTGCGCCGTCCGTTCGGCGGAGGTCCGCTGGACGGACCCTACCGTCGACGATCAGTTGTGCTTGAGGCAGGACTGGTCATCCGGCCAGTAGTCCCGCCTTGCCTCGCAACTCTACGGCGTGCCGAGTCCCGCGTACACCCATCGGCGGCTCTCCAGGTGGCACGATTGAGACAGTTCCGGCCGTCGATGATGCTGCGGGCTCGCACTACTCGGTCCAGGTCCTCCGGACGCAGCGCCGTGAACTCGTTCCATTCGGTGAGGACGAGCACCACGTCGGCGCGTTGGCACGCCTCGGTGATCGAGGTCGCGTAGTTCAGGGTCGGGAACACCCGGCGCGAATTCTCCAGTGCCTCAGGGTCATAGACGGTCACCACCGCGCCGTGCAGCTGGATCATGCCTGCCACGTTCAGCGCGGGCGAGTCGCGGACGTCGTCGGATTCCGGCTCGAGCGCCGCGCCGAGCACCGCGACGTTGGCGCCGAGCAGCGATCTGCCGCAGGCGCGGGCGGCCATGTCCACCGCCTTGGTGCGGCGGCGCATGTTGATGTTGTCCACCTCGCGCAGAAGGGCCACCGCGTGGTCGGCGCCCAGTTCGCGGGAGCGGGCCATGAACGCGCGAATGTCCTTCAGTAGGCAGCCGCCGCCGAATCCCAAGCCTGCGTTGAGGAATCGGCGGCCGAAGCGTGCGTGGCCCCGAGATACCCGGTTCCGAAGACTGTGCATCGCATGATCGATTGGTAAACCCTGCCGGTGGCCGCGCGACGTCACCGGGGCAAGGGTCCGGGCAACAGCAGATGTACATGCGGTGACTTCGGTCGGCGAAACGCCCTGACCTGCGGGATCCTTCCCGCCGCCCAGCTAGCATCGGCGTGGTGCGACGACATCATCGGTGGACCTGGACCCTGCTCGGCGTGGTCCTCGTGGTCGCCGTTGCCGTGGTGGCGCTGTGGCCGGTCTATGTGCGCCCGCGCACCGACATACCCGCCCCGGCGGACGCCATTCTCGTCCTGGGCGGCGCGCACGACGGGCGCGAACAACTCGGCCTCCGCCTGGCGCGCGAGGGGTACGCACCGCGGGTGCTGTTCTCCGATCCCTACGAGAACAGCGGGCTGGTGAACCGGATCTGTCACGGCGGCTACAGCTTCGAGGTCACCTGCTTCGACCCCTCCCCGCGCACCACCCGCGGCGAGGGACGCGAACTCGCCCGCCTCGCCCGTGCCGACAACTGGCGCCGCGTCATCGTCGTCACTTTCACCCCGCACATTTCCCGAGCTCGCTACATCCTCGAAAAGTGCTGGGACGGAGAACTTCTCTTCACCGACCCCGAACCAGACCTCTCGGTGCTCCGCTGGGGATACGACTACGTCTACCAGTCGGTGGGGTACATCAAAGCCTTCTTCGAGGACTGTTAGTGGCGGTAGAAGGAAGTGAGTTTCACAGTCCAACTTCTGGGGAGCACTTCAAGGACCCGGGCTCTTCCGTTCTTCGGAGGCTGGGCTCAGTTCTTCCGGCCGGGCGCCTTGGCGCCGGACTTGAAACCGAGGCCACCCGGCTTGGCGGCGGGCGGCGTGACCTCGGGTGCTCCGTTACCGCCGGTGCCGTTGGTGGTCTGCTCGGGCTCGGAGGCGGATTCGGCCGGGACCGCGGTGGTTTCCGTGGCGGGCGCTTCCTCCGTCGCGGCTGACGCGGCTGCCGGAGCTTTTGCGCCCGGTGCCTTGGCACCGGGGCGCTTGAAGCCGGACTTCATGGCCAGACCCTTGGCGGGCACCGTCGGCTTCGCTTCCGTCGGACTGGTTTCTGTCGGAGCCGAGTCGGCCGGAGCAGCCGCGTCGGTGGCTGTCTCGGCCGGAGCGGCGGCGGCAGGAGTCGCGGCCGCCTTCGCGCCGGGCGCCTTGGCCGCACCCTTGATGGCGAGTCCGGGCGCCTTGGCGCCGCCCTTGATCCCCAAGCCCTTGACCGGCGGGGCAGCGGGAGCCTCGGCCGCGGGCGTGGATTCGGCCGACTCGGCGGCAGGAGCAGGCGAAGCCTTGGTGCCGGGTGCCCTCGCTCCGCCTTTCATGCCCAGACCACCAGGGGCCTTCGCAGGGCCCTTCATGGCCAGGCCTTTGACTGGCGCGGCGGGCGCCGATGTGGCCTCGGCCGCCGCGGGTTCGGCAGCGGGTGCCTTGGTGCCGGGTGCCTTGGCCGGGCCTTTCATCGCGAGTCCGCCGCCACCGGGTGCTTTCGCCGGGCCCTTCATCGCCAGACCGCCACCGGTCGGCGCGGCCTTGGCAGGCTCGGGAGTTGCGGCGGCCGGGGCGGGCTCCGGCTCGGGCTCGGGTGCCTTCGGCTCTTGGATGACGGTGAGGTTCCCGGTCAGCTTTCCGGGCTCGACGCGCTCGATGGCGTCCAGCATCAGCTGGGCGACGTCGACGACCTCGACGCCTTCGCCCTCGCCCTTCTCCTGGCGCGCGGTGACGCCGTCGGTGAGCATTACGCGGCAGAACGGGCAGCCGGTCGCGATCTTCGACGCCGCGGAGCTTCCGGAGCGGCCATCAGACGCAGTGAGCGTGTCCAATGCCTCGTCCACTCGATCGATGTTGATGCGCTTGCCGAGTTGCTCTTCCATCCACATCCGCGCGCCACCGGCGCCACAGCACATGGACCGTTCGCCGTGCCGAGGCATCTCGACCAGGTTCGAGCCGGACGCGGCCATCAGTTCACGGGGCGCGTTATAGATCTTGTTGTGCCTGCCCAGGTAGCAGGGGTCGTGATAGGTGACGTTCTGCGACATCGACGCCACCGGGATCAGCTGCTTCTGGCGCACGAGGCGGTTGAGCAGCTGGGTGTGGTGCACGACCTCGTAGCTGCCGCCGACCTGCGGGTACTCGTTGTTGAGCGCGTTGAAGCAGTGTGCACAGGTGACGACGATCTTCTTCTTGCGATCCTCGACGCCCTCGAACACCGAGTCGAGCAGTTCGATATTCTGCTGCGCCAGCTGCTGGAACAGGAACTCGTTGCCCGCGCGGCGCGCCGAGTCGCCCGTGCAGGTCTCGTCGGCGCCGAGCACCATGAACTTCACACCGGCGGTGGCGAGCAGCTCGGCGACCGCTTTGGTGGTCTTCTTGGCGCGGTCTTCGTAGGCGCCCGCGCAGCCGACCCAGAACAGGTAGTCGTAGCCGTCGAAGCTGTCGGCATCCTGACCGAAGACCGGGATCTGGAAGTCCAGCTCGTTGATCCAGTTGAGCCGGTCCTTGGCGTTCTGACCCCAAGGGTTGCCTTTGTTCTCCAGGTTCTTGAACAGACCCGCGAGCTCGGACGGGAACTCCGACTCGATCAGCACCTGGTAGCGGCGCATGTCGATGATGTGGTCGACGTGCTCGATGTCCACCGGGCATTGCTCGACGCACGCGCCACAGGTGGTGCAGCTCCACAGCACCTCGGGATCGATGATGCCGTTCACGTCCTCGCCGCCGACCAGCGGACGCTCGGCCTCGGCCTTCGCGGCCTCGGGGATTCGGGCCAGTTTCGCCTCGTTCGGGTTGCCCTCGGCGTCGACCAGGCCGGCCTCGTCGCCAGACCCAGCCTTGCGGCCGCCGGCCAGCAGGTAGGGCGCCTTGGCGTAGCCGTGATCACGCAGCGACATGATCAACAGTTTGGGCGAGAGCGGCTTGCCGGTGTTCCAGGCCGGGCACTGCGACTGGCAGCGACCGCACTCGGTGCAAGTGGTGAAGTCCAGCCAGCCCTTCCAGGAGAAGTCCTCGATCCGGCCGGCACCGAAGGTGTCGGTGTCCGGATCGGCCGTCTCCATGTCGACCGGCTTGCCCTTCGACATCATCGGCTTGGCCGCACCCAAGGCGACGCCGCCGTCGTCCGCACGCTTGAAGTAGATGTTCGGGAACGCGGAGAACCGGTGCCAGGCCACCCCCCAGGTGACGTTGCGACCGACAAGCAGCAGGAACAGCATGCCGGACATCAGCTTGACGAACGCGAACAGCGCAACCAGGGTGGGGCTTGCGGGCAGCAGTTCGGCCACCCGAATGGTGAAGAAGTCGGTGGCCGCGTTGGAGTGGCCGTAGGCCGCGATCTTGCCCGCCTTCACGAAGATCATGCCGAGGCCCTCGATCAGCACGATCGCCTCGATCACGTAGGCGGGGCCGAACTTCGAGCCGCTGAACCGGGACAGCCGCTCGGGCAGTCGCGGGTGGTTCAGCTGACGCAGGATGATCAGGGTGGTGATGCCGAGCACCGTGCCGATGCCGAGGATCTCGTCCCACAGATGGTAGATCGCCCAGTTGCCGATGATCGGCCAGTGGAATTCGGGGTCGAACGTCTGCCCGTATGCCTCGAACCACAGGATGGCGCCGCCGATGAAGCCGATCATCACGAGCCAGTGCGCCCAGCCGACGGTGCGGAATTTATTCATGCGCGTATGCGCGAGGAACTCCACGATCATCTGCTTGAACCGCGGGAAGAACGGCCGCCAGCGATCCGGCGCGGGCTGTCCGACCATGATGGCCCGCGCGATGTTGCGGACGCCGCCGATGAACGACGCCCAACACAGGAGGCTGAGCGTCGCCCCAATCGTGCCCAGCGTCACTGTCAGGGCATTCATGTCGCGACCTTTCTTTAGAGGCAACACGAGCGAGGGCGGTTCTGGCACCACCCTGTTGGCTCGTATCCTAACTGGCGGTAAGTTACCCGCCAGTAATAACTGGTGTCCATCGTAGTATCGGCCTTTGGGCTGTAGCCCGCGGGGCGGGGCTCGACTCACCATTTATCTGTGATCAACATCACGGTTTGCCTATTTGGGCGGGCTTGCGGGTGATAACTACCGTAAACGCCGAGGGATTAGGGGCCAATCGGTGCGGATTGGCTTGGTCCCCATGCCTGATAAGGGATCTCGCTTAAAGCGTGACGTTCTATTAGGCTCACCACGTTCTGTTTGCTGTGCCTGTCTGCATGCTGCTCGGGGAGGATCCGGATTTGCCACCGGATTTGATGAGAAAGAGCTCGCGCGTGCAGATCCGCTGGTGGACGACGACCTGATGCATGGATTGGAAACTGAATGAAACTCCGCAGAACCACCGCGGCTGCCGCGATGGTCATCGGCGCGATGACCATCGGCCTGGGGACCGCACATGCCGACGAGCCGGCGGCTACACCTGACCAGCCGATCCGGTACTCGGTCAAGCTGGTGGACAAGACCGTCGTGACGACGCTCAAGGGAGGCACGTTCGAACTCGCGAAGTCCTCCGAGGACGTCAAGGAAGACGACGTCTACAAGATCAAGGACGGTCAGGGCAACGCGGTTCTGACGCTCCCGATCGCCTTCAAGGTCGCCGAGACCCTCGTCCCGGTGAAGCCGGTCGTCAAGGACGACGCCACGGTGCTCGAGCTGACCCCTGAACAGGGTGTCACCGTCCCCAAGGACAAGCCGGTCAATGCCGTCAACATCGTCGCGCAGCCGATCGCCTCGCCGCTGGAGAACTCGCGTGCGCAGAACGAGTTCGCCAGCCAGTTCGGCATCGCCACCGCCGTGGGCGGCTTCCTCGGCACCGCCGTCGGTGTCGTCTTGGGCGGCGTGATCGGTTGTATCCTCGGCCTGCCGCTCCTCGGTATCGGCTGCATCCCCGCCGCCATCGCGGGTGCGGGCATCGGTGGCATCCTCGGCACCGTGGCCGTCGGTGGACCCGCGCTGGCCATTGCGGGCATGGACTTGATCAACACGCTGCAGGCGCCGGACGGCACCACGAAGTGGGCGGAAGGGAACTATTCGGCGACGGCGGTCGCTCCGAAGTAATTCGCTCGAACGCCTCTCGCTCGATCAGCACGCGGCCCGCTCTCTTCGGAGGGCGGGCCGCGTGTCGTTATCCGGGTAGGGCAAGCGTGCCACGGAAGGACACCTCGCCGATCTCGCGGCCGAGCCTGCCGAAGGAGCGTTCGGCCATCGAGAACGTTCCATCCTCACGCACGAGCAGCACCGTGCTTGCCCTGGTGCCGTGCAAGGTGTGCCCGATGAACCTGGCCGACAGCGTCCGCTCCATCTCCTGGGGAACCCCGGTGTGCGGTAGGTGGTCGTCCGGGGCCTCGGTGCGGTCGGCGAGCACTGCGAAATAGCGCTCCACCGCGTCGGGATCGGACTGCGCGAGCTGTCGCAGTTCGATCAGGCCCGCGTGCACTTTGGGCCAGATGAGTTGGGGCGCGGTCGGATCCGGGGCATCCTCGGTCAGACCCGCGGAGCTGACGAACGTGCCGTTGGAGAGCCCGTGGAAGCCGGGAACGAGTTCCCTGGGCTGGGCGGGGCTGCGGTTGGAGTGCCACCACAGCGTCTCCAAGTCGGAGACCACCAGGTTGTAGCCGTTGTAGTCGTCAGGCGCGGCCGCGACGTCGAGCACATACTTCTCTGGGCCGGGGAAGGCTCCGGCCGAATGACGGTCGGACGCGCTGCGCAAGAAGTCCATCAGCAGCGCGCCACGGGAGCGGGCGTAGGCGCGTTCGTCGTTCGGATCGCGTACGTTCGTCACCGTGGCGAATCGGCTGCGGCCATGTGGTCGCGTGGTGAGCCCGAGCCAGGTGCCGGGAGGATCGCCCTCGACCCTGCTCTCGGCGCCGGTGTCGCGCCCGGCGAGCAGCCCGGGCACCTCCGGCCACCACCGCATGGACTCGGCAGGCCGGGTGTAGTACTCGTCCCGGTTAGCGGCCACGATCAACCGGTAGTCCGGATGCGCGCGCCAGCCGATCAACACCAAACACATGCAGTCAGAATGCCGGAACAGTGCGGGGGCACGCGACGGGTTCCCCGCCGTAGGCCGCGCAAGGGCAGAGGAAAAAGGGGCCGGATACGGCGAAAAGGCCGACAGCGCAATGCTGTCGGCCTTTTTCGGGTCCTGCTGGTCAGTTGGTGCGGACGCGAAGCCCCGGGTTGTCGGAGAGCACCACGTGCACCGGCTGCGCGAAAAGCTGCGGCACGTTGCCGGTGAGGGCGCCGATCAGGTTCGGGATCTCGCACACGGGGTAGTCGGCCACCGAGGAGGCGCTGGAGATGCCGAGCGCCAGCCGGCCGGTCACGATCGGGCCGCCACTGTCGCCGGGCAGCGCGCAGATGTTGGCCGAGAAGCTCTGGGTGAGCTCACGCTCGCCGACCTGCACGGTCTGGTCGACCGCGTTGACAACGCCGCAGCTGAAGCCGGTGCGCGCACCGGACTTGCAGACCGGAGCGCCGACGACCGGGGTCGCCACGCCGTCGACCGCGATCGGGGCCGCGCCGGGCGCCCGAACGCCGTTGTTGGCGAAGCGATCCTTGGCCTGGTCGTTGATCCGCACGATCGAGTAGTCCTGCTCGCCGAGCACCGACTTCTGGAACACACCGAGCTGCGCGCCGAGCCGGTCGCCGTTCAGCTCGTAGACACCCGCGGCGTTGCCGCTGCCCGCCGACGCGATGTCCGGGTTGCAGTGGCCTGCGGTGATGTTCACCGTGTTGCCGTTGCGGTCGATGCCGTTGAAGCCGAGCGAGCAGCGCAGCGAGCTGCGTCCTGCGACCGACGCGAAGGCGTCGCCGGCCGCGAGGGCGCCGCGCTGCGTCTCACCAGCGATGTCGCCTGCCTGCAGAGTGCTTTCCTCACCCGCCACCGGCGGGGCCATCACGATGATCCGCGCCGGATCGATGAAGTTCGGCATCGGCAAGCCCGCCTGGTCGACGCGCACCGCGATGGAGTTGTTGACGGTGTCGATCACCGCACCACGCACCAGCGACCGCACCACATCCGGTTGGCCCTCCAGCCACCGCTCGAACGCGCTCTTCTCGCCACGCAGCGAGGCCTCGCTCTTGGCGACGTTGCGCACCTCGAAACCGGCCGACTCCGCGGCCTTCTTGGCCTCGTCGGCGCCGGGCCCCTGGGCCAGCGCTACGACCGCTTTGCCTGCCTCGTCGAGCCAGGAGCCTGCGAAAACGGCCGGGTACTGCCGCTGCGCGTTGGTGGCGAACGCGGCAACCTGTTGCGCGACATCCGCACGGTGCAGGTACTCGTCGGGCGAGATCTTCAGATCGCGGGTCACCGCGGCCACCAGTTCGGCGGGCAGGTTCGGTGCCTGGTCGGGTTCAGCCGTCGCTACTGCCGCCGTGGGGCCGAACAGCAGGATTGCCGCCGAGGCGGCGATCACTGTTTTTCGGATTCCGGTCTGTCGCGCGGCTGATCTGAGAGGACCTATACGTGGCAGGAGCATGTGCAGACTATATGGGCTCGAGCGCGGTATGCCTACTCATCGAGGAAAGCCGGTCGGTTCGATAGCCGATAAACCGGTCGTATGTCGGTCGCCACAGTCTCTTCGGGCAGGTCACCCTGCGTTCGGGCGCGTGCGCACTGTGATGCCGCTGCCGAGCCCGCCGCCGGAAGAGGCGTCGATATCGGCCAGAATCGGCCGGATCGGAATGCCCAGCGTGGCCGTGCCGCCGTACTGCGCGAGCGCGGCGTTGGCCTCGTTGCAATTCGGCGCGTCCGCGGCGTTGGAACCACTGGTGATACCGAGCGCCAGCGTGCCGGACACGATCGCGCCCCCGCTGTCGCCGCCGAGCGTGCACGCCGAGTTGGCGAAGCCGCGCACGATCTTGCTCTCGCCCTCCGCGGTGTACAGCTGGGTCTCCACCCGGTCGGCCACGACGAAGCCACAGGTGAAGGTGGACGACTGGCCCGACTTGCAGACCGGGGCGCCGGTGATCGGTTCGGCGGTACCTGTGATGGACAGCGTGGTGCCGTTGGCGGCGCGTACCGAGGGCTGGTCCATGCCCGCTCGCACCGCGCGGTCATTCAGCTTGATCACCGAGTAGTCCAGCGCGGTCTGGCCACCGAGGGTTGCTCGCACGAAAGTGCCCAGTTCGGGGCTGGACGGTATGTCTCGGACATCCGGCAGGTAGACCGTGGCCTCCTGGTTGCCCTTACTCAGATTCGGATCACAGTGGCCCGCACTGATATTCAGCGCGTTGCCCGCCGCGTCGACGCTGTTGAAACCGAACGAGCAGACGTCGACGCCCTTCAGCGAGGTGTCCTTCAGTGAAATCGGAGCGCTGATGTAGGTGTCGCCGCCCATCGGACGCCGCTCGACCGGACCTCCGCCGTTCGGCGACAGGATGACCTTGATGTTGGCGAGCAGGGTCGGCAGGTTGAGCATGTGGCCTGCGGCTGTGTTGGCGACGCTGAGCACCAGCTGGCTGTTCAGGAAGTCGATGGCAACGGAGTTGATCCCCTGCGAAATCTCCCGCGGCAGGCCGGTGATCCACTGGTTCAGCTGGATCAGCGAGCCTTCCAGACTGTCCGCGGAAACCGGGGCCAGCCTGGTCTGGTAGCCATCGGCGGCGGCGACATGGGCGGCGTCCAGCGAGGTGACCGCGACGACGGGCTTGCCGTCGGCGCCGATCCAGGCGCCCGCGTAGACATCGGGTCGCTCCGAGCGGAAGTCGCGCGCGTAGTCGCGCAGCTGCTGGGCACGCGCCGCGCGGTCCAGGTACTCCGTCGGGGTCATCTTCAGATCGCGCGCGATGGCCTGCACCAGCTCCGGTGGCAGAGTGTCCGCTTCGAGCTGCGCGGGAGCCTCGGGCGCAGCCGAGGCGGTTACCGTGCCGAACAAGGGAGCCAGGAGAACGGTCGAGGCGATGGCGACAGCTTTGACCGCGGCGCGACGCGCCACCAACTTGCGCATGAAGTCCCTTCGTCGGCACGCACGTGCCAGCTAAATCCGTGGCCACAGGCGGAATCCGTTGGCACACAGCCGTCGTCCAGCAACAGACCGTTGTCCGCAATTCATCCGACAACACCGGTCAGCGGATCACTCTAGGGCACAAACCCGGGAAGGACGCTACTAATCACCGACTACCGGGTATCCAGCCGGGGAAGGTCGGAATCGGCTGTATCGGTCCGTAGAAGGGGTTTGTCGTGGTCGTCGGCGTCCGCGTGGGACGTGTAGTGGTAGTCGGCGCCGTGGTCGGCGGCTCGGTGGTCTCCGGCGGCGGCGTCGTGGTCTCCGGCGTCGTGGTCTCCGGCGTGATCACCGGAGGCTCCGGCGACGGAGTGGTGACGGGCACCGTGGGGAACTCGACCGGCGGCGCGGGCGGAGTGAGGCTCACCGACGACTGCTCGGACTTGGCGTCGGGTAGCGGCGGCACCGGCGTGTCGCCGTCGTTGCGGAACAGCGCGGTCACTGCGATACCGCCGAGTATCAGCCCGATCAGGGCGGCCACGGCGATCAGTACCGGTGCTCGTTCGCGGTCCTTCGCGGGAGTGGTTGCCGGTATGGGCTTTTCGGGTGCGGCCGGTTCGCTCGTCGCGACCGGCGTGGCGACCGGAATGGCGGCGGAGTATGCCTGCGGCTGGGCGGCGGGAACCGCAGGCATGACGATAGTGTCCAACAACGAGTTCTCGGCGGTGGACGGGTCCGGCGGGGTGGCGCCCGCCGGCGTCGCCAGCACCGCCGCCAGCGCCGCGCGCGCCGCGTCGTAGGCGAACACGCCGCCGTTCGCGCCGGTTCCGGCGCTGGGCAGGTCGCCCTCGCTGACCAGCAGCACCGAGCGGAGACCGAGGTAGTCCAGTGCCTCGCGCAGCGAGCGCACGTGCTCGGCGGGCCAGTCCCCAGGATGCGTCGCGTAGAACTCCGCCGGACCGTTGAGATGCTCGGCGGTCAGATTGATCAGGCAGAACAACGCGGTGGCCATCAGATCTTCGGCGCGATAGGCCTCACCGTCGTCGACCGAGATGCCCGCGGGATCGCCGACGGCAGGGACGAAGCCGGTGATCGAGTGGGAACGTCCCGCAGGTACCGGTCCGCCGAGCACGGCGTCACCGTCGTCGGACATATGCAAGGCCGACTCGCGGACGATGTACTGCGGCTCCTCGTCGCCGTCGGTGACGATTACCGCGGTGCACTCATCCTCGGCGATGCGCAGGCCCACCCCAGTGGCCATTCTCAGTACCTCGCTTCGGCATTCCCGCTGACACGGAACCGCAAAGGTTACACCAGCAGCGAGCCGTGTCCCATGGCGCGCAGCATCGACAACAATTCCGATCGCGAGCCGGCACCGATTCGGCGTCGGATGCGGGCGATGTGGTGCTCGACCGTCTTGGCCGAAATGTACAGCCGCGCCCCGATCTCCCGGTAGGTCAGCCCGAGCAGCACCAGTTCGGCCACTTCGCGTTCGCGTTCGCTGAGGATCGCGGCCGGTGCCTGCGCAGGAGTCGCCGGCGTTGCCTGACCCCCTTCGCGCGCGGCAGGTGCGTGCGGCCGGGCCTGCGGTTCCTGTGGACGGGCGTCGGCGCGGACCGTGCGTGCCAGTTTGAGCAGTGCGGTCGCTGTCGCGGAGTCCGGCGCGGCGAGTGCCGCCTCGCTGGCCAGCCGAGCACCGTCCCAGGTCATGCCGATCTCGGTCAGCGCGGCGACGGCGGCATGAACCGGTGCGGTGGCGACTTGACCGCGCAGCACCAGCACCCAGGTGCGGCCCGCGTCCGCGAGCACCGCGGCGTGCCGGTCGCCCGCCTCGGCCGCGGCCTTCAGCGCGTGTGCGTGCGGCAGCAGCTCCTCAGGGCTCTCATGGGCGATCGCGGCCTGCACGCCGTACCAGTGGAAGGCGTTGGACCAGGCCGGAGGCTCGTCCAGGCGACGAAGTAGTGCCAGCGTGGCGTCCACCAGCGGCGCGATGCGGCGCTCGTCGCGCAGGCGGATGCCTGCCAGCCACAGTTCGCCGATCGGCAGCACCGACAGGAGATCTGCCTGCACGTCGTCGAACAAGGGAGCGGCCGCCTGCCACGCGCGGGTCAGCGCGGTGTGGTCGCCGCTACGTCGGGCGAGGCCCACCGCGACGCCGTGTGCGAGCAGCCGGTCGCGGACGTCGAGCGAGTCGTGGTCCAGCGCGGCCACGATGGCCGCGGCGGCGCCCTCGTCGCCGCCGAGCATCGCGGTCCATGCCGAAAGTACGTCGAGCTGATGGCAGCGCAATCCGCTGGCCGCGGCACGCCGCAACGCGTCTCCGGCGCGGCGCGGCGCACCGGTGCCCAGCGAGAGCAGCGTGGCGATCGACACCGCCGTGCACGGCAGGAAGCGGTCGAGGCCCGCGTCGGCGTGCGCGGCCTGCACCAGTGCGGATACCGCCGCGGCCGTGCCGTTCGCACGCTCGGCGATGGAGTCCGCGAGCCCGGTCGCGATCAGCCTGGCGTGCGCGTCGGCCTCGGTGGGCGGCCACTGCGTCGACGACGCGGACAGCTCCGCGGCGCCCGCCACATCACCCGCCAGATACAGCACGGTGGCGCCGACCGCCCAGTCCCGGCCCACCCGGTGCGCGCCGAGCCAGGAGTACAACTGCGCCGCGCGGCCGACCATGCCGCGACGGGTCAGTACCGCCGCACAGATCCGCACGGCGGTGGCGAGTTCCGCGCCGGTGCTGCCCGGCCGTGCGAGCATCGGCTCCGCCAGGCGTATGGCCGTCGCACCGTCGCCGGTGCGCGCGGCCGCCTCGGCCCAGCGCAGCGCGATCGAATCGAGGTCGGCGCCGCCGGCCGCCGCGGCGGCGTAGTAGCGGACCGCCTCGCGACCGGCCTTCTCCGCCGCGGCGATCAGGAATTCGGCGAGGCGCGGGTCGCGGACGCCGGATTCGGCGAGCTGCAGGGCGGTGTGGTCGCGCAACAGGCCTGCGTCGAGCCGGGCGTCGAGCAGCCTGCGCTGGACCGCGACGAACCTGCGGTCGCCGAGCAGCGTGCGCAGCGGGCTGACAGCGGGTTCGAGCAGCAGGTCGGCATCGGTCACCAGCGCGCACGCTCTGGCCCGGTCGATGAGATCTTGGGCGGCCGCGGGCTCCACACCGAGTACTTCGGCGAGCTCGCTGGAGTCGAGTCCGGTCCCGGTGGTGGCGACAACGAGAGTCTCCAGCAGGTCGGGCTCGAGGTTGTCCAGCAGTGCACGCGCCCATGCGGTGACGGCGGTATCGACGACGCCGATCCCCGCGTCCAGCCGAGCCGAGCAGGCAGCGGTCAACGCGGCGACCACGCCGCCGCGGATACCCGCGGTCTGCAGGTGGATGTGCTTGGCGACCTGGCGCGGAACCATCATGCCGAGTTCCCTGGCGAACGGTGCCATGTCGGCGCCGCCGAGCGGGCGCAGATCGACGACGCGACCGCGTCGGGCGACCGTGTCGGCGAGCATCCGCAACCGCGGGTCGTGCGGGCGCGGCTGTGCCGCCACGACAACCGTGTAGCGGCCGGATTCGATGACGGCGCAGAGATATTCGAGGTCGAAGCGGCCAAGGGTATGTGCGTTGTCGATGATCAGGGCTGGTCGCGTGGCGGCGTCGGTCGCCGCGCCCGCTCCGGTCCCGCTGTGCGTCTGCGCCATCGCGGACGAACCGTTGCGCGCGTGCGTGTGCTGGAGTGTGGCGGCGTCGTCCCGCAGCGGGACGCCATCGGCGCGCAGGCGGGCCCGGATCTCTGTGAGCAGTGTGGACTTACCGGTTTGCGAGCGGCCGCGGATGAGATAGACCAGCGGCTGCTGGTCGGTGGAGTCCAGTTCCCGGAAGATCTCCCGCGCGCACGGCAGGGTGTCGAGGGCAGTATCAGCCACCTGAGCCTCCGAGAATCTGGCCGGGAGCGCGTAGCACGGTGCCGACGGTGTCGCCGACGCCGTCGATGGTGTCGTTCAGCACCCCGGTCGGCAGGCTCGGCGCCGGACGCTGCGGCTGCGGCGCGGGCTGGGTGGTGCCGGGTGCCGGAGCCGGGGACGGGGAGGGGGACGGCTGTGGTTGCGGAGCCGGTTGCGACGCACCAGGCTCCGCGGGCGCAGGCCGGCCAGGGGCCTGCTCGCTGTTCACTACGGCGACGGTGGTGCCCTGTGTCGCGGACGAGGGGGAGTCGGCCTCGCTCGCCTCGGCTTTCGGTCGACCCGCGGAGGTGGTCGAGTCCGGTGCCGCGACGCCCGCAACGGGTACGGACAGTTCGCCCGGCCGCACGACGGTTGTCGCGGCGATCTCCGCCGCACTACCGGCCGTGGGCTGATCGGTCGAGGCGGGATGGTTCGAGCTGGACTGGATGCCGGTGCCGACGGCGACCGTGCCGCTGGCCAGCAGGCCGATAGCGACCGCCGCGCCGGCGACGATGGCGGCGCGCTGCTTGACGGTGAGCGCACGGCGGCGGGACGGGCGTTCGTCGGGCAGGGGCGGAAGGCTCAGCGCGGGAAGCGCTGTGGTCGATGGCGCCGTCGCGGTCTCGGCGACCGGGGCGGCCACGGGTAGGTATTTCGCCTCGGCGGCAAGCAGGTCGGTGGCCAGCAACGCGGCGCCGCGGGCGCCGGTGTGCTCCGGCTCGGGGGCGGCCACCACGGGCAGACCGAACTCGGACGAGATCAGCTCAGCGACCAAGGGGATTGCGCCGCCGCCACCGGTGAGCAGGACGCGGCCGATGTCGCCGATGTCGAGCCCGGCCCGGTGCACCGCGTCGCGGATCAGGTCGATCGAGCTCAAGAGCGGCCCGCGCAGCAGGTCCTCCAGCTCACCGCGCACCAGCCGCACGTTGCCCCCGCGCGGTGCGGCCGGATCCAGCCGCACCGGAACGACCGTCGCCGTATTGATGGAAAGCTCTTCTTTCGCATTCCTGCAGCGCTCGCGCAAAGCCGATAACTCGCGTTCCACCAGAGGGTCGAACGGATCGAAATCATTCGCGAGCGCGGCGTTTGCCAGGACATAGCGCATGGTCAGCAGATCGAATTCCGCCCCGGCGATGTCGGTGCTTCGCAGCGGTGTACCGAGCAGGCTCGCGTGGTCCCCGGTGCGCACCACCGAGACGGTCAGCCCGGATCCACCGAGGTCATAGACCACCACCGCGCCGTCCGTGAGCGGACCGTGTGCGGCGTCGAGCCAGCGGACCGCGGCGGTCGGCTCGGGGACGAGCGTCACCTCACCAAGTCCGGCCTGGTCGAGGGCGGCGCGCTGGATGTCGACGGTGTGCCGCGACCATGAGGCCGGGTGGCAGGCGACCACCGTCTCGTCGACGTAGCGGCCTGCTTCCCAGGTGATCTCGTCGAGCAGGCATCCGATCGCGGTGGCGACCAGGTCGGCCGCCGAATGCGCCGAACCGTCCTCGGCGAGCATGGCCACCGGGTCGCCGACCCTGGCGAGGAACCCCTCCAGCAGCACGTCGCTGGAATGACGACCGGTGGCGCGTGCGCCCGCACCGAAAGTGGGCGCCGCGTCGGGGGACAGCCGCAACACGCTCGGGTGGGTGAGTACCGCACCGCCGCCCGAGAGAATGATGTTGTCGTCGCTGCCATCCTCCGCTGCCGCCATGGCGACCGAATTCGACGCGCCGACCGTGATGCCGAGCGCCAGGCGCTGTGTCATTCGAGAACCCCGTTCGAAAACTGTCTGGTCCGGTGTCACTGCTGTCCAGTCCGATAGTGCGCAGGTCAGTGTGGTCACGCCGACGCAACAGATCTGTCGGTTGCTGGCACTCCGCCGTTACCGGGCGGGGAAGGATTCGGGAAAAGCCCCTATTCGTGCGGCCGCCCCTATCGGTGCGGAGGGACCGGGTGCAGGGGTTTGCCCCGTTCCGGAGTAACGCGCCGTGTCCCTACCGTGAAATTCATTCCAACGACTGCGGATCATGAGGTCCGCCGGATCTCAGGAGATGTTTCTGATGACACCCAACGCGATTCTGGAGTTCATCCTCGATCTGCTGCGGAACCACGAGGCCGCAGTCGGCTACTGCGCGAACCCGACCCAGGCGCTGGCCGCGGCAGGCCTTTCCGCGGTGACCCCGGAGGACATCGCGGCCTGTGCCCCGATGGTCGCCGAGTCGGCACTGGTAGCGGGCGGCTCCCAGCTGCAGGCGATCGTGGCGGCAGGTGCGCAGACGGGTGCGGTTGCCGCGGTGAACGCAGCAGGCACCGTGGGCGCGGCCGCCGCGGCGGACGCCGGGCTCGACCTCGGCGTCGATCTCGGCGTCGATCTCGGCGTGGACGCGGGCACCGGTCTCGGGCTCGACCTCGGCGCCGGTCTGAACACAGCGATCGACACCGGCCTGCAGGTCGGCGCCGATCTGGGCGCCGGGCTGACAGCGGGTCTCGACACCGTCGTGAACGCCGGAGCGGATCTGTCCGCCGCGGTGGGGGGCCTGCTCGGAGCGGGCGCCCAGTTGATCACCGGCATCGGGGCTGATGTCGACCTCGGTGCCGAGCTGTCCACCGGCCTGCAGGGCGTGGCGAACGTCGGAACCGGACTCGAGACCGGCCTGTCCACCGGCATCGACGCGGTACTGGACGCGGGCGCGGATCTCGGTGCCGGATTGTCCACCGGCGTCGACGGGGCCGTGGGGTTGACGACGGGTCTCGGCGCGGGTCTGCAGGGTGCCGTGGACGCGGCGACAGGTTTGACCGCGGGTCTGGGCACAGTGCTCGGATCCGGTGCGCAGGCCGGAACTGACCTGGGCGCGGGTCTGCAGGGCGCTGTGGATGCGGCGGCTGGTTTGACGACGGGTCTCGACGGGGCTTTGGGCGCGCAGGCGGGTGCGGGTCTGGAAGGTGTTTTAGACGCGGCGACCGGTTTGACGACTGGTTTGGATGCCACGCTGGGTGCTGGTGCGCAGGTCGGCGCCGAGCTGGGTGCCGGTCTGGAGGGTGCTGTGGAGGCAACGGGCGGCTTGACCTCAGGTCTCGACGCAGCGCTCGGTGCGGGCGGTGGCCTCGGTGCCGGGCTGTCGACCGGATTGCAGGGATTGGGCGAAGCCGGAGCACAGGTGGGTACCGGACTCGAGACCGGCCTGTCGACCGGTCTCGGCAGTGCGCTCCACGCCACCGGCCAGGCCGCGACCGGGCTGACCGGCGGAATCGACGGTGCGGCACAGGGTGCGGGCGATCTGGCCACCGGACTCGGTGGCGGTATTTCCTCGGCCCTCGGTGGGGCCGCGAATATCGGAACACAGGCGACGGCGGGCCTGGAGACCGGTCTCGCGACGGGGCTCGGTGCGGCCCTCGGCACGGGCGCTGATCTCGGCGCCGGTCTGTCCACGGGCTTGGACGGCACACTGGGCACCGGAGCGCAGATCGGCTCGGGTCTGGAAACGGGAGTCGGTGCGGTGCTCAGCGGCGCCGCCGACGCAACGACCGGTCTGGAAACAGGGGTGTCCAGCGGGCTCGGGGTGGGACTGTCCACAGGTGTGGACGGCGCGGTGCAGGCCGGTGTCGGCCTCGGGACCGGTGCTGCCGGTGCGATCGACGCGGGCGCGCAGGCTGCGGCCGGACTCGGCTCGGGCCTGCCGACCGGAATCGAGGCAGGTGCCGGGCTCGGAACCAGCCTGACCACGGGGATCGACGGTGCGATCGGTGCGGGTGCGCACGCTGGCGCCGGTCTGGAGACCGGCTTGTCGTCGACCGTGGGTGGAGCCTTCGGTGCGGGCGCTGACGCGACGACCGGTTTGGAAACCGGTCTCGGTGCTGCGGGCAATGCCGGTGCGGGACTGTCGAGCGGTTTCGATGGCGCCGCAAGCGCGGGGGCACAGCTGGGATCGAGCCCGGACAGTGGCATCGGTGCGCATGGGACGACCGGCCTGGAGAGCGGCCTGTCCACGGGCCTGGGCGCCACGGCAGATCTCGGCGGTGGGCTGACTTCGACCGTTGGTGGCGCGGTGGACACCGCCGCCGGTCTCGGCGGATCGGTGGGCGGCACCACACCGGGCGCGGTGGATACCGGGGCGGGTCTCGGCGGCAGCGTCGGATCGACCGCGCACACTTGGTCCTCGCTGGACGTGTCGAGCGCCTTCGGTTCGGGTCTGGACAGCACGACAGGTGCGCAGACCGACACGGGTCTTTTCACGGACACGCATGCGGGTGCCGATCTCACCGGTTCGGCAGGCGCCGACTTGACCGGCGACGCCTTCCTGCACTGACAGTTGCCCTGCGCTACGGAAAGAGGTCGATGCCGCGATGGGGACGCCCGCGCCGAACACCACGCCACCGGCGGTACCGCTGCTTTCGGCACTCGATGAAACCATCGCGGCGGCGCGTGCCGCGGGCCGCAACGATCTGGTCGGCCGCCTGGAGGTGGCGGCCGACCGGGTCCGCGACCCACGCAGGCGCATCGTCGTCGCCGGGCTTCTGGACCAGGGCAAGAGTCGCTTCGTCAACGCGCTGCTGAACCTCGACATCTGCCCGGTCGGCGACGACGCGACCACCACGGTGCCGATGTCGCTGTCGCACGGCTCCGAGCCGATGGCGGCGTTGGTGCTCGCGGCACACGGCGACTCCAGCGGCGCGGAGACCAGGGTCGCGGTGCCGATCGAGGAGATCGGCAGGATCGATGCGCGCTCCCCGCACGCCCAAGGGCGGCGCATCGTGCGTATGGAGGTCCAGGTGCCCAATGCGCTGCTGGCCGACGGGATCGTGCTGATCGACACTCCGGGTGTCGGCGCGCACGGGAGTTCTTATGCCGCAAACGTGCTCGGCCTGGTGCCCGCGGCCGACGCGGTGCTGGTGCTCTCGGACGCGTCCACCGAACTCACCGAGCCGGAACTCGCCTTTCTCCGGCAGGTGCGGGAGCTGTGCCCGACGGTCGCGTTGCTGCTCACAAAGACCGACCTGTACCCGCACTGGCGTCAGGTGCGCGAGGCCGACCGGAGTCATCTCGAGCGGGCCGGTCTCGACGTGCTGATGATCGCCGTCTCGTCGCTGCTGCGCAGCCACGCGCTGCGTTTGCAGGACCCGCAGCTGGGTATGGAATCCGGTTTCGGCGTGCTCTATCAATTCCTGCGCGACCAGGTTGTTGCCCGCGATCAGCTCGCGACGCGTGCTGCCGTGGCTCGCGACATCCGTTCCGCGGCGGAACATCTGGCGCTTGCGCTGGGCAGCGAGCTGGTCGCGGTGCGTGATCCGGAGCAGGGCGCGGCGGCCGTTCGCGAATTGCAGTCCGCCCGAGCGGCGGCCGAGGAACTGCACCGCCGCACCGCGGCGTGGCAGCAGACCCTCGCCGACGGCATCACCGACCTGGCCGGCGACGTCGACCACGACCTGCGGGACCGGCTGCGCACCATCGCACGGACCACCGAGGAGTGGATCGACGAGCACGATCCCGGCCGGCACTGGGACCGCATCGCCGAACACCTCACCGGAACCATCGACACCGCGATCGGCGACAACCTGTTGTGGACCCATGCGCGGGCGTTCTACCTCGCCGAGCGGGTCGCGGAGCATTTCTCTGAGATCGGCGCCGTCGACCTGCCGGAGGTGCGGCCCGGACTGCAGGCCGATACCGGCCACACCAGTTCCGGCACACTCGCCGACCTGGAGCCCGACATCGGCTTCGGCAGCAAGCTGCTCGTCGGCATGCGCGGCTCCTACGGCGGTGTGCTCATGGTCGGGCTGGCCAGCACGTTCGCCGGGCTCGCGCTGCTCAACCCGATCTCGATTGGCGCGGGAGTCCTGGTGGGCGGCAAGGCATTCCGTGACGACAAGCAGGCCAGACTGGCCAAGCGCCGCAACGAGGCGAAGGCGGCGGTGCGCAGGTTCGTCGACGACGTGGCATTCCAGGCGGGCAAGGAGTCGAAGGACCGGTTGCACCGCATCCACCGCGCGCTGCGCGACCATTACGCTGGTGTCGCCCAGCGGAGCCTGCGCTCGCTGGACGACTCGCTGCGTGCGGCGCAGGAGGCGGCGACGATGGCCACCTCCCGGCGTGCCGAGCGTGGCGCGCTGCTCGAACAGCAACTGCGCGTGGTCGCCGAGCTGCGCCGATATGCCGATGCCATGCAGGCCGCACTACCGAGCGGACCCGCCGGTACGGTAGCCCCGTGACAGATGAAGGTGGCGCGGCGCCGGGGATCGTTGCCGAGGCGCGTCGACTGGTCGGCGAGGCGCGGGCGGTGCTGGCGAGCGAACCGCGACCTCGGGCGCTGCTGGCCGACTGCGCCCGCAGATTGGACCAGCCCCTGCGCGTCGCACTGGCCGGTTCGCTCAAGGCGGGCAAGTCGACCCTGCTGAATTCCCTTGTCGGGCAGGACATCGCCCCGACCGATGCGACCGAGTGCACCAGGGTGGTCACCTGGTACCGGTACGGTTCGACGCCGAGCGTGACGGCGCACGCCTACGACGGCGCTCGTGCGAACGTGGTGGTCCGGCGCGGCGGCGGAGCGCACGGTCTGACCTTCGACCTGGACCGGCTGCACTGGGACGCGCCGGCACCGCGCGACGTCGACCACCTGGAGGTCGAGTGGCCCGCGGCGGCGCTCGCGCACACGACGATCATCGACACACCGGGTACGTCGTCGCTGTCACGCGAGGTGTCGCGGCGCACCGCGCAGCTGTTGACGCCGGAGGAGGACGAGCAGCGGGTGCAGGAGAACCTCGCTGTTCCCGGCGCGGACGCGATCGTGTACCTGCTGCGCAGACTCGACGCCGCGGACGTGCGCTTCCTGGAGCGAGTCGGCGCCGGAAACGCCGAGGAGACATCGGGATTGCCGGGCCCGCTCGGCGTCGTCGGTGTGGTGTCACGGGCGGACGAAATCGGCGCAGGACGGATCGACGCGCTGCACTCCGCGCGCGATGTGGCGGTGCGTTTCGCCGGGGAACTCGAGCGAACCGGGCTGTGCCAGGCCGTGATTCCGGTTGCCGGGCTGCTCGCGTTCGCCGCCGCCACGCTGCGCCAGCAGGAATTCGCGGCATTCGAGGCGCTGGCGTGCATTCCCGTCGACGACCTGAGCGCGGCGCTGCTGTCGGCGGATCGGTTCGCACGCGCCGACATTCCGCTTCCGGTGCCGCCGGAGCTGCGCGCGCAGCTCGCCGAGCGATTCGGCATGTTCGGTATTCGCATGGCGATCACGTTGATCCGACTCGGCGTGCGTGATTCGGTCCGGCTCGCCGCCGAATTGACCATCCGCAGTGGTGTCGACGAGTTGCGCTCGGTACTCGACGTGCAGTTCGGCCAACGCGCCGACCAGCTCAAGGCGCATTCCGCGCTCACGGCGCTGGCCAGGGTGCTCACGGCCTACCCTGGCACCCGGGCCGATAGTCTGCTTCCTCAGGTGCGCACCCTGCTCGCCGACGTCCACGGCTTCGCCGAGCTGCGTCTGCTCGGCCGGTTGCGCACCGACGAATTGACGCTGCCCGCAACCGATCTCGCTGAACTGCACCGCATCATCGGCGGTTCCGGTATCGCCCCTCATCTACGCCTCGGCCTGCCGGTCGACGCGGCGCCCTCGGTGCAGCGCGCCCAGGCGGTCGCGGCGGTCCGGAAGTGGCGCGCCCGCGCCCGCCACCCCCTCGCCGACCAGTTCACCGCCACCGCCTGCCTCACCGCCGCCCGCAGCGCGGAGGGCACCCTGAGCCTGCTACCCGAGTAGGTATTTCGCGCGGGCATCGGGCTACGACGGGGCAATCGGATCCGCGCCGGTGTTCCCGATGCGCGATGTTCGTCAGGGGCTGCGTGGTATCGCCCGGTGACATGCTTCGAATCCGCATGGCCGCGCTGCGGCCGTTGCTCGAGGCACTCGCCGAGCGCGGGTTCGACGGCTTCTCCAGATGTCGCCGACCTACGCTGAGCAGGATGCGAGCGGCACTGCCCCCGTGTTCCGCATCAGCATCGGGATGCCGAGATCAGCGAACGAATCGGGAACTCGGCTCTCCGGACTCGGCCGGAAGCTGCCCCGCTCGGCGAGTCGTGCTTTCCCGATCCAGCTGTATGTGGTATTTCCCGATGATTGCCATCTATTAGCGAATGGTCTCCGCGTCCGAGTCCGGTTAACTGACGGAAGGTGAGAAGTCCATATCTGGTGACATGAATCACATCTGTGTGTATTTCTGATTGCCAAAGTTGCGGCTCCGCGTTTATGTTCTAGGTGGGGGAGCTCCTCTTCTTCCATTTATGTAAGACATGATGAAAGAGGCTGATGAAATGACTATCGAATTCGCGGACATCGCACGTGACACTAATCTGTCAAACGTTCTCGGCACAGTCGACGACGCCAGTGGAACGTGTGACTGATGGTCTGATCGAGTAGTGGTCTCGGGTAGGTCGGTTCGTTTCACTCTATCCGGGTCCCTACCCGCGATTCTGTGCAGAAAACTTCGAGCGAAGCGGCGGGACGACCATATATTCTGAGTTCGATAATACGGTTTTCGGAGTACTAGATGAATGGTTGAGTAAACACTACCCTACTCCGGGATATGTCGATCTTCGGAGATCCGCACGTGACTGGATGCGGTATCTTATTCCGCAGGTCGCGGTCATGTCGGCAGAACTCGGCGAGCGAATTACGAAGTTGAACAGTGATTCCCTTCTGCCGGACATCGCGTCCCGGGTGTTGTCCGGGAAGAGTGCTGTCTGGTCCCGGATCGTCGAGCCGCGGATCGGGGCTGTCATTCAGGGGGCAATAGACCTGCATGCTCAGGTTCGAGACGAGGGTATGCAGGTAGAATACGTAGTTCCGGGGGTTGGAGACCCGCACTGCGGTGGTCGCTCGGCGACGCAGGTCGTCCTGGCTGACGCTGTCTACTATTTCAAGCCGGGCAGAACTTCGAAGCGCCGGTTCATGCAATCCTGTTTACAGGCTGTCGGTATGGAGGATTGCATGTACCTTCCGCCGGAAATCCCTTTGCTCGACGGCTACCTCCAAGAATCTGTTGATCGCGCCGGGGTGGCGGTGTCGGATGTGGATTTCTGGCACAAAGCGGGGCAGTTCGCCGCGATTGCCGACTGCCTATCTGTTACAGACATTCACTATGAAAACGTCTCCACCGCTCGCGGTGCGGTCGCGCTGATCGATGACGAGACCATCTTGACGGCGAGTCCGGCACCGCGGATTCGAGGCATTCTCACGACGCTACTTCTACAAGATCCATCGAATGCTGCCCACGGTGTAGTCGCTGGGTTCATGGCCTCGCGAACCACGGGTAGGTCGAGGAATTTTCCGACCATTCAAGAGAGCCGATCGCGTGCGGAGTTGACCGTCCGATTCACCGCGTTCGGGCAGCGACAGCAAACCTCGATCAGCCGCGACTACGGATCGATCTACGATTCTCTGGACAGCTTTCTCAGGGGACTCAGGTCCGGATATAGGCGGATCCGGGCCAGCCGATCACTTCTCGAAGAGGTGATTGTTTCGCACGCACCCGAACTCAGATCGCGAGTGATCGTCGACGCCACCGCGAGCTATCGCCGATTGTCGGCGATGGTCTCGACGGCGCCACTCGACAGCTCGGTTCAAGACCTCGAAGACACACTGGTCGACGAGCTGGTAGCGGTTCAGCGCCCCTTCGTGCCAGCTGGGTTCATCCGATCCGAGGCCAACCAGCTTGCGCTCGGTGATGTCCCGTTCTTTGTGATCGACACCACGTCCCAAACTGTGTTCGACCAGTGGGGTCCGGTCGGCAAAGTAGTGCGAAGTCCCGCCGCGCGGTCGGCTGTGAGCATCGCCGGCGTCGATGAGGACTACATCGAGCAGCAATGCTCGGTCGTCAGCGAGCACGTCCATTCGCTCAGGTCGAACGAACAGGAGTAGCAGTGATCGATGTGCATGCGCAGGCGATCGGTGCGGTAGGCCGCTTGCGGGTCGCCGGCTTCACGTCGGCTTTCGGCAACGGCGCTACCGGGGTCGCGTTGCCGATTGTGCTGGCTTCCTCGTTCAGCGGATGGCAGGTCGGGGCGGTGCTCGCCGCGTTGGGGCTCGGTATGTCGTATTCGTTCGCCCGCGGTGGTGTCGAAGCCGACCGAGCCCACCGCATCCGCCAGATGATCTTTTTCGACTGCGTCCGCGCCACCGCGACGGCCGGAATCGCCGTAGCCACGCTGGTTCCCACGTCGAGCGGGTGGTTACTCGCCGCTGCATGTTCACTGGTGAACGGGATCAGCGTCGGTTTCTATCGTCCGGCGCTCGCCGCGTACTGGACCGACATCCTTGACCAGGACACCCGCCGATCCGGGTTGGCTTCCAATGCGCTGATCAACCGGACCGGATTGGCTGTCGGCGCGGCCACCGCGGGTGTCCTTGTCGCCGCTCAGGTTCCGATCTGGGTTCTGGTGGTCGACGCTGTCACCTTTGTCGTCGGCGCGGCTATCTGCGTCGGACTTCCCGAGATCGAGGGACGAGCGGACAAGAAGATCGTCTCTCCGGGGCAGCTGCGGATCCGGCGAGTGAAAGAGTTCGACCTCGTCGCGAACTGGAAACTCATCTACGCCACATTGGCCACATTGCCATGGCTTCGTTCGGTGATCTCGACCAGCATCGTATCGTCGCTGTTCCTGGCCATGTGCCAGGTCGCGGCCCCGCTCGCGCTCGTGAAGCTCTACAGCCCCGGCCAGATCGGACTGATCCAGTCGCTCCCGGTGCTGTTTCTGTTCGCCGGAAATCTCTTGGCTCGCTTCATCGATCCCCCCGTACCCGGCGCCTGGCTGACTACGAGCCTGGTCACCAAGCCACTGTCCTACGCTGCGATCGGATGCCATCTCCCTGCACTGGTTCCTTCAGCTCTGGCCTGCGGCTCCTCGTTCTCGGATTCCGTCAACGGTCCACGGTTGGCGAACACCATCGCAGAGGGCTTTCGCTCCGCGGATCGCGGCAAGGTCTTTGCCGCGCAGCAAGGTTCCGGGTCGCTGCTTTCGCCGGTCGGGCTGATCCTGGCTGGGTTGCTGACGACTGCTGTCACGCCGGAGATCATGCTGATGCTCTGCGCCGGGGCACTTGCCGCGCTGGCCATCATTCCGTGCATGAAATCCGGATTCTGGAACTTCCGCACCAGCGGAGCCGCGCAACCTGCGAACTCGTTTGCGTAGGGGGAGTGTCGTGTTTCTACAAGACGGCTTCCCGTGCGGGCGGACAGCATGGCCACATGATGTCGCTGTTGAGGAGCTCTGCGAGGCAACTCAGGGACAACAGCCAAGTAGGGTCCAGCCCCGAATCTCCATCAACCAGAGGGTGGAGTCTGAGCAGGGGCGGCGGACCTACCAGGTGCGAGTCCGCGACCTCCTGGGTACGCGGCCGGTACACGAGATCCCGATCGGCTGGCGGATCTCGCGCGCGACCACACCGCGGATCTCGCCGCGGCGCTGGTGCGGGTGACCCTGGACGAGAAGATCGCCGACGACGTACTCGCCACCGAGCAGTGACGGCGACCCCGGTAGCCGGTCAGACCGGCGTGACAGCGGAACTGCTCGGATCGACCAGGATCTTCGCGTGCTGCTCCGGATTGCCGAGGGCGGTGAAGGCGTTCTCCACACCGGACAGCCCGACGGTGCCGGTGATCAGCGGCATCGGATCGACCTTTCCCTCGGCGAGCATGTGTAGGGTGTCGCGGAACTCGCCGGGGTCGTAGCCGAGCACGAACCGCAGTTCGATTTCCTTGTTGATCGCCATCGCGGGCTGGAAACGGTCGATTTGCATGCACACGCCGACCACGACCACCCGCGACAGCGGCGGCGCCGCAGTGAGTATCTGGTCGATGATCCCTGGTACGCCCACGCATTCGAAGATCACCGGTCCGGCCGGTCCCGCGTTCAGCGTGTGCGCCAGCCGAAAGACATACCACCACGGCAGGTTCGGGACGCGCCGCAGCCGTTCCATGGTGTCGAAGCCGAGGCCGAGGATATCGGTGACACCGTTGATCCGGCTCTTCTTCGGTGCGGCCGTCCACGGTGACTCGGTGGCCGGGTCGACCACGACGTCGGCGCCGCACGCGGTCGCGAGTTCCCTTCGGCGCGGCGAGAAGTCGCTGGCCACCACGGTACGTACGCCCGCGGCCTTCAGCATGCTGATCACCGCGAGGCCGATGGGGCCGCAGCCGATGACGAACGCGGTCTGTCCCTTCCCGACCTTGCCTCTGCGCACGGCGTGCCAGGCGACCGCCATCGGCTCGGTGAGTGCGGCGTGTTCGGCGGATAGTCCGTTCGGCACCGGCATGGTCATCGATTCCTGAACCACCACCTGCTCGGCGTAGCCGCCGGGTGCAGCGGTCGACAGGCCGACCAGGTGCGGCTGCTTGCCGTGCCGCACGATCGGCAGGGCTACCACCGGGGTGCCCGCCTTCCATCGTCTGCGACAGCCCGGCCCGTAATCGACTACCGCTCCGCTGAACTCGTGTCCGAGCACCACACTCTGACCCGACCGCATGAAGTGGTCGTACCCGGTGGCAACGGCCAGATCCGCTATCTCGTCGGCATGTGTCCTTGCGTGCAGGTCGGAACCGCAGATGCCGCAGCGTGACACGCTGATCAACACCTGACCACGGCCGGGGCTCGGCGTCGGCAGGTCGGCGACCTCGAACTTCGTGTCGGTGACGACGGCGGCCCTCATGGCGACTCCTCGGATCGGCGGTGCACGGCGGGCGCCTGGTCCGGTCGCCCGGTCGCCACCCTACTGCGCGGTAATGGGCATGAAGGCGAAACAAAACGGGGGCGCCGACGGCTCCGCAGGCGCGTCCACGGTCCCGCTCCTGAAGCTCGCGACGGCCAGTGGGCTCGAGCCGGGCTTCCATCCCGGTCTCACTCGCTGAAGTCCCTCCCGTTCGCGTAGCCGTGATTTTCGGATCGCGGGAATCAATCGCGTCGGTCGCTCGTTGAGCTGATTAGCAACGTTGAGTGTGCACGGCTCAAGTTTAGGTTGACTCCGGTGTCCGAGAGGTGCAGGATTGAGCCGACCACGCTCAGTGTTGCTGGGGCCGTGCTCCGCGAGGTGCTCGGGGCGAGGTCTCGCGGCACCACCAGGCGCCGTTGGGCGGCTCTTCGCCCGGCACCGATTACAAATAAGTACGTCAACTAGGAGGAATCACCATGGCTCGTGCGGTCGGAATCGACCTCGGGACCACGAACTCGGTCGTCGCCGTTCTCGAAGGCGGCGAGCCGGTCGTCGTCGCCAACTCGGAAGGATCGCGGACCACCCCGTCGGTCGTCGCGTTCGCGAAGAACGGCGAGGTACTGGTCGGCCAGCCGGCCAAGAACCAGGCCGTCACCAACGTCGACCGCACCATCCGCTCGGTCAAGCGGCACATCGGCACCGACTGGTCCGTGGCCATCGACGATAAGAAGTACACCGCGCAGGAGATCAGCGCCCGCGTGCTGATGAAGCTGAAGCGCGACGCCGAGGCCTACCTCGGTGAGGAGATCACCGACGCAGTCATCACCGTCCCCGCGTACTTCGAGGACTCCCAGCGGCAGGCCACCAAGGAAGCCGGCCAGATCGCGGGCATGAACGTGCTGCGCATCGTCAACGAGCCCACCGCGGCCGCGCTCGCGTACGGCCTGGACAAGGGTGACAAGGAACAGACCATCCTGGTCTTCGACCTCGGTGGCGGCACCTTCGACGTCTCGCTGCTGGAAATCGGCGAGGGCGTGGTCGAGGTCCGCGCCACCTCCGGCGACAACCACCTCGGTGGTGACGACTGGGACGAGCGGGTCGTGCAGTGGCTGGTCGACAAGTTCAAGGGCAGCTCGGGCATCGACCTGACCAAGGACAAGATGGCGATGCAGCGGCTGCGTGAGGCCGCCGAGAAGGCCAAGATCGAGCTGAGCTCCTCGCAGAGCACCTCGATCAACCTGCCCTACATCACCGTCGACGCGGACAAGAACCCCCTGTTCCTCGACGAGCAGCTGACCCGCGCCGAGTTCCAGAAGATCACCTCGGACCTGCTCGACCGCACCCGTGCGCCGTTCCAGTCCGTGATCAAGGACGCGGGCATCAAGGTGTCCGACATCGACCACGTCGTGCTCGTCGGTGGTTCCACCCGGATGCCCGCCGTTTCCGATCTGGTCAAGGAACTGACCGGCGGCAAGGAGCCCAACAAGGGCGTGAACCCGGACGAGGTCGTCGCCGTCGGCGCCGTCCTGCAGGCCGGTGTGCTCAAGGGTGAGGTCAAGGACGTCCTGCTGCTCGATGTGACCCCGCTGTCGCTGGGTATCGAGACCAAGGGCGGCGTGATGACCAAGCTCATCGAGCGCAACACCACCATTCCAACCAAGCGTTCGGAGACCTTCACCACGGCCGACGACAACCAGCCGTCGGTGCAGATCCAGGTGTTCCAGGGTGAGCGCGAGATCGCCTCGCACAACAAGCTGCTCGGCTCCTTCGAGCTGACCGGCATCCCGCCGGCCCCGCGCGGCGTGCCGCAGATCGAGGTCACCTTCGACATCGACGCCAACGGCATCGTGCACGTGACCGCGAAGGACAAGGGCACCGGCAAGGAGAACAGGATCAAGATCCAGGACGGCTCCGGTCTGTCCAAGGAGGAGATCGACCGGATGGTCAAGGACGCCGAGGCGCACGCCGCCGAGGACAAGGCCCGCCGCGAGGAGGCCGAGACCCGCAACCAGGCCGAGTCGCTGGTACACCAGACCGAGAAGTTCATCAAGGACAACGAGGACAAGGTCCCCGCGGACGTCAAGTCCAAGGTCGAGGCGGCCATCGCGGAGGCGAGCGAGGCGCTGAAGGGCACCGACATCGCCGCGGTCAAGGCGGCCGTCGAGAAGCTGGCGACCGAGTCGCAGGCGCTCGGTCAGGCGATCTACGAGGCGTCCGCCGCGGACGCCGCCGCGTCCGGCAACGGTGCGTCGAGTTCCGCGGACGACGACCAGGTCGTGGACGCCGAGGTCGTGGACGAGCCGGTCGACACGGAGAAGAAGTGACACAGGGCAACTCCGAACAGGAGCCGATCACCTTCGTCGACAACCGGAAGATCGACCCGGAGACCGGTGAGATCAGGGAGCAGGCCGCGGACAACGGCGCCGCGGCCGAGCCCGCCCCGCCCGCGGGCAACGGTGCGCAGCAGACCGAGACGCTCGCCGACACCATCGGCGGCGAGCTCGCCGAGCGCACCGCCGATCTGCAGCGGCTGACCGCGGAGTATGCCAACTACCGGCGCCGCGTCGAGCGCGACCGCAAGGCTGCCGTCGACGCCGCCAAGGCGTCGGTGGTCACCGAACTGCTCGGCGTGCTCGACGATCTCGACCGGGCGCGGGCGCACGGGGACCTGGAGTCCGGGCCGCTGAGGTCGGTGGCCGACAAGCTGGTGGCCGCGCTGCAGAAGCAGGGCCTCGAGGAGTTCGGTTCGGAGGGTGAGCCTTTCGACCCGACCCTGCACGAGGCCGTGCAGCACGAGGGCTCCGGACACGACCCGGTGATCGGCATAGTTATGCGCAAGGGCTATCGGTTCGGCGATAGGGTGCTTCGGCATGCGCTCGTCGGGGTAACCGATGGCGTAGCCGATCTGGCGGAGACCGCCGATCGGCCGACGGAAGAGGCATCGGACGTTGATGCCGACACGAACGACCGATAAGAACGCGAGAGGAGGAGATGCTCGGTGAGCCAACGGGAGTGGATCGAAAAGGACTTCTACAAGGAGCTGGGTGTTTCCTCCGCCGCCTCGCAGGATGAGATCAAGAAGGCGTACCGCAAACTCGCGCGCGACTTGCACCCGGACGCCAATCCCGGCGACACCAAGGCCGAGGAGCGGTTCAAGACCGTCAGCGAGGCGCATGCCGTGCTGTCGGATCCGGCCAAGCGCAAGGAGTACGACGACACCCGCAAGCTCTTCGCGGGCGGTGGTTACGGTCGCGGTGGGTTCAATCCCGGTGCCGGCGGGGGCTTCTCGCAGGAATTCAACATCGGGGACATCTTCGGCGGCGCGAACGCGAGCGACGGAGGACTCGGCGACCTGTTCGGTGGTCTGTTCAACCGGGGCGGCACGCGGACCGCGAGCCGCCCGCGGCGCGGCGCCGACGTGGAGACCGAGACGACGCTCGGTTTCCGCGAAGCGGCACAGGGCGTCACGGTTCCGCTGCGGATGACGAGCCCGTCGCCGTGCACTACCTGCCACGGCAGCGGCGCCAAGCCGGGGACAAGTCCACGGGTCTGCCCCATCTGCAACGGAACCGGCGTTGTCAGCCGCAACCAGGGTGCGTTCGGCTTCAGCGAGCCGTGCGACGATTGCCGCGGGACCGGCTCGATCATCGACGACCCCTGCGCCGACTGCCGCGGCAACGGGATCCAGAACCGTACACGCACCATTACGGTGCGGATTCCCCCGGGAGTCAGCGACGGGCAGCGGATCCGGTTGGCCGGCCAAGGTGAGGCGGGACTACGCGGTGCGCCGTCGGGTGATCTGTATGTCACCGTGCACGTCAGCCAGGACAAGGTCTTCGGCCGCAACGGCGACGACCTGACCCTGGTTCTTCCGGTCAGTTACAGTGAATTGGTATTGGGGACAACAGTTTCCGTGCCCACACTGGAGGGCAGGGTCGGCGTGAAGGTGCCTCCGGGTACTGTCGACGGTCGCATCCTGCGGGTGCGTGGTCGTGGCGTGCCCAAGCGTGGCGGCGGCGCAGGTGACCTCTTGGTCACCGTCAAGGTCGCAGTGCCGCAGAAGCTGGACAGCGATGCCATCGACGCGCTGAAGCGCTACCAGGAGGCGGAGAAGGCCAGCGGATTCGATCCACGTGCGGGATGGGCAGGTGCGTGATGTCGTCAGATCCGAAGAAGGCGTCCGCTGGTTCGCGTGCCGAGTTCTTCATGATCTCGGTGGCGGCTCAGCTCGCGGGCATGCACGCGCAGACACTGCGCACGTATGACCGGCTGGGACTGGTGACGCCGCAACGCACTTCGGGCGGTGGACGCCGCTACTCGGCGCGGGACGTGGAGCTGCTGCGCGAGGTGCAGCGGCTGTCCCAGGACGAGGGCGTCAACCTGGCGGGCATCAAACGCATCATCGAACTGACCAATCAGGTGGAGGAACTGCGCCAGCACGTCGCTGAACTGTCGGCCGAGCTGGAGCGGCTGCGGGCAGGCTACCGCCCGGATCTCTCGCCGCCGCAACGCAGCACGGCGTTGGTCGTCTGGAAGCCGCGCAACCGGCGCTGACGACAGCGGCATACCGTCGGGCCCCCAGCCACGAGTCGCGAACCGCGATTCATGGCCGGGGGCTCTGTCGTTTCCGGACGCCGGTGCTCGCTTCAGCGTTAGCCGACAGTAAACCAGAACATGTTCCGCGGGAGTCGTTCGAGTCAAGCCATTTCGATGTCGAGCCAACCGGCCGACTCGGCCATTGATCGGTCGGCGGCGTCCGTGTCGTTTGCTCGTTCTGAACTTCGCTCACCCACCGCGCATGTTGCCCCGAAATCGCTTACAACAGACCGATCGGAATGAATTTTCCAAGCCTGCCTTGCTGATTCGGTGAGTACGCGACTGATTTCTCGCCAGATCAACCGTCTTCCAGTCGGTTTCTCTGGCGTGTCTTGTTTCCTATCCTCGTTTCGGCGGAATTGCATGCGAGATATTCGAGCGGATGACTCCGTTGCTGGCGAACCTCGCCTACACTTCGTTACCATCGACTGCTGTCGAGTGTCCCGCAGCACCGCACTCGTCGGCACGGATTTTGTTCGAGTGCGAAATGGGGTTGTGAAACAAATGGATTCACGCACTGTCGCTTTGATTAGAACAACTTTCAAGGCGGTTGCTGCGGAGGAGGGGGGGTCGGAGAAACTGGCGAGATCGTTTTACGCGATCTTGTTCACGGACTACCCGCAGGTCCGCGATTTCTTTCCGGCCGCCATGGACGCACAGCGCGATCGCCTCCTCAAGGCGATCGTCTACGCCCTTGACCGGCTGGAGGAGCCGAACAAGCTGCTCCCCTTCCTCGCCCAATTGGGCAGAGACCACCGCAAATACGGCGTACAAGCCGAGCACTACCTCGCGGTGGCCACCTCGCTGAAGACCGCCGTGCAAGTATTCGCGGGCACCGAGATGTGGACCGACGAGGTCGACCGGGCGTGGGACGAAGGCCTGAAGATCATCGCCGACACCATGATCGGCGCGGCGGAGAAGGAGACCACCCCGCACGTCTGGACCGGCACCGTGATCGAGCGCCGCGAGGTGCTACGCGACCTGACCATCGTCCGGCTGCAACTGGACCAGCCCATGGAATACGCCGCAGGCCAATACGTGAGCGTGCAGATTCCGTCGCGGCCGCGCATGTGGCGCTATCTCTCGCCCGCCGTGCCCGCCGACACCGACGGCGAGATCGAATTCCACGTGCGCGGCGTGCTCGGTGGCTGGGTCAGTTCGGCCATCGTCGGTCAGACCGCCGTCGGCGACCAGTGGCTACTCGGCTCGCCGCTCGGTGGCCTCGGCGTCCCGCGCAACATCAAGCGCAAGATGCTGATGATCGGCTGCGGCACCGGCATCGCGCCGCTACGCGCACAGCTCATGGCGATGGCGCAGCGGCGCGCCAACCCGAAGGTTCACCTGTTCGTAGGCGGTCACAACCCGTGCGACCTCTACGACCTGGAGACGCTGAGCGACCTGGCGGTGGCCAACCGCTGGCTCACCGTCACGCCCGTCACCGAACACGACGAAAACCCTTGGTGGCATGTCGAACCCGAGGGGCCGCACGCGCCGATGCCCGTCCTCGAACCGCGAATCACCGGCCAGATCGGGAAGGTTGTCGCGAGCTTCGGAGCCTGGGCCGACCGGGACGTGCAGATCGCCGGTTCGCCGTCGATGGTGCAGACTACGAAGTTTCGTCTGATGGCGGCAGGAACGCTCGCGAAGAACATTCGCCACGACCCGCTGTTCTGAGCTGTGTTTTTGGCCGCGCGAACGCGCTCGTAAGACTCGCGCTGTGCGTGGTTGCGTGTTGGTCTGACGTTCGGGTTTCAATCCGTGCGAGTTTGGTGCGTCCGGCCCGGGGCTGTGTCGAAGGTTCCTGCCTGAATCAGCCGGACGGCTGCCCTTGGAGGCGCGAGGCTTTCGGGCCGCGAACACGCCGCGCCCGCACGGCCAAAACACAGTGAACACGCAGCGCCGCAGGCGCTGCCAATCAAACAGAGCTTCCCTCGAATTGGATTCGCTCAGCGGGAGTTCCGGTTTCGAGCAGTCGGTCGAGGGTGGTCTGGACCATGGCGGGAGAGCCGCAGACCAGCACCTGATGGTGCAGGAACGCGCCGTGCGACCCGACCACGTCCGCGATCGTGCCGTAGAGCAGGTCGTCCGGTGGGAAGCCGATGTCGACGCGGGACTGCTCGTACCACTCGTCCACCCAGCCTGGGTCCTCCGGACTCTCCACCACGGGAATCACGGTGAGCCAGGGCAATTCACCGGCCAGCAGGAACAGCATGTCCGCGGCGTAGAGGTCGCGTGGCGACCGTCCACCGATGAACAGGTAGGTGGGCGGCGGGTCCGGCCTGCGGGCCAGGTCGAGGATCTGCGCGCGCATCGGCGCCAATCCCGTGCCGCCCGCGATCATCACCACCTCGTCGCCGTCCGGGTCGACCGCGAACGCGCCGAGCGGAGCGCCGATCCGCCACTCGTCGCCCGGCTTGGTGTCGGCCACGATCGCGCCGCTGCACCACCCGCCCGGCACGGTGCGTACGTGGAACTCCAGCTTGCCGTCCAGCGAAGGCGGCAATGCGGGCGAGAGCCTGCGCCGGACGCCGGACTGCTGCGGCACCTGCACCTCGACGGACTGGCCCGCGGCGAACGGCACGAACTCGCCGATCAAGCGGATCACCGCGAGGTCGTGGCGCAGCCGATGATGGCCGACGACGGTCGAGGTCCATTCGGGCGCCTGATGCGCACCGTTACCGAGCATGCCCGGGTCCCCCAACGGGGCCTCCTTCACTCACACAGGGTCGCAGCTGATGATCTGCTCCGGCGTACCGACCGCGATCAGCGCGCGCTGGGTGTCCGCGATCATCCGCGCCGATCCGGCGATCTGGATCTGCCGATCCGCCCACGCGCCGAAGCTCGCGACTACGGCGCCAAGGTTACCGATCAGGCGCCGGTGCATGCCGTACGGTGCGTCCTGGGGCGGGTGCGGGTACCACCACGGGTTGGTCTTCTGCTCGCACACGGGCACGATGGTGAGCCACGGGTTGCTCTGCGAGAGCTGCCACATGTTCTCCACGTCGTACAGGTCGCAGGGGTAGCGGCCGCCGATGAAGAAGTGCACCCGAGGGTTGATGCCACGCTGGCCCATCTCGATCAGCTGGGCCCGCAACGGGGCGATGCCGGTGCCCGCGCCGATCATCAGCACGTCACGGCCGCTGTCCCGCTCGACGTGCAGGCCGCCGAGCGGGCCCGCGATCCGCCACCGGTCGCCCACCCTGGTCTCGTTGACGATCGCCGGGCTCACCCACCCGCCGCGGATCTTGCGCACGTGGAACTCGATCTCGCCGTAGGGGTTGGCCGGGATCGCCGGCGAGAAGTAGCGCCACATCTTCGGGCGCTGCGGCACGGTGACCGGCAGGTACTGTCCGGCCAGGTAGGGAATCGGCCCGTCGGACTGCAGGCGCACGATGGCCAGGTCCTCCAGCACGCGGCGGTGACCGACCACGGTCGCCGCCCAGTACGGTTGGGACTTGTCGGAATTGGCGCCGATGGCCATGGACGCGGAGATCAGGATGGTGATGTCACGCCAGCCCTCCTCCAGGCCGCGGTGCCAGGCGGGGCCGTTGTACGCGCGGAACGCGGCGAGCAGCGCGCGGCCCGCCACGTCGTAGTGTTCCGCCTGGACGCCGTACTTGCGGTGATCACGGGCGAGCTGCTCCAGGAAACTCTGTGCCCGGTCCCAGTCCTCCAGGTGATCGAGCACGTACAGGATGGCGGTGACGAGCCGCTTGGCCTGCATTTCCATGGCGGGCGGGAACAGTTCGCGCAGCCGGGGGGCCTCGGCGAACAGATGACCGTAGAACGCACTGACCAACCGCTCGGGTCCATTCGGCGACTCGATCACCGAACGGAAATTGGCGCGGACCAGCGCAGCCGAACGCGCATCCACGACGTCGAGCTTCCTTTCCCTCAGTTCTGCCCGAGGACTTTATCCGTTACCGGCGGTCCTCCGCTGGACAAGTATCCCCGAAAATCCCGTGGTCGTGTCCGTATGGCCGGCAAGACCCGGCCAAACGGTAATCGGTGGGTAGATAGCGAGTTGCTGACCCGTGATGCACTGTGCCGCCGTCCGGCCGTGGCCGATCGCCGCACGGCATCGTGCGGGCAGTCAACCTTCGGTGCCGACACGGACCGCGGGCACGACCTGCTCGGTATAACGACGGATCTGCTCCACCGGTTCCCCCTCGGTCGGCCAGAAGACGAATCCGTCGATGCGCTGGTCGCGATGCAGCGCGAGCAGGTCATCGACCCAGCGCTGCGGCGGGCCCTCCAGAAAGCCCTGATCGGAACCGTCCGCGGTGATGGTCCCGGACACGTTGTAGATCCGGCGCACCGACAGTGGGTCTCGGTCTGCCGCCGCGGCAGCGTCGTCGATCCGCCTGCCTGCCTCGGTGAGGAACTCCGGTGGCGCCCAGGCGGCCGAGGGCAGCCAGCCGTCGGCGCGCCGGCCAGTCAGCTCCAGCATGCGCGGGCCCTTCGCGCCGAGCCAGATGCCAGGGTGGTGCCGCGGGCGGGGGCCGGGGTGCGCGCCTGCGAGCGAGTAGAAGGCGCCCGGCACGCGGACCGATCGTTCTTCGCTCCACATCGCGCGGATCACCGCGATCGCCTCGGCCAGGGCTCGGACCGATTCGCCGCGGGTCCGGCGAGGTCCGCCCATGCCGGCGATGGCATCCCAGAACGCACCGGCGCCCAACCCGAGCTGGATTCGACCGTTGCTGATGAGGTCAAGTGAGGCGACGGATTTCGCGAGCATCGCCGGATCGCGCAGCGGGAGGTTCGCGACGTCTGGGAACAGGCTCACTCGCGTGGTCTGTGCCGCAAGAGCGGTGATCAGCGTCCAGGTGTCCAGGAAACGGCGCTGGTAGGGATGGTCCTGGATGCCGATCAGGTCGAGTCCGGTCGCGTCGGCGTACGCGGTCAGTTCGGCGATCTGTCGATAGTTGTCGGCCTCCGGGATCAGGAACAGGCCGAATTCGGCGGGGCGGGTGCTCATCACACACCTCCGGGCGTTTGCGCGAGAAGTTGCCTTTCCCGACGCGGGCTGGTCCGGATTTCTCAGATGGCGAGCACGGTCTTGCCGCGCGCGCCGTGCGCGCCGATCACCGCGGGGCCGTCCGCGAGCGGGACGGTCGCGTCGATCGGCACCACCACGTCGCCGTCGGCGACGCGCTGTATGAGCCGGGACAATTCCAGTGCGCGGCCCTTGGACTCCATGTTGCCGCCCGTGATGTCCCTGGCGCGCAACGCGTGCTCGGAGGCGGACCCGATGGTGGAGTAGACGGTCCCGCCGTCGCGGACCAGCGTGGTCAGCTCGGTCAGGGCCTCGGGCGGGCTCACCAGATCGAACAGGATGTCTATGCCGCCGGGATGTGTGGCGGCGACCTGGTCGCGGACCGGCCCCACGGTGTAGTCGACGGTCTCGGCCGCGCCGAGCCGGGTCATCTGGTCGGCGGCCGGACCGCGCGCGGTCGCGATGACGTGCGCGCCCGCGATATTGGCCAGTTGCACGAGGAACGAGCCGACGCCGCCGGTGGCGCCGACGATCAGCACGGTCTGGCCGGGTTCGATCCGGGTGGCGTCCACGAGGTCCTGCGCGGTGACGCCCGCGGTCGGCAGCGCGGCTGCCGTGACCGTCGGGACGCCGTTCGGGATCGAGACGAGAGTGGCGCCTTCGGGAAGCACCGCGTACTCGGCGAAGCTGCCGTGGCCCGCGGGCGGCGTGAGGAACTTTCCGACCACCCGGTCACCGACCGTGAACCGGCTGACGCCGCGGCCGAGCGAGGCGATGGTGCCCGCGCCGTCCACCCCGAGAATCATCGGAAAGTCGTGCGGCAGTTTGCCGTCCAGGTATCCGGTGGCCATGCGCTGGTCGAACGGATTGACCCCCGCCGCCTCGAGCTGGACCCGCACGCTTCCCGGCCCGGGTTCGGGCATCGGCATGTCGGCCACCTCTGGCGTGGCTCCGAATTTCCGTACCACGATCGCGCGCATCCATTCGCTCCTTGATTCGGGCTGAAGAGTGATGCAACAACTGACGGCCGTGGTCATCGTAGGCACCCCGAGGGCGCCGACGCGGTGATTCGTCGCATTCGGCCATGTCGCGGCGTAGCGTTCGACCTGATCCGGCGGTGTGGCATCGCCGCGGGAGCGGCTCGACCGAGAAGATCAAAACTTGAGCGGAACAGACTCAACCTTTCCAACGTTGGACGGTAGGACCGGCGCGGGGCTGCGACGACTTCGATCGGTGATCGCACCCGGAATCCGCTCCGCACCGTGGGAATCGACTAGTAGGAAGGTGACTTGTGGACTCGTTCAATCCCACCACCAAGACCCAGGCGGCCCTGACCGCCGCACTGCAGGCGGCCTCCGCCGCGGGCAACCCGGAGATTCGTCCGGCGCACTTGCTGGTGGCGTTGCTGGATCAGACCGACGGCATAGCCGCACCCTTGTTGAAGGCCGTCGGAACCGATCCGGCGACCGTGCGGCTCGAGGCACAGGACATCGTGGACCGGCTGCCGAGGGCGACGGGCGCCACCACCACCCCCCAACTCGGCCGCGAGGCCCTCGCCGCGATCACCGCCGCCCAGCGTTTGGCCACCGAGCTGGGGGACGAGTACGTCTCCACCGAGCACGTCATGGTCGGCCTCGCCGAGGGCGACTCGGACGTGACGATGCTGCTCACCAAGTACGGCGCCACCGCGGACGCGCTGCGCCAGGCGTTCACCGCCGTGCGCGGCAGCGCCCGGGTGACCAGCCCCGATCCGGAGGGCAGCTACCAGGCACTGGAGAAGTACTCCACCGACCTCACCGAGGCCGCTCGCTCCGGCAAGCTCGACCCGGTGATCGGCCGGGACACCGAGATCCGCCGTGTGGTCCAGGTTTTGAGCCGTCGCACCAAGAACAATCCGGTGCTGATCGGCGAGCCGGGCGTCGGCAAGACCGCGATCGTCGAGGGCCTCGCCCAGCGCATCGTGGCAGGCGACGTCCCGGAGTCGTTGCGCGGCAAGTCCGTCGTCTCACTCGACCTCGGCGCGATGGTCGCGGGCGCGAAGTACCGGGGTGAATTCGAAGAGCGGCTCAAGGCTGTGCTGGAAGACATCAAGAACAGCGCGGGCCAGATCATCACGTTCATCGACGAGCTGCACACCATCGTCGGCGCGGGAGCCACCGGTGAATCGGCGATGGACGCGGGCAACATGATCAAGCCCATGCTTGCGCGCGGTGAGCTGCGCATGGTCGGCGCGACCACGCTGGAGGAGTACCGCAAGCACATCGAGAAGGACGCCGCCCTGGAGCGGCGCTTCCAGCAGGTGCTGGTAGGGGAGCCGTCGGTGGAGGACACCATCGGCATACTGCGCGGCATCAAGGAGCGCTACGAGGTGCACCACGGCGTGCGGATCACCGATTCCGCGCTGGTGGCCGCGGCTACGCTGTCCGACCGCTACATCACCTCCCGTTTCCTGCCGGACAAGGCGATCGACCTGGTCGACGAGTCGGCCTCGCGGCTGCGCATGGAGATCGACTCGCGCCCGGTGGAGATCGACGAGGTCGAGCGCGCGGTGCGCCGCCTGGAAATCGAAGAGGTCGCGCTGAGCAAGGAGACCGACGAGGCCTCCAAGCAGCGTCTGGAAAAGCTGCGCCAGGAGCTCGCCGACGACCGCGAGAAGCTGAACCAGCTGATGACCCGCTGGCAGAACGAGAAGAGCGCGATCGATCAGGTCCGCGTGTTGAAAGAGGAACTGGAATCGCTGCGCGGTGCGTCCGAGCGGGCCGAGCGCGACGGCGATCTGGGCAAAGCGGCCGAGCTGCGGTACGGCCGGATCCCCGCGCTGGAGAAGCAGCTCGCCGAGGCCGAAAAGGTTTCCGCGACAGCAGGAGACGGCGAGTTGATGCTCAAGGAGGAGGTCGGCCCGGACGACATCGCCGAGGTGGTGTCCTCGTGGACCGGCATCCCGGTGGGCCGGATGATGGAAGGCGAGACGCAGAAGCTGCTGCGGATGGAGCAGGAGCTGGGCCGACGTGTGGTCGGGCAGTCCGAGGCGGTGCAGGCGGTGTCCGACGCGGTGCGCAGGGCGCGCGCCGGTGTCGCCGACCCGAACCGGCCGACCGGCTCGTTCATGTTCCTCGGCCCGACCGGCGTCGGCAAGACCGAGCTGGCCAAGGCGTTGGCGGACTTCCTGTTCGACGACGAACGCGCCATGGTCCGGATCGACATGAGCGAGTACAGCGAGAAGCACTCGGTCGCAAGGCTGGTCGGTGCCCCGCCTGGCTACATCGGCTATGACCAAGGCGGTCAGCTCACCGAGGCGGTCCGCCGCAGGCCGTACACGGTGGTGCTGTTCGACGAGATCGAGAAGGCGCACCCGGATGTGTTCGACATCCTGCTGCAGGTGCTCGACGAGGGCAGGCTCACCGATGGACAGGGCCGCACGGTCGACTTCCGCAACACCATCCTGATCCTCACCTCCAACCTGGGCGCGGGTGGTGATCGTGAGCAGGTCATGAACGCGGTGCGTTCGGCATTCAAGCCGGAGTTCCTCAACCGCCTCGACGACGTGGTCATGTTCCACGCGCTCGGCGAGGAACAGCTGGAGAGCATCGTCGACATCCAGCTCGACCAGCTGCAGAAGCGGCTCGCACAGCGCAGGCTGCGGCTGGACGTCAGCGATTCGGCCAGGTTCTGGCTCGCCGTGCGCGGCTACGACCCGGTCTACGGCGCGCGTCCGCTGCGCAGGCTCATCCAGCAGGCCATCGGTGACACCCTGGCCAAGGAGCTGTTGGCGGGCGAAATCGCCGACGGCGACGCGGTCCAGGTGACCGTCGGCCCCGATGGCGATGGCCTGATCGTCGGCAGGTGACGGAACGGGATCGGCCCCGAGGAATGTCCGGGCCGCATCGGCCGGAGCGAACTCGCCAGCGGCGGTCGCTCGGACACCAACCCAACAGGGCCGCGAACATGTAGCACCGTAGACGCAGCCAAGCGACACCTCGATCGCCACTCACCGCGTCCACATCGGCTCAACCCCTGCTTCCGAGCGGAGCGAGACCGAGCTTTGTCTGTTCGCGGCCCGGCTCGTGTCCGAGCGGCCGACCCGTCCGCGACGAAGTCGCCAGCGGCGGTCGCTCTGACACGAGCCATGGGGGGCCGCGAACACGCCGCGCCGCAGGCGCGGCAAATTGAACACAGCCTACCCTGGACTCCATGACCAACCCGAACGATCCGTGGGGACAGCGGCCGGAGGATGCGCCGACCGAGCACCTGGGTCCGCCGGGTAAGCCCGGGTACGGCGAGCCGCTGCCCACCACGGAGTACACCGATGCGTACGGCACCGGAGCGCCCTCGGAATATCCCGCGACCGAGCAGTACGGGTCGTGGGCGGCGCCGACGCCGAACGCCACGCGTGAGTTCCCGCCCTACGACCCCCAGCGGGCCGCTTATCCGGGCAGCTACGGTGACCGGATGGCGGGCTCCGCGATCCCGCCCGGTTCCGGGCAGTCGCCGGAGCAACCACAACCGCCCCGGCGGAACACCGGACTGTGGATCGCGCTCGTCATCGGCGTCGTGTTGCTGATCGGCGCGGTCGGTGTGGTCGCCGGGGTTCTGCTCGGCGGCAGGGATTCGTCCTCGACGGACAGTGCGGGCGCCTCGTCGGTGCTCACCACGAGCAGGTCGGCCCCCGGCACCCGTACCGCTCGGCCGACCCCGCCCAGCGGGATCCCGGGCGTGCCCGGCCTCGGCGACGTCGAGGGCCTCGGAGCGACCATGGGCACCATCACCGCCAACAACGGAGGCACGCTGACCGTCAGCACGCTGCTCGGCGACACGGTCACCGTGCGTACCGACGCGAACACCCAGGTGATCTCGCTGTCCGGCACCAAGGTCTCCGATCTGCCCAACGGTGAGATCGTGTTGATCCAGGGCGACAAGGCCCCGGACGGATCGATTCAGGCGAAGATCATCGTCAGCACCTCGCTGCCGGGAGGCGGACGATGATGACGGACTACGTCCGGCCGCGCCCATCAGGCGGCTGCCTCGCCTTCGCCCGGCCCGGCGCGGGGCCAATGGCGGACCATGCCCGGCCGCGCCCATTAGGCTAGGCGGCGATGACGGCAATATGGTTCGGGTTGGCGGCGATCGCGCTCGTGGGCGCGATCGTGTTGCTGTATTTCGATCGGATCCAGCGGCAGCGGACCGGTCACGCGCGGCAGGTCTGGGCGAAGTCCCAGGGCAATACCTACGTCTCGGTGGAGCCCGCACTGGCATCCACGTGGCGGCGTGGCGCGCTGGCAAAGCTGGGCTATCTCTCCGCGGTCGACGTGGTCTCCGGCATTCGCAAGGGCGAGAAGTTCGTGCTGTTCGACCTGGAGGATTCCGCGACGCTGGTCGCGGTTCGCCGCCAGATCGGCTCGGACATCGACGTCGACATGCGGCTGAAGACCGCCTCACCGCCCAAAGATCACGATCTGGAACTGCTCGGCGCCATCGGCGACCGGGTGGTCTTCGCGACCAATCCCGAGATCGCAAGGCACGCGGTCGATCAACGGATGGTCGCCTTCATCGAGGCGCTGCCCGACACCGTGCAGATGCTCTGGAGTGAGGGCAACTGGACGTTGGGAATGCTGTCGGTCGGTACCTCCTCGCGGGACTGGGAGACCGCGATCGACGCGGTGCTCCGTCTGTCCGGCCTACTGCATGTTCTGCCTCCGGTCAGCGAGCCGCGTTTCGATGGCGGCGGACACGACCCGGGCCGTCCGCGTCCGCGCGGTCGGCAGCAGGAGGACGAGCCCGACGCCAACGGGGACGACGCTTCGGTCGGTTCCGCCAGGCCGCAACCGCCACGGGTACGCAACGACGAATACGACGAGCAGCCGTTTGCGCAGGACTCCTATGCGGCCGATCGCGACGACCGCGCGCCACTCGCGGACGAGGCCGCGCCGCGTCGCCCCTCGCTCGCGGTGGTGCCGAACGCGCGAGCCCGCGACGACCGCAGGGCCGCCGACGAGAATTGGCGCGAAGCCGACGGCTGGCCGCCGCGCGAGGACCGCGACGAACGCCCGGCGGTGGACGACTGGACCGGCGAGGAGCCCGAGCCTCGCGAGCCACCGCGCGCGGAGCGCCCGGCCGAGCCGCCCGGCGGACCGTTCCATCCCGGATTCCGTCCCTACCAGGGACCTGTGCCGAAGTGACCGGCTGGGCTCCTGCCGTAGCCGTTTCCGCACGCTTCCGACCGATCGAGCGGTCATGACCGAGCAGGCGCATCCCCGGCTGCCCGGCGCCATCCGTCCGGTCGCCGTGATCACCGGACCCACCTCGGGCATCGGTCAGGGTTACGCGACACGTCTCGCTTCGCTCGGCTACGACTTGGTGCTGGTCGCGAGGGACGAGCCGCGCCTCGAAGCGCTCGCGACCGACCTCGAGCAGCGGTTCGCTACCCGCTCGCAGGTGCTCGTCGCGGATCTCGCGCGGGAGCCCGACCGTGAGCGGGTCGCGGCGCGACTGGGTGAGGGCGTCGAATTCCTGGTCAACAATGCGGGATTCGCGCACTCGGGGGAGTTCTGGACGCTGTCCGCCGAGCAGTTGCAGGCGCAGCTGGACGTCAACGTGGCGTCGGTGGTGCAGTTCACCAGGGCCGCGCTGCCGTCGATGATCACCGCGGCCAAAGGCAGCATTGTCAATGTGGGCAGCGTCGCGGGCCTGATCCCCGGGCGCGGCTCGACATATTCGGCGTCCAAGGCGTACGTCGTATCCTTCACGGAAGGGTTGGCGGGCGGATTGGCCGGTACCGGAGTGCGGGTCCAGGCCCTGTGTCCGGGATTCGTGCACACGGAGTTTCATGAGCGAGCCGGTATCGAGATGTCGTCGCTGCCGAAAGCGTTGTGGCTGAGTGTCGACCAGGTGGTCGCCGGCTCCCTGACCGATCTGGAGAAGGGCCGGGTGCTCAGTGTGCCCGGCATGCAGTACAAAGCGCTCACCACCGTCGCCGGAATGATCCCGCGAACCCTGGCGGCCCGACTGAATCGCGGCCTGTTCGCCGCACGCGGAAGGACTTAGACCATGATCAACCAGGTGATTACCAATGATCGGGACAGATTGGCCGCGCTGGTGCGGGAGCTTGCCGTGGTACACGGCAGGGTCACCCTGTCCTCGGGCAAGGAGGCCGACTACTACGTCGACCTGCGCCGCGCCACTCTGCATCACAGCGCGGGCCCGCTGATCGGAAAGCTGCTGCGCGAGCTGGTCGCGGACTGGGAGTTCGATGCCGTCGGCGGCCTGACCATGGGCGCCGACCCGGTCGCACTGGCTGTGATGCACGCTCCCGGCCGCCCCATCGACGCCTTCGTGGTGCGTAAAGCGGCGAAGACACATGGCATGCAGCGCCAGATCGAGGGCCCCGACATCATCGGCAAGCGGGTCTTGGTCGTCGAGGACACCACCACCACCGGAAATTCGCCGCTGACCGCGGTGCGCGCGCTGCGTGCCGCGGGCGCCACCGTCGTCGGCGTCGCCACCGTTGTCGATCGGGAAACCGGCGCCGACCAGGTGATCGCGGCCGAGGGATTGGAGTACCGGTCGATCCTCGGACTCGAGGATCTTGCCCTGGGATAACCTGGATGATGGTCTAGTTTTTTGGAAAAGGTGGAGGGTCGTGTGAGTCACCAGTGGTGAGCATTGCAGTCAAAAGGAGCCGCGAAAACGTCGCGATGCTCGGGATCGGCGCTTATCGACCCAGGCGCCTGGTCAGCAATGTAGAAGTGTGCGAAGTGCTGGACTCCACCGACGAGTGGATCTACGAGCGCACCGGTGTCCGTAACCGCCGGTGGATCAGCGGTGACGAGACGCTGCGGTCGATCGCGGTGGCGGCGGGTGAGCGCGCGATCGCCAACAGCGGCATCGACCGGTCGAAGATCGGCGCGTTGATCCTGGCCACGTCGACTTGGCTCAAGCTCACCCCGCACGGCGCGCCATCGGTCGCCTACGACATCGGTATCAACGGGATCGCCGCCTTCGACCTGACCTCCGGGTGTGGCGGTTTCGGATACGGTCTCGGCGTGGCCGCCGACATGATCCGGTCAGGTTCCGCCGAATACGTCCTGCTCATCGGCGCCGAGACGATGACCGTCGGACTCGATCCCACCGACCGCGGCACCGCGATGATCTTCGGTGACGGCGCGGGCGCCGTAGTGGTCGGGCCGAGCGAGGAGAACGGCATCTCCCCGACGGTGTGGGGCAGCGACGGCGAGAACGCGGCCGCCATCACACAGGACATCGACTTCCTCGAATACATGCACCGGGCGCAGTCCATGCAGGGTCTCGACCCGGAGGTCGAGCCGGTCGGCCGGATGTCGCTGCGCATGGAGGGCTCGCGGGTGTTCCGCTGGGCTGCGGTCACCCTGCCGCGGGCGCTGTCCACCGCGCTCGAGGTGTCCGGCGTGGCCAAGGAGGACATCGAGGTGTTCGTCCCGCACCAGGCCAACGCCCGGATCAACGAGCTGATGAAGAAGAACCTCGGCCTCGCCGAAGACATCCCGATGGCCAACGACATCGAGAACTCCGGCAACACCTCGGCCGCCTCGATCCCGCTCGCGGTCGAGGAGATGCTGGTGACCGGCAAGGCCAAGGGCGGCCAGACCGCGCTGCTGCTCGGTTTCGGTGCAGGCCTGAGCTACGCGGGTCAGGTCGTCACGCTGCCGCCCGCCCCGGTCGAGTCGAGTTTCTAGCCGATGCGGCCGTTCCGAGCCGGATTTCTCGCCGCGGCGGCGGTCACGGTCTACGGTGCCGTCACCGGGAGGAAGCAGGCGCAGTGGATCGCGAAACCGCTGCTGATGCCCCTGCTCGCGGCCGATGTCGCGACCGAGGGGACCGAATTGGTGCCCGCCGATCGCACCGTGCTGATCGGGTCGCTCGGCGCGGCGGCGGTCGGTGACATCCTGCTCATCGACCCGGACAACGATCGTCGGCTGATCGCGGGCGCGTCGAGTTTCGCGGTGATGCAGGCTGGCTACTCGACGCTGTGGTGGCGGATGGGCGGCCGACCCACCGCCGGAGTCGTGGCGCCGCGTGTGGCCGCATGGGTGTGGGCCGCCGGGTTGCTACGGGCGAAGGCGCCGTCGGTGGCGGTGCCGCTCACGGCGTACGGCGCCACCCTGGGGATCGCCGCAGTGCTGGCCTCGGACCGCACACTGGCACCCGCGGCGAAAAACGTTGCGGGCGTGAATGTTGCCGGTGCGGATCCGCGCAGCCGCCTAGGGCTGGGCGCGCTGCTGTTCACCGTCTCCGACGGGCTCATCGTGATACGGAGGTTGTTCACGCGCGGCGAGCGGGCCCGCCGGGTCACCGAGGGCGTCATCCTGGCGACCTACGCGGCCGCACAGTATCTGCTCGCCGATCCGAAGGTGCATGTGAAGGTCGCCGTTCCGGAGACGATCACAGCACCAGAATGATGCGGTCCCGGTTCACGGGATCGACGCGGATCGAGATGGTCTCGCCGACAACCAGCCGGGGTTTGTCGGCCGGGGCTACATCGAAAACGACTGTCCCCCGGTAACTTTCGGAGCCAGGTACGGTCAGCTCCAGATCGAGCTCGGTGAGTTCGGTGTGATGGTCGGTCAGCTCCAGCGGATGCACGCGCTCGACGGTCGCCCAGCCCTCCAGCCCGTGCCGCCACAGCTGCCGGTCCTCCTTCGACGGCCGCGCCGCCAGCATCATCCCGATCCCGACACACGAGCCGAACATCCCGACCAACGCCACGATTTGGTATGGCACGGTCCCCGGGGGCGTCCGGTGCACCACCCAGCCCAGCCAGAACGCGAGCAACACCAGATACACGGCCGTTACGCCGAGCACCGTCCGCAGTATCCGCCCGTGATCCATACCAGCCTTCACCCAGACTGCCAGACCTCCAGGATAGGCGCGCGCCACCCCGCGCCGCGGCGCTACCGGCCTGGGCGATTGCTGGTCAGCGCGGTGATATCGATCGTGATCGGAGTCCCGGCGAGATCCAGCGTCGCCCGGCCGGACTGCTCGGCGACCAGCTCGTACTCGCCGTCGATCAGACGGTGGGCAGTCAGGCTGGCCGGCTCGTCGAGGTCGATCAGCCAGTAATACTCGATGCCGGCCTCGGCGTACTCGAAGAACTTGGTGACACGGTCGGTGCGCTTCGAGCCGACGGACAGGATTTCGACGGCCAACAGGACATCAGCGGCGTCCCAACGAGGCAGGTTGGCGTCGATGCCCGCCGTGGGCACCGCGAGCACGTCGGGAACCCGAATAGTCGGGTATGGGCCGGGCTCGATCACCACTTCCGACTCGGTGAGTACGCCGTGGGTCGGAGGCAGCTGCGGTTCCAGTTGCGCGGCAAGCCGCCAGATCGCGCGCTGATGTTGCGACACCGGCCTCGGTGACACGACCAGAACCCCCTCGACGAGCTCATAACTACGACTGCTGTCCTCTGGCAGCGCGATCCAGTCCTCCAGGGTCAGCAGATGATCAGGCCAGTGCACTTCGACGGTCATCGCTTCCTCCCTCCCCGCACGGATACCAAGTCTTGCACAGGCCGCCGACGCAACGGCGCGTTGTCACCCTCTGAGTCGCAATACCGCCAGCACGCGGCGGTGGTGGGTGTAGTTGGTGTGGTGTAGCCAGCCACACCAACTACCATCCTGCTGATGAGCTACCCCCCGCAGCCGCCGCCGTACGGCTATCAAGCCTACGGTGCCTACGGACCGCCCCCGGATCATCCACAGGCCACCACGATTCTGATTCTCGGGATCCTGGGCCTCGCGCTCTGTCAGCTGATGGGGCCATTCGCCTGGGTGATGGGCAAGCGGGCGCTCAACGAGATCGACGCGTCGGGCGGCGCCATCGGGGGCCGGGGGAACGTCAACGCAGGCTACATCTGCGGCATCATTGCGTCGGTGCTGCTCATCCTCAGCCTGCTGGTCGTCGGGCTGGTCGTGGTACTCGGTGTGCTGGGTGTCCTCGAAGGGAGCTCGAGCTCCAGCTACTGAACCGGGACGTCGTCGGCGTGGTGGCCGGAATTAGCATCGTCAGGGTGAATCACCCAGTGCCGGATGCGGCGGAGCAGGACCTGGCCGGGCCGACGGAATGGGGCGCGCATCCGCACGGCGTCGGTCCGTGGGAAAGCGAGCACGCCGAGCCGCCGCCGGAGGACCCGCGTCTGGACCCCGAGCTGCTGACCGGCGGCGACCGCCGCAATGTGGTCGACGCCTACCGGTATTGGACCCGCGAGGCGATCGTCGCCGACATCGATCGTCGTAGGCACCCGTTCCACATCGCCATCGAGAACTTCGGGCACGATGCGAACATCGGCACGGTGGTCCGCACGGCGAACGCCTTCGCCGCCGCGGCCGTGCACATCGTGGGCAGGCGGCGGTGGAATCGCCGCGGCGCCATGGTGACGGACCGCTATCAGCACATCGAGCACCACACCGACGTCGGCGAACTGCTGGCCTTCGCGGAACGTGCGGGGCTGACGGTGGTGGCGGTGGACAACGTGCCCGGCTCGGTCCCCCTGGAGACGGTTGCGTTGCCGCGGGCCTGCCTGCTGCTGTTCGGTCAGGAAGGCCCAGGTGTCACCGAGCACGCCAAAGAAGCGGCGGCGATGACGGTGTCGATCGCGCAGTTCGGTTCCACTCGCAGCATCAACGCGGGTGTGGCCGCCGGGATCGCGATGCACGCGTGGATCCGTCAGCACGCCGACCCCACGACGGCGTGGTGATCGGGAGGCACGACGGCTCGCTGCCGCGAACAGGTCGACTGCCCCATCGTTGTTCATACCTCGACTTCGTGTACCGTGGCGCCGGCTCGCACGTCGAGGACTGTCAGCAGCACCATCCGGCACACGGCCATATCCGACATGTGTCCACGCAGGGTTATCACCACGTGCGCTGCAGCTCGTCGGCATTCCTGGACGAGATCGACGAATGCCGGCGGCAGCATCGCGTTCTGTGGTGCGGGTTCACGGAACACCGCACCCAGCTCGTATCCGAGCGACCTGGCGGTGTTCCGCAGTCGGTCTTCACTGGAATCCGAGTCGCAATCACCGAGTAAATCGTCGCGCAAGTATCCGTAGGCAAGTGGCAATACCATGCGCCAGCGGGCATCCTGCCAGCTCCTCGAACGTACATCTCACGACGCTCGAGTACGTTTCGAGGCAGTCGTCGGGGGAGTAGGCTGGTAAAGCATGAGCGGTACGAACCGCACATCAGGTGCCATTTCCCACATGGATGTCGTGATCCTCGTTGTGGACGGAGTGGCTGACTTCAGTTTGGCTGCTCTCCTCGATGTCTTGGGTGTTGCGAACGTGCTGCGTGAGGAGCTCGATCCCCCGCCCATGGCGTGGCATGTCGGGACCGTGTCACTTGGCGACAGTGTCCGCACCGGCCAGGGGCATATAGTACCGACACTTCCTTTCCCCGATGCGCCGGCGAAACTCAGCAGAATAATCGTGCCTGCGGTGAGTGTGATGAGCCCGGAAGGGCTTATCGAACTGGTATCGTCGCCGCCGATGCAGCCGGTCCTGGACCGACTCAGGCGCGCTTACGATAATGGAGCCCACCTTGCCGCGGCGTGCACGGGGACTTTTTTTCTGGCCGAAGCGGGAGTGCTGGACGGATCGACGGCAACAACCAGTTGGTGGCTCGGCCCGAGCTTCCGTCATCGATATCCGCAGGTCAGTCTCGACGAGAAACAGCCGCTGTGCCACGGCGATCGTGTCACCACAGCGGCGGCTTCGCTGTTCCAGTTGGATCTGGCGTTGTCACTGTTGAATGACAGGAGTCCCGCGCTTGCCCAACTGGTCGCGCGGTACTTGACGATCGGAAACCGGCAGACACAGGCGAACTTCCTCCTGCCCGAGGTAGTGGCCAGGAGTAATCCCGTGATCGTAGAGTTCGAGCGATGGGTCCGTGATCATCTCTCCGAACAATTCCGGATCTCTTCCACAGCAGGCGAACTGGGTGTAACGGAACGCACTCTGCAGCGAGTCATCCAGGCCGAACTCGGTATGTCGCCCAAAGAATTCGTGGACGACATCCGATTGGAACATGCCGCGCAGCTGCTACGGACAACGTCGCTGACTGTCGACGCGGTGGCGAACAGGGTGGGCTATCTCAGCACAAACCCTCTGCGTGAACTCGCTCGCCGCCGCCGGGGCATGTCGATCGCGGAGATGCGCGTCACCGGTCTCCCTGTGCTGACGTCATGGACTGAGAGGTCGCGCAAATTGGGTTCCGAGTCGACCCGGAATGTGGTGCAGGCACGGGCTCGGTGATTATTCTTCGTCTCCCTGGAGGTGGTTGTGCTGCCGCGGGCCTGCCTGCTGCTGTTCGGTCAGGAGGGCCCGGGCCTCACCGAGCACGCCGGAGCCGCGGCGGCGATGATGGTGTCGATCGCGCAGTTCGGTTCCGCCCGCAGCATCGACGCGGGCGTGGCCGCCGGGATCGCGATGCACGCGTGGATCCGTCGACACGCCGACCGCGCGACGGCGTGGTGAGCGGGCGACACGCCGCGAACAGGAGATCTTCCTGCGTCGAGCCGCACCGGCACGATTTCACATCACTTCTGTAACAAATCGGGCGCGTAAATCCGTTCTCGGCTGGCACTATTGACCCATGACCTCGCGGAGCGACGATATCGATGTGCCGCGCGCGCAGAACGGGGATCAGGCCCCGCAGCCCGCAGCACCGCGTCCGCCGATCAGTCGTTCCCAGGCGGTCGGAGACGCGGCGGTGTCCCCGACCCGGTGGTCCGAACGGGCGGATATGGCCGAATCCGCGATCGTCTCGCGCCACCTGCGTGCGCTGTGGGCGCTGCCCGGCACGGAACTGGGGGTCGTCGGGTGGCCCGCCACCAAGCGGGAGCGGTTTTTCGGCTCGTGGCACTACTGGTGGCAGGCACATCTGATCGACTGCGTGACCGACGCTGCGAACAGAGTGCCGACTCTGGTGCGCCGCAAGCGGATTGCCGCCCTCGCGCGCTCGCATCGGATCCGCAACATCACCGGCTGGACCAACAGCTACTACGACGACATGGCCTGGCTGGCGATCGCGCTCGAACGCGCCGAGCGCATCCTGGGCATCAGTGTGGCGCGCAGCGCACTGGTCGCGTTGGAGAAAGCGCTCCACGCGGGCTGGAAGCCGGAGATCGGTGGCGGCCTGCCTTGGCGCATCGGATCGGACTATTTCAACGCGCCCGCCAACGGGCCCGCCGCTATCGCGCTACTGCGACTCGGACGGATCGAGCGCGCCCAGGAGATGGCCGACTGGCTGGACGAGACGCTGCATGACGTGGGGACCGGGCTGATCCTCGACGGCATTCATCTGCCTTCCGGCGAGATCGAACGTCCCGTTTTCACCTACTGCCAGGGTGTGGTGCTCGGACTGGAGACCGAGCTGGCCGTGCAGACCGGCGAGCCTCGCCACACCGAGCGCGTGCACCGGCTGCTCGCCGCTGTCGAGGAACACATGACCACCGGCGGCGTCGTGAACGGCGGCGGTGGCGGCGACGGCGGATTATTCAATGGCATCCTGGTCCGCTATCTGGCGCTGGTCGCGGTGATGCTGCCGGGCGAGGACCGTCAGCAGGTCGCCGATCGCCGTGCGGCGGCCGCGATGGTGCGCGCGTCCGCCATGGCGGCCTGGGCGAATCGGCTCGATGTCGAGGGCGAGCCGCTGTTCGGGCACGACTGGAGCAGGCCCGCGAAACTTCCCGGCGGCAGTGCGGGTGCCGGATATTTCACCTCCGGTGGTTCGGTGACCTCATCCAAGGTCCCCGAACGCGACCTGTCCGTGCAGCTGTCCGGTTGGCTGCTCATGGAGGCGGCATACCTGGTCAGCGCAGCGGGCCTCTGACCACCTCGCGGTCACCCCTCGGTCTCCAGCAGAGCGCTCGGCGCGCCCTCCATCGCGAAATCCTCCACGGGCCGCGACATTTCCTGCCGGTAGTGCCGCACACCGAGCACTGTCCCGATGACAAGGCCGACCACCAGCGTGCCGATCACGATCGGCATCAGCCACGGGATCCCTTCCAGGAAGCTTCCCGCGTAGTAGCCGATCAGCAGCAGGACCGGCGCCCAGATGATCGCGCCGACGGTACTGGCCACGGTGAACTTGCGGTGGTCCATCCGTGCCGCGCCCGCGACCGAAGGGCACAGCGTGCGCACCCACGGAATCCACCTGGCGATCAGCACCGCGACGAACCCGTGCCGGTGCAACAACTCCGCCACCCGTTGCAGGTTGCGGACGTTGATGTATCTGCCGTCCTTGCGGGCGACCAGATGCTGACCGGTCCGGTGGCCGATCACGTATCCGACCTGGTTGCCCGCGATGGCCGCGACCATCGCACCCAGCGACAGCGCCCACACGTGCGCTTCGTTGGAGGCGTTGGACGCCATCACGATGCCAGCGGTGATCAGCATGGAGTCGCCAGGCAGAAATAGCCCGAGGATTACAGCGCATTCCAGGAAGACAAAGGTCAACACCACTGTCCAGACGAGCACGGGGCCCGCCGACATCAGCGGATCGAAACTGCCCACAGCTAGGGGCGACGACGCCATGGACACCTGCTCAGCGGGTCGGCTCGTTCGTCGAGGCGGCCAGCTCGGCCTCGGCCGCTTCCGCCTCGGGTCCGCCGCGGTCGAGCAGTTTCCGCCCTATCGCCATGACGCCCGGCAGAATCGACACGAACACGATGAGCAGGAAGATCGCCTCGACGTGGTCCCGGATGAAGGCGACGTTGCCCAGGAAGTAACCGAGCACCGTGACGCCGCCACCCCACAGGATCGCGCCGACGATGTCGAAGGCGACGAACTTGCGGTAGTCCATCTTGGACACACCGGCCAGCACCGGCATGAAGGTCCGCACGATCGGCACGAACCGGGCCAGGATGATCGTCTTGGGACCGTGCTTCTCGAAGAACGCGTGCGTCTCCGTCACGTAGTGCTTCTTGAAGAAGCGGGTGTCCTCCTTGTGGAAGAGGGCGGGCCCGATCGCCCGGCCGATCCAATACCCACATTGGTCACCGGCGAAGGCGATCAGCGCGACGGCGGGCACCAGTACCCAGATCGAGACCGGAGGATGCGGCTGCGCCGCCAGCAGGCCGCCGGTGAACAGCAGCGAGTCGCCGGGCAGGATCGGGAAGAGCAGACCGGTCTCGATGAAGACGATCACCAGGATCGCCGGGAGCACCGCGTTCTTCAGCCACGTCTCCGTGAGCAGGTGCATCGGGTCGAGCAACTCGGTAAGCGCGAGGTTGCTCGTCACCGATTCCGTCGCTGCCTGCAGAATCACGTGGCCTCCTGTCCCGAAACGGCTGGCCTGCCTTGCTTACCACCGCGTCGGAAGCTGCCAGCGCAATTACCGGCCCCACAGTACCGGCTCCACCTGAGAAACCTCTCGCTGTGCGCGAAAATACCCGCCGGTCAACTCCGCACTCCCTCCCTGCATACCAGGACGAACACTGCTGCCTTAGGGTGATGGCAGACAAAATAGGTCTATTGCCGCAACAACACGGAGGTCTTACTGTGCCCATCGCGAGTCCGGAGGTCTACGCCGAGATGCTCGGTCGGGCCAAAGCCAATTCCTTCGCTTTCCCGGCCATCAACTGCACGTCGTCGGAGACGATCAACGCGGCCATCAAGGGTTTCGCGGATGCGGGCAGTGACGGCATCATCCAGTTCTCCACCGGCGGTGCGGAGTTCGGTTCCGGCCAGGGTGTGAAGGACATGGTGACCGGCGCGGTCGCGTTGGCCGAGTTCGCGCACGTGATCGCCGCGAAGTACGACGTGACCATCGCGCTGCACACCGACCACTGCCCGAAGGACAAGCTCGACAGCTTCGTGCGGCCGCTGATCGCCATCTCCCAGGAGCGGGTGAACGCCGGTCGGAACCCGCTGTTCCAATCGCACATGTGGGATGGCTCCGCGATCCCGATCGACGAGAACCTGGAGATCGCGAAGGAACTGCTGAAGGCGACGCACGCCGCCAACATCATCCTCGAGGTCGAGATCGGCGTCGTCGGTGGTGAAGAGGACGGCGTCGAGGCCGAGATCAACGAGAAGCTCTACACCTCACCTGAGGACTTCGAGAAGACCATCGACGCGCTCGGCGCGGGCGAGAACGGCAAGTACCTGCTCGCCGCCACCTTCGGCAACGTGCACGGTGTGTACAAGCCGGGCAACGTGGTGCTCAAGCCCGAGGTGCTGGCCGAGGGCCAGCGCGTTGCCACGGCCAAGCTGGGCCTCGACGCCGACGCGCAGCCATTCGACTTCGTCTTCCACGGCGGTTCGGGCTCGCTGAAGTCCGAGATCGAGGACTCGCTGCGCTTCGGTGTGGTGAAGATGAACGTCGACACCGACACTCAGTACGCGTTCACCCGCCCCGTCGCCGGGCACATGTTCACCAATTACGACGGCGTGCTCAAGATCGACGGTGAGGTCGGCAACAAGAAGGCATACGACCCGCGCGGTTACCTGAAGAAGGCCGAGTCGGCGATGGCGGCGCGAGTCCTCGAGGCGTGCAATGATCTGAAGTCCGCAGGACGTTCGATCAGCGCCTGACCCGATTAGACCCTTCGGGGGGCTTGAAGCACATGAGTTTGGATGTGCGCGTGCTCGGGCCCGTGCGACTGCTCGTCGGCGATGAGCCGGTGGCGGTCGGCGGGCCCAAACCGCGAGCTCTGCTTGCCGCGCTCGCCGTGAATCGGCGGCGTGCGGTGTCGTCGGCCGCGCTGGCCGACATGGTGTGGAACGAGGATCCGCCCGAATCCTACGCCGCCAGCCTGCAGGTGTTCGTCTCGAATATCCGCAAGGCGCTGCGAAATTCGGGTGTGGACCCGGCGCAGGTGCTGCGTACCGAGTCCGCCGGCTACCGGCTGGAGATCGCTGATACCGCCTGCGATCTGGGGCGTTTCGAGGCGGCACGGGAGGCGGGCACCCGCGCCGCCGAGATCGGCGATCACGCGGGCGCCGCGCGACTGTTCGGCTCGGCGTTGCACGAGTGGAGCGGCCGGGCGCTGGCCGATTTGGCCGGTCTGCAGTTCGCCGACGGTTTCGCCACCGCCATGGACGAGGAGCGGCTGCTCGCCGCCTCGGCCCGAATCGACGCCGAAATCGCCTGTGGGCGTGCTTCTTCGGTGATCGGTGAGCTGGTCGCGATGACGACCGAGCATCCGCTGCGCGAACCGCTGTGGGGTCAGCTGATCAGCGCGCTGTACTTGTCCGGACGCCAGGCCGACGCGCTGGACGCGTGCAGGCGGGTGCGTACGGTGCTGGCCGACGAGCTGGGCATCGATCCCGGGCCCGCACTGGTCGATCTGGAACAGCGGGTGTTGCGGCAGGAGCCGCTGAACACGGTCGAACTACGCCAGGTCGAACGAATGGCCGCGGCGATGACCGAGACCGTCACCGAGCTGCCGCGCGCCGTGCGCAGCGGGCGGTTACGGATGGCCGACGGCCGCGTGGTGGCGATCGCGCGGGGCGGTATCCGTATCGGCCGGATGACCGACAACGACCTCGTCCTGGAGGATCCCAAGGTCAGCCGCTACCACGCGCACATCATGCCGAGCCGGGCCGGGCTGCTCATCAAGGATCTGCTTTCGGCCAATGGCGTGTACGTCAACGACAACTCCGTCGACACCGGCGCGCTGCTGGCCGACGGCGACCTGATCCGCATCGGCGCGACGATCCTGACCTTCGAGGCCGTGCACTGATCGCGGGCGATCCCGTCGCCGTCCAGATCCAGTCGCGCGTCGAAGCCGGACTGTCCGCGCTGCAGCGGCCCGACGCCCGCCGCGCGGACCTGGCCGCAGTCGGTGCAGATCTTCTGTGACCGCTTCTCGGATTCCTCTGGCGGTGAGATCGTTGTCTTCGGGTCCTCGGTCCCAGCGCCGGACGTGTCGGTAGGCCGGTTTCGGTAGCCGAACAGGGTAGGGTCGGTCCGCTGGTACGTGTCCGACGGACTTCGAGGGGTACCTATGGCCATGCGATGGATGGCCGCGGTAGGCGTGGTTGTGGTCGGGGCGGGGGCGTTGTTGTACGCCGACCGACCTGCCGCCGCGGCGCCGCAGGCGCCTGGCTCCGACCGTGAGGTCGGAGTGCCGGGGACCGGACCGTGCGCGACCGACCCGGTGACAGCCCATGAGCCGTTGGTGCCCAAGACGCTCGAGGTGCCGATTCCGTATCCGGTGATCACTGTGCTCCCGCCGCAGCCGCCGGACGCCACACCGACGCGGACGCGGACGGAGCTGCCGCCGGACCCGTGCGCCAATCCGTGCCCCGATCTCACCGACCTGCCCGATGCGCCACCCGGACTCGGCGCGCTGGTCGGAATTCCGGAGATTCTGTTGAATCTCAAGCCTTTCCACTTCGCGATTCCCGGTCCCGGCCCGGATCCCGGCCTGGTGCCTCCGCCGCCTGCGCCGGTGCAGCCACCGGTCGAGACCGCGGCACAGTCGCCTGCCCGGCCCGCGCCGCGGATCGCGGCGGTGCGCGAGGTGGCCAAACTGACCGGCGCGAACTCGGTGAACCGCACGGACAAGCGCTGGCAGGTGGACGGCACCGATCTCGGCATCATGTGGGAGAGCGCGCCGGGTGAGATCGCGACCGCGTTTGGTGACACGGTCGGGCGCGGCTTCCATCCGCCGGGCGGCATGGGAATGGATTGGCGTAGCAACGTGCTCGCCTTCAGCACCGACCGCGACTTGGCCGACGGGATGACCTACGACCGCATGGTCACCGACGGCCGGTGCCACGCGGCCGAGGTGCTCTCCAGCCGCAAGCTCGACAACGTCGAGGTCACCACGATCCCCACCTCCGGTTTCGCGGTGGGCGACCGACAATACCTGAGCTACATGTCCATTCGGACCTGGAACAGCGTCCCCGGCACGTTCTTCACCAACTACGGCGGCATCGCCTATTCCGACGACCACGGCCAGACGTGGACCAAGGACCCGCACGCCCGCTGGGACAACATCTTCGGTCTCGCGAATTTCCAAGTGAGCGCGATGGTTCCGCACGGCGATCACGTGTACATGTTCGGCACGCCAAACACTCGCCTCGGCGCGGTCGGCCTGGCCAGGGTGCTCAAGGACCAGATCCTCAACACCACTGCCTACCAGTACTGGCGCGACGGCGGCTGGACGCCGGTCGGCGGATTCGACTCGGCCACATCGATTGTGAACGGTCCGGTCGGTGAACTCTCGGTCCGCTTCGACGCCGCCCGCAACGTCTGGCAGATGAGCTATCTGGATACGGCCAAGGCCGCCATCGTCGTCCGCGAGGCGAATTCACCGCAGGGCGTATGGTCGGAGAGCACGCCGACGGTGACCGTGCTGGACTACCCGGAGCTGTACGGCGGATTCATCCACCCGTGGTCGTCCGGCTCGGACTTCTACTTCACCATCTCGACCTGGAGCGACTACAACGTCTACCTGATGCACGCCGTGCTGGGCGAGTGATCCTAGGTGAACCGCACCTCGGCGAGCGCGCGGCCGAATAGCTTGCGGCCCTCGGAGGTGCCGCCGAGCAGGATGGTCGCGGTTCGCGTGTGCGGGTCGAGCGATTTGACCCGGCCGGTGAAGTCCACCGTGCTCGCCGTGTTCGCGGCGACCGGGACGAAGCCGGAGAAGCGCACGCTGAACTTCCGGATGGCGATCGGATCGCCCAGCCAGGAGGTCAGATAGCCGCCCGCGAGGCCCATCGTCAGCATGCCGTGCGCGACGACGGTCGGCAGACCCGCAAGGTGCGCGGCGTGATCGCTGAAGTGGATCGGGTTGGCGTCGCCGGAGACGCCAGCGTAGTTGGCCAAGTCGCCGCGGGTCAGCCGGAATGTGCCGCCGGGCAGCTGGTCGCCGACGGTGAGTTCGTCGAAGGCGGGCACCGTCCGCACCGGCGCGATCGCATGATCGGTCGGTTCGGTCAGCGGGCTGACACCGAGCGGGACCAGCACATCGTTGTGGGCCAGATCTGGTGCGGCCATGTCGGGTTCGTTCGAATGCCCGTGCATCATGATGTTCTCGGCCACGTGGTCGAGGTTCGCGTCGACCTGCGCGCCGCGGCGCGCGACGATCGTCGTCGATCCGACGATGGTGACCTCGCCGTGCTGATTGGTCAGCGCGAACCGCACCACGATGAAGTCGTTGTCGCCGAACTTCCGGATCGACTCGATCACGATCTCGCAGCCGAGCCGGTCCCCGGCCAGGATCGGCCGGTAGGTCTCGAAGACCTGGTCGGTCTGCAGGATCTGGGACAGATCGTAGTCGGTGAGCACCGAGACGAGCAGCGCCCTCGTCCGGCTCATGCCGACTACCGACGCGAAGGTCGGCGGCGCGATGATCCCCTCGTAGCCGAGCGCGCGGGCGTCCGCTTCCCGCTGATGCGCCCCGTGGTGGTTCTGCACCGCGCGGGCGAACTCGCGGACCTTCTCCCGGCCGACCTCGTAATGATCGCGTGCCCGGAACCGCTGTCCTTCCGGCTCCAGCATCACAACGTCATCGAAGTCTGTCCGCGTCATCGTTTGTTCCCTGCCCATGATCCGGGCCATGCTACTGGCGAACCGGACCATTGACCAGGTAAGTGTGACGTGCGCGACCAGACATCGATGCGTGTTTGCTATCGAGTTCCCAGGTCTTTACTGGGTGCTGGAGGGCGGGTCGCAGACCTTCCATCCGTCGTCGGTTCGCTGCAGGTCGAAAGTGCGGGCCGACCGCTTCGTCGGGTCGGCTTCGGTGTACACCGTGGCCTGCGCGATGGCGGTGTCGTCGGTGATGCGGATGGTATCGATACTGTCCACCACCGGGATGCTTCTGCGCTCCACCGACAGTGTGTGCACGCCGGCGAACTGGTCATTGGGGATGCCCTGATAGAAGTCGTGCAGCGGACCGCAGGTGGTCTCGCGCAGGGTGACCAGATTGCCGGTCTTCAGTGCTTGGGCGTAGTCGGTGATGGCGGCGCGGACCTGCGCCTCTGGCGAGTTGTCGGAGTTCGTGACAAGCGCCACGATCACCGCGACCAGCGCGATCACCAGCACGGCCGCCGCGCCCGCGGCGATCAGCCACCGATTGGATCGTGCGGTCGACGTGGGGGTGTCGGAGGGGGTCCGCGGTGGCGGGGTGATGCGCTGGGGCTGGGCGATCTGCCGAGGCTGTGGCGGGCGGGGGCCCGCGAGTGACTGCGCGGGCACGGTCTGCTGGACGTCTGCCGGCGAGGGGGCTGTCGACCCCTGCCGCGCCTTGCCCGGTGGGCGTTGCGGAGTCTCTCCGACCGGCCCCGGTGCATGCTGCGGGTGTGCCGACGGACCCTGCGGTCCGGGCTGCTTCGGCCCGGACGCCGGACGCGGCGTGCTCGGCGGCTTGGTGATCGGCACCGGCCCCGCCGCCGGCGCGACCACGCGATCGGTACCTGCTTTGCCACCACCGTCGGCGGGCCGCTGGATCGGCAGCGCGACGGTCTGCGCGTCGTCCAGGTTGACCACGGGCATCGCCATGGTCACCGCGTCCGAACCAGGCGGGTTCTGATCATCCTCCGCCGCGGGCGTCTCGGCCTGCGCCTTGTCTGCCTCCGGGCCACCGGGCTCACTCGGCGTTTGCGGCCTGCGCATCACCACCGTCGCGGCATCCCCGCCGCCCGCCTGCCCCGAATCGTTCTGCGGGATCGCCGCTGTCTCCGCCTCTGCGCCCGCAGTCCCGGAGGCGCCTGCCGCCGCGCCGCTTCGAGCGGCTGAACTGCTCGTAGATGCGGGACTACCCGGCGACCGGGAACCGCTCGGGGATGCGGCTTTGCCGGTCGCCGCGGCTTTGTCGGCTGCGGTCCCGGGCGCCGCACCGCTTGCTGTGGGGGGACCACCGGCTGGTGCCGGACTCCCCGCGGACTCGGCGCCATCCGTCGACGCGGGACCGCTCGGGGACGTGGACCTGCCCGCCGCACCGGCAGCCGTGGAGCCGGCTGACGTGGAACCGCGCGGTGTCGCGTCAGCGCTTGTCGACGCGGTCTCAGTAGCCGAGGTGTCGCCGGCCGAGGAATCAGCCGTCATGGCGGCTGCTCCCGCGGCACCGGCGGTTGCCGCGCCGGACTGTCCGGCGTTTCCGCCCGATCCGGACGGCACCGCACCGCCCTTGGTGGGCTTGTTCGATTGCGCCGCAGCACCTTTCGAAGCAGGCCTGCCCGATGGCGTCGAGCCGGGCGTGGCATCTTGTGGTGCCTCGGAGCTCGCTTGGTCTCGCTTGATGACCTCGGTTGGCGCCTCGGCTCCTGGTCGGCTCGGCGTGGACCCGGCCCGCGATGCTGCTGCGGTGGACCTGGACGTGCCGCCGCCCGTTGCCTCCTGCTTCGCTGTGCCGGTCGCTGGGAAAGTCGGCTCGGTTGCCGCGGGTTTCGCGTCCGCACTCTGGTCGGCGGCACGCCCCGTCGGGGCTCCGGTCGGTGCTGAGGCGGTAGCTCCGCTTGATGCGGAGCGTTGTCCCGCGCCTGTCGCCGCGTCCGGGGTACCGCCCGGCGAGTCCTCCTTGCCGGTACCGCCTGATTCGGAGGTGGGTGTGCCTGTTCCGGTCGTTTCTGGTGCGGCCGTGTTTGGCTTGCCTGCTGGTCCGGGGGTGGGTGTGCCTGTTTTAGTTGTTCTTGGTGCGGCCGTGTTTGCCTTACCCGCTGGTCCAGGGGTGGGTGCGTTCGGGCCTGTCGATCGGGGCTCGACTTGATTCGCCCCGCCTGCCGCTCCGGCGGCAGGTGTGCGCGTCGAGCTTGTCGATCCGCGGGTGGTTGCGTTGGTCTGGCTTGCCGGTCCTGAGGCGGGTGGGTTCGAGCTCGTTGTCGCGGCAGTCGGGGTGCTCTTGCTGTCCGGGGGGCCGGAGGCAGGTGTGCGTGTGCCCGCCGATTCGGTTGCGGCGGCGCTCGCCCCACCTTTTGGTCCGGAGGCGGGCGTATTCGGGCCTGTCGATCCGGGGCGGGCTGCGTTTGCCGCACTCGGCGTGGGTGAGTTCGTGCTGTCCGCGGATCCCGGTTCCGGCGAGGTCGTGCTGGCCGCCGGTCCTGATGACGGCGAGTTCGTGGCGCCCGCGGGTCCGGAGGCGGTCGTGCCGGAGGTTGAACCGGAAGCGGGGTCGTTCGGGGTAGATGCGGGATCCGAGGCCGGTGGGTTGGTGGAGCTCGCGGCGCCGGTCGCCTTTTTCGCGGACGCCGATCCGGAGGTCGTCGAGTTCGCACCCTTCCGGGCGCCAGCCGACCAAGTCCCGAGCGCACCGGTCCGATCCGAGGTGCTGACCTGAGGCACGGCGGGCGTCGGCGCACTCCCGGTGCCTGCTCCGGATTCGTCCGCACCACCAGGTTTCGCACCGCGCCCGGCGGTTTCGCTGCCTGACTGCGCGGTGCCGGTCGATCCCCGCGCCGATCTACCTGGCCGCTTCCCTGCAGGCGTTTGCGCGATCGGCTCGGTGGGCGGGGCCGGAGCAGCCCGGTCGCCCGCCCCGGCGATCGGGGCACGTTCGGTGACGGCATCGGGGCGTGCGTCGGCCCCAGCCGCGTCGGCCGGTCGGGCGCCATCCCGCGCCGGGTTCTTCTGGTCGTTCGCGTCGGACACGCACACCCCTCGCTCAGGCGGAACAGTGGAACTCGACGGCTAGCCTAATGGGCGCAGCCGGACGAGGTCCGTCATCAGCCCGCGCCGGGCCGAGCGAAGGTGCGGCGGCCGCATTTTGGGCATGGTCGGGCGAGGTCCGTCGTCAGCCCGCGCCGGGTCGAGCGAAGGCGAGGCAGCCGCCCATCGAGCAAATCGATCAGCGGTGCACAATGAAGCGCATGACCTCGTTCGGTGACCTACTCGGACCGCAACCGGTACTGCTACCCGAAATCTCCGATGCCGAGGATGCGCTCCTCGACAACGTCGATCCGGTGCGGGTCGCGGCCGACCATCCCGCCGCCTCGATCGCCTGGGCCCACCTCGCGGAGGCGGCGCTGACCCGAGGCGAAAGCCTGGACGAGGCGGTCAACCACGACATCGTCGCCGCGTACGCCTTCGCGCGCACCGGGTACCACCGCGGCCTCGACCTCCTGCGCCGCAACGGCTGGAAGGGCTTCGGTCCGGTGCCGTGGAGCCACGAGCCCAATCGCGGGTTCCTACGCAGCGTCGGCGCGCTGGCCCGCGCGGCGAAGGTGATCGGCGAGACCGAAGAGTACGCGCGCTGCCTGGACCTGTTGGAAGACTGCGACCCTCGTGCGGCCGCAGAGCTCGGCCTCGACTGAGCCGTAGTGATCGCAGCATCGCGCAGCGATTCAATGAGGGGTGGCGGTCGGGTGACGGGTGTGCTCGACCCGAATTCTCGCCTCGGTGCCGCCAAGGCGAGCAGCATGGTTCGGCTGCGCTCCTCATGGGCGCGGCTGCGGCGGTCTGGGCTGCCGATCATCCAGTGTGCCGTCGGCGCTGCGCTGGCCTGGTTCCTCGCGCATCACGTGATCGGTCACGCGCTGCCGTTCTTCGCGCCGACCGCGGCGGTGGTGTCGATCGGGATCTCCTTCGGTGCCCGGCTGCGGCGCTCGGTGGAGTTGGTGGTCGGCGTTGCCGTCGGCATCGGCATCGGTGACCTGTTCATCTCCCGCGTCGGCACCGGCTGGTGGCAGATCGCGCTTGTGGTCGCGGTCGCCATGGCCGTGGTGGTGTTCCTCGACGGCGGCTCGATCATCACGATGCAGGCGGCCGGTTCCGCGGTGTTGGTCGCGACGTTGCTGCCGCCCTCGGCGGGCGGCGGTTTCTCCCGCATGATCGACGCGCTGGTCGGCGGCCTGGTCGGCGTGGTGGTGGTCGCCGCGATCCCACTGCACCCGGTGCGCCGCGCCAGGACGTTGGCCGCGGAAATCCTCGGCGTGATGGGCAAGTCGATCACCGAGTGCGCCGACGGACTGCTCGAGCAGGACCAGGAGAAGGTGCGCCGCGCGCTCACCGCCGTTCGAGCGACTCAGCCACAGATCGACTCGTTGCGCGCCACGCTGGAGGGCGGACGCGAGATCAGCCGGATCTCCCCGCTGTACTGGAACTCCCGCGACCGCCTCGAACGCATCAGGGCCACAGCGGATCCGCTGGACAACGCCGTCCGCAACACCCGAGTCCTGTTGCGGCGCTCGCTGACTCTGGTCCGCGACGACGAAATCCTCCATCCCGGACTGATCGACGAGGTGGAGCGCCTCGGCCAAGCCGTAGACGTGGTGCGCCGGATGATGCTCGCCGACCCCGGTGAGCAACCCGACCGGGCCGAAGCTGCCCGCGTGCTGCGCTCGGTCGCGAAGGGGGCGCGCCCGGAATTGGTGGCGGGCGCCGGACTTTCGGCGCACGTCGTGTTCGCGCAGGTGCGTTCGACGCTGGTCGACCTGATGCAGGTGTGCGGCGTGCAGCGCGTTTCCGCGATGGCCCTGCTGCCCCCGACAGTCAAGAACCCCTACGTGCCGCCCCAGTCCTGAGCCGGACTACTCAGCGAGATTCGGACATTCCATGCGGGGCGTGGAGGTTGCTCGCGGCCGGAGGCGAGCGCCGGTTCGATCGTTGGGTAGTGCAGTACTCGTGTCTCGCCGGCGTCCGCGCCGTAACTTTTTGGGTGACCGCGAGACGAGGGGTGTCGCGGTCGACCACTTCGCACCCGGGCACAACGCTCCACCGGCCATATCCGTACGGCGGGTTGGGGCGGATCGCCGGGAGTGCGGAGCAGGGCCGCCCGGTTGCGTCGATCGGGCGGCCCGTGCGTTTCCGGTCCGGCCCCCATAAGCGGGAACTGCGGGACGGACCGGAGCTTGAATCCCCGGCCTCCGGGACACCGGGTTCAGGTCCAGAAGCGGGTCAGGTAGCTCCCGTATCGCGACCAATTCGATGGAACGCCGGACAGTTCGAAGAGGGCGTACACCGCGTCGAAGAACACCTGGTTGATGGCCGGGGTGAACAGCAGCGCAAACAGGATCAGCATGCCGAACGGCTTGAACTGATCGAGCGAGCGCCGTGTCCGGTAGCTCAGCGACGGCTCGACGATGCCGTAGCCGTCGAGCCCGGGCAGCGGGATCAGGTTCAGGAGAGTTGCCGTGACCTGAAGGAACGCAAGGAAACTCACGCCGAACCAGAACGCGGGATGCGCACTCGCGCTGCCCGCGAACCGGACGACCGCGAGCAGCAGCACCGCGCACAGCGCGTTCACGAAAGGCCCGGCGCCGCTGATGATCCGTTGTGTGCGCGGCGCGACATTGTGGGTGTGCACGTAGACCGCTCCGCCCGGCAGGCCGATCCCGCCGAGCGCGATGAACACCATCGGCAACACGATCGACAGCAGCGGATGGCTGTACTTCAACGGGTTCAGCGTCAGGTATCCGCGCAGCTCCACTTCACGGTCTCCGGCCCGCCACGCCGTGAACGCGTGCGCGAACTCGTGCAGGCACAACGTGACGATCCAGCCGAACACCACGAGTACGAACACCCCGACCTTGGCCTTGGTCGAGTCGACCGGGGCGTCCCAGGCCAACACGCCGCCGACCACCGTGAGGATGATCACGAGCAGGAACACCGGGCTCGGCCGGATCGCGCGCGACCTTCGGTCGATTGGGAACGGGGAAGTCATCGGACCAGCAGCCAGGACTCGTGGTGGCGATAGAAGCTCGAGCGCGGCACGGGCCGGTCGGTGCGGATACCGTCCCTGGTGACGATCGCGCCCGGGGTGCCGAGTTGTGCCGCCCGGCCCTCGAGCCAGTGGCGCCTGCGGAAGATGCCCTTCTGCACGGCCGCATGTATGCCGGGCAGCTCCAAGGTCGGCGAGACCAGCATGGCAGGCACTGTGCCGGAGAACAGCTGGGTGTCGTCGACGTAGGCCTCGCCCTCCAGCTTTTTCCCGCCGACGCCGGTGACGACCGCGCGACCGACCAGAACCGTGCCGGTGTCGTCCCTGATCAGCGGCGTCTCGGTGGCGCGGCCCTCGAGAGCGCGCTTGGCGGCGGCGTTACCGGTGCCGGTCTGGTAAACGCGTGCACCGTGGGTCTTGTCGACCGGCACATAGCCGATCTCCACGTGCAGCCGCTCGGTGCGCATCAGGTGGGTGAGCACCGCGGCCAGCGCGGCGTCCTCACCGAGCACGATCAGGCGCGGCAGGCTGTCGGCCGCCAGCACGGGAAGGAGTTCGTCGATCGCGGAGGTGTCGGGGATCGCGCCCGTTTGAGTGGTCGGCAGCGCCGCGAGCGCAATGGGTACGGGTGCGCCGTCGCAGCGGAGAACATGGGTACTCAAGCTGCCGTACACCCTCCTCGGTTCGAGCCGACACCGTCGGGCCTCGCAGGGCGAACCCCCTGTGGTTCGCTCCGGTTGACGCCGCGCTGTGCCGCTCGGCGTGCCGTGCAACCATAGCCCTGCCCGGCTCTGACCACACCGTTGTCGAGACTACGGCGAGATCCGACGCGACGCTGCTTCGGACGGGTCGGCTAGACTGTGCTTCCGGCCACCGCCTCAGTACGGCAGGTAGCTGCAACACACCAGTGTTGCCTGTCGAACCGTAGGAGACACGACAATGCCGGCAATCGTCCTCATCGGCGCCCAATGGGGTGACGAAGGTAAGGGCAAAGCAACCGATCTGCTCGGTGGCCGGGTGCAGTGGGTGGTTCGCTACCAAGGCGGCAACAACGCCGGACACACCGTGGTACTGCCCAACGGGGACAATTTCGCCCTGCACCTGATCCCCTCCGGCATTCTCACCCCCGGCGTGACGAACGTCATCGGCAACGGCGTCGTCATCGACCCTGGTGTGCTGCTCGCGGAGCTGGCCGGGCTGGAAGAGCGCGGCGTGGACACCTCCGGCCTGCTGCTCTCCGCCGACGCACACCTGATCATGCCGTACCACGTGGCCATCGATAAGGTCACCGAACGCTTCCTCGGCAACAAGAAGATCGGCACCACGGGCCGCGGCATCGGCCCCTGCTACCAGGACAAGGTCGCCCGCGTCGGCGTGCGCGTCGCAGACGTGCTCGACGAGAAGATCCTCACCCAGAAGGTCGAGGCCGCGCTGGAGTTCAAGAACCAGGTGCTGGTCAAGATCTACAACCGCCGTGCGCTCGACCCGCAGCAGGTGGTCGACGAGGTGCTCGCACAGGCCGACAGCTTCAAGCACCGGATCGCCGACACCCGGCTACAGCTGAACCTGGCGCTGGAGCGCGGGGAGACGGTGCTGCTGGAGGGTTCACAGGGCACCCTGCTGGACGTGGACCACGGCACCTACCCGTACGTCACCTCGTCGAACCCGACTTCCGGCGGTGCGGCGGTCGGCGCGGGCGTCGGGCCCAATCGGATCAATACGGTGCTCGGCATCCTGAAGTGCTACACCACCCGGGTCGGCTCCGGTCCGTTCCCGACGGAGCTGTTCGACGAGTTCGGCACGTACCTGGCCAAGACCGGCGGCGAAGTCGGCGTAACCACCGGCCGCGCGCGACGCTGCGGCTGGTTCGACGCGGTGATCGCCCGCTACGCCACCCGGGTCAACGGCATCACCGACTACTTCCTCACCAAGCTGGACGTTCTGTCCAGCCTGGAGACGGTGCCGATCTGCGTCGCCTATGACGTCGACGGCGAGCGGGTCGAGCAGATGCCGACCACCCAGACCGGATTCCACCACGCGAAGCCGATTTTCGAGGAGATGCCCGGCTGGTGGGAGGACATCTCCGGCGCGCGTACCTTCGAGGAGCTGCCGGCGAACGCACAGGCGTACGTGTTGCGTCTGGAGGAGCTGTCCGGCGCCCGGATTTCTTGTGTCGGTGTCGGTCCCGGCCGGGATCAGACGATCGTCCGGCACGACGTCCTCGGCTAGAACCTGTTCGAATTCGCTGCGGTCCAGCGGAATTTCGGCCCCGATCACAAGAAATCCCCGTGCCCGTTCATGGTTCGTCGACTTCGATCATGATCGGCGAAGAACTACAGTAAGAGCATGGCTCGGAACTGGCCGATGATCGAGCGCGAAAGCGAATTCGAGGCGATCCGCGCGGCGCTGACCGGGCCGGAACATGTCGGGGTGGTGCTCACCGGCGATGCCGGGGTGGGCAAGACCACGCTGGCCCGGCATGCCACCTCCGCGATCGGCGGCAATATTCGCTGGGTGGCGGGCACGGAGTCGGCACGCAGCATTCCACTGGGGGTGTTCGCGCACATGGTCGGCGTCTATACGGCGCACGATCCGGTGACGTTCATGTCCGCCGCGCGCGAGGCACTACTCGCCGACGGGCACACGGTGATCGGGGTGGACGACGCGCACCTGCTCGACCAGCTCTCGGCAACCCTGCTGTTGCAGCTGGCCATCGACAAGGCCGCGCACATCGTGGTCACCGTCCGCAGCGGAGTGCCGGTGCCCGACGCGGTCACCTCGCTGTGGAAAGACGGGCATCTGATGCGCATCGATCTGCGCCCGTTCAGCCAGCGCCAGAGCGTGGAGCTGGTGGAGTCGATGCTCGGCGGGCAGCTGGAGGGGTTCACCGCCAACCTGATGTGGGAGTCCTCGGCCGGAAACGCCCTGTTCCTCAAGCATTTGGTCGAGGGAGCGCTGGAGGCGGGCACGCTGCGCCAGGTGAACGGTGTGTGGCAGCTGCGCGGCCGGGCCGCGGTGACCTCGGAACTGGCCGCGCTGCTGGAGGATCGGGTCGAGCAGCTGCCCGATCCGGTGCTGCGGGTGCTGGAACTGCTGACCTTCTGCGAGCCGATCGATCTCGACGTACTCGCCGAATTGGCTGGTGAGGATGCGGTGGAAGCCGCCGAGAACCGCGGCGTGATCCGGGTTGTGGAGAGTTCGCATCAGCTCACCGTGCGATACAACCACCCGCTGTTCGGCGAGGTGATCCGGCGCAGGCTCGGCATCGCCTCGGCACGACGATTGCGTGGTCGTCTGTATTCCTCGCTCAAAGAACGTCCGATCAACTCCGCCGCTGACCGTATCCGGCTGGCCGAATTGGCCTTGGACAGTGATAAATCCGCGGATCTGGAATTGTTCGAAGCCGCCGCCGCCGACGCGATCGGTTTGGCGAATCTGCCACTGGGCGAACGTTTCGCGCGGGCCGCGGTGGAGCGGCGCGGCGGCGTGGAGGCCGCCGACCTGCTGGCCCGCGCCCTGTTGTGGCAGGGGCATCGGATCGAGGCCGAACGCACGTTGGCCAGCTTCGACCCGGACCAGCTCGACGAGGTGCAGCTTGCGCGCTGGGGTAGCACCCGGGTGGCGAATCTGTTGTGGGCGATGGGCGATGCCGACCGCGCCGACGAAGTGCTGACACTGTTGCGCGGCAAGGTGAAGCATCCGAAGATCGCCGCGATCTTCACCGGTCTCGGCTCGGCGTCGGCCGTCAACGAGAACCGGATCGACCACGCGTTCACCGAGGCCGAAACGGTCATGACCACGGAGGGCGCGCCGCCGTGGGCGGTGTGGTGGGCCGCGTTCGGCGGCGGCCTCGCACTGGCGTTGATGGGCAAGGGCGAGGCCGCAAGGGAGTACGCGGCACGCGGTCACGAGGTGGAAGAGCACATCGACGGGCTCAACCGCTTCATGTCCACGCACGCGGAGGTGCTCGCGCTCACCTTCACCGGCGATCTCGAGGCAGCACGGCATTGCGCCGGAGCGTATTTCGGCTACTCCGCGCCGGGGCAATACCTGGCCTGGGGCATGTCGAAGATTCTGCAGGGCACCGTCGACGTGGCGCAGGGCCGGTTCCTGGTCGGCATCGAGCATCTGGAACAGGCGCTGGCCGCGCTGTCGGCCGAAGGCGCGGCCGCCTGGATGTTTCCGGCGAGAATTCGCCTGGCCGAGGCGTATTCGGCGCTCGGCCGCGCCGTCGAAGCGGCCGAGTCGATCGCGGACGCCACCGCGCGTGGGGGACGGCACAGTGCGGTCTACGAACCACAGCTCGAAATCGCCCGTGCCTGGCAGGCTGCCGCCGAGGGCACCGTCACCCCGGCCGTCCGGATCGCCATCGGCGCGGCCGACGCGGCAGCCCGCGCGCATCAGCATGCGATCGAGGCCATGGCGCTGCACACCGCGGCCCGATTCGGTGATCACTCCGCGGCAGGACGGCTGGCCGACCTGGCGTCCCGGGTGGAGGGACGGCTCGTGCAGGCGCAGGCACGACACGCGGTAGCCCTCGCCGCACACGACGGTCCCGGACTCGACGCCGCCGCGGCGGAATTCGAGCGCATCGGTGCGATGCTGTCGGCGGCTGACGCCGCTGCCCAGGCCGCGTCGGCACATGAGCGGGCCGGGAACCGGCGCAGGCTGCTGGAGTCCGCCGCCGCGGCGAACCGCCTTGCCGCCGCCTGTGGCGGAGCGAGCACGCCCGCCCTGCGGCACGCCGCGCAGCCGTTGCCGTTGACCGCGCGGGAACGCGAGATCGCGAATCTCGTCGCCGCGGGGCTGTCCAATCGGCAGATCGCGGACCGCCTCACCGTCTCGGTGCGCACGGTGGAGGGGCATCTCTACCGTGCCTGCATCAAGATGGACGTCACCGATCGCGAATCCCTCGGCGCCCTGATGCGCGGCGAATCCGGAGCCAGGTGAGGTTCCGGCCGCAGGCCGAGCATGCCCCGTGACACGATGCGGCCGGAGGATCGACACGGTGCACGCACTCGTGCTTGTCTAGGCTCGATGTCGCTCGCTGGGGCGAACTGGTTGTTAGGCTGACGTGACCAGGGTTTTCTTCGGTGTGGTTGGGACGGATGGTGCGGGTTTTCATCGTCGTGTGTTCGGTTGCGGCCGGGATGGCGCTCACGCTCGGCTGCTCGAGCGGGCAGCAGGCGCCGATCCCCGGTTCGCTGTCGGCGACCAGCCGGGTGTCGGCGACACCGAGGTCGGAGACTCCGCAGGAGCGCAGTTCGCGGATCAGGCAGAAGCTGATCGAAATCGGGTGCTCGTCGAACGCCTGCATACAGACGTACTTCGGTTGCGAGGACGGCTACATCACCGGGGCCGCCTGCGATTTCTATCGCGAACACCGGATCGATTGATGGCCGTGCTGCTCGGCGCCGGTGGGGCCGGGCGGCGATCGTTATTGTCATACTGTCAATACACGCTTCCCGGTCGCGTCCGGCGGCGTGCTGGATCAACGACGAACCGAGGTAGGGCGTGGGCACTTCATCCACCGCCGGGCATGGCCCGCTCGCTGGCATCAAGGTCATCGAACTGGCCGGTATCGGCCCCGGTCCGCACGCCGCACTGCTGCTCGCCGATCTCGGCGCCGACGTAGTGCGAGTGCAGCGCGCCGGCCAGCTGCCCGGCGGTTTCGACCGGCCGCAGCTGCGCGGAAGGACCGTCGTCGAGGCCAACCTCAAGGACCCCGCCGATCTCGAGAAGGTGCTCGGCCTGGTCGAGAAGGCGGACGTGCTGATCGAAGGCTTCCGTCCCGGCGTCACCGAGCGGATGGGCATCGGCCCGGACGATGCGCTCGCTCGCAACCCCCGCCTGGTCTACGGCCGGATGACCGGCTGGGGTCAGGAGGGTCCACTGGCCGACCGCGCCGGACACGACATCAATTACATCTCCATCACCGGCGTGCTGCACGCGATCGGGCGTAAGGGGGAGCGCCCGGTCCCGCCGCTGAACATGGTGGGCGACTTCGGAGGCGGCTCGATGTTCCTGGTGTTCGGCATCCTCGCCGCACTGGTCGAGCGACAGACTTCGGGCAAGGGGCAGGTGATCGACGCGGCGATGGTCGATGGCGCCCTTGCCCTTTCGCACATGATCTGGGGGATGCGCGGAGCGGGCGCCTGGTCCGACGAGCGCGGCGTGAACCTGCTCGACACCGGAATGTCGTTCTACGACACTTACGAAACCTCCGACGGCAAGTACATGGCGGTCGGCGCGATCGAGCCGCAGTTCTACGCGCAGCTGCTCGCCGGGCTCGAGATCGATCCGGAAGGACTGCCCTTCCAGCTCGACCCGGCGGGCCAGGAGACGTTGAAAAAGCTGTTCGCCGAACGCTTCCGGGCCAAGACCCGCGACGAGTGGACCGAGATCTTCGTCGGGACCGACGCTTGCGTCTCGCCGGTCCTCACTTTTGCGGAGGCGACGAAGAACGAGCACATCGCGGCCCGCGGCTCGCTGCTGGAGCTGGACGACATCACCCAGCATGCCCCGGCGCCTCGGTTCTCCCGCACCCCGAACGGCATCCCCACCCCACCGCCGACCACGGCCACGCCCATCGAGTCGGTGTGGGCCGACCGAGCATCGAGCGAGTAATTCAACGTTGCAACAAACCAACTGGTTCGACAGTTGGCGGTTCGACTGCCATACTGTCCGCGAGCAGGCGACTCTCGAGTTCGGCTGGTCCGGACAAGCACTCGTCCGGTCCGCTGCTTGACCGCCTTGCTTGCTGGAGGCCTCGGCGCCGTGCAGCCTTCTGCACGCCGTCCGCGCACGACGAGGGCCAGCCCCGAGGGGTGGCGGGCCGGGTCGTGCCCGGCGGCGCTCGGAGGGGAAGTGCCGCCGGCCAAGGTCCTCCGCAGGCCTCCCGCGGTATCAGTAGCAGGTCAACGGCGTCAACGGATCGGCGGCACGTGGCGTCAGCGCCTCATAGGCGGAGGCAATTGCCTTGACCGCCAATCGTAATTCGGGTTCCTGGTGCGTGAACGGCAGCCGTAGGAACCGTTCGAACGCGCCCTGCACGCCGAATCTCGGCCCCGCGGCAAGCAATACGCCGTGATTGGGCGCTGTCGCGGCCAGTGCGGTCGACACCGAACTCGGCAGCTGCGCCCACACCGACATGCCGCCCGCACCGACGGTCACGCGCCAGTCCGGCAGCTCCTCGGCGAGGGAATCGAGCAGAGCGACACGCTGCGAACGCAATTGGCCGCGGCGGCGGTCGAGGATGACGTCCGCGTGCTCGAGCAGGTGGACGGTGGCCAACTGGTCCATGACAGGGGTGCCGAGATCGACCGTGGAACGGATGCCGAGCAGTTTGGTGATCAGCGACTGGTTGGTGCGAATCCAGCCGACGCGCAGACCACCCCAGAACGATTTCGACGCCGAGCCGATCGTGACGATCTCGGCGCCCTTGGCGAACGCCGCGACCGGAGGTGGCGGGACTTCGTTGCCGAGCCCGAGATCCGCCATGGACTCGTCGATCACGACGGTCATCCTGGTCTCCCTGGCGATGACAGCCAGCTCGGCACGGCCGTCGGCGTCCAGCAGCAGGCCGGTCGGATTGTTGTAATCCGGCACGAGGTAGGCAAGCGTGGCCGCGGTTTGCCGTGCGGCGCTGCGGATTCCGTCGAGATCCCAGCGGGCCACCGGGTCTTCCGGGCGCAGCGGCACCGGCACCGGGCGGGCACCGACGTCGCGAATCGCCTCGATGGCGTTCGGATAGGTCGGGTGGTCGATGAGCACGCGGGCGGCGGGTGCGGTGAGCACGTTCAGCAGTAGGCGCAGGCCGTGCTGTGCGCCGAGGGTGACCAGGATCTGGTCCGGGTCGGTCGGCAGGCCGCGCGCGGTGTAGCGGCGGGCGATCGCCTCGCGTAGCGCGAGCACACCGACCGGGTCCATGCCGTGCGTGCCGAGATACGTCGGAAGCCCTTGCAGAGCAGTCGAATACGCTTCTTGCATCTCGATCGGTGCGGCCATGGCGGCGTAGGTCATGTCGATGGTGGGCAGCTCGGGCGGCGCCATTGTGGCGAGGATGCTCCTGGCCGGCTTGATGCCGTCGTGCTGCACGTCGCGTGGCAGCGCCACGGTGCTGCGCGAGCCCTGCCTGCTGATCAGGTAGCCGTGCTCCCGCAACAGTGAGTAGGTGGACGTGATGGTCGTGCGACTGACCCCCAGGGTGGCGGCGAGATCGCGTTCGCTGGGCAGCGCGACACCCAAGGGTGCGCGCCCGTCGTGGATCAGCAGCCGAATGCCTTCGGCGAGCGCCAGGTACGCCGGACGCGCGGACCGCCGCCCGGCCGAATTGCCCTCGCCGTCGTCCATGTTCCGCCACCGACCCAGGTCGCGAGCCAAGCTGCCCGCGCCGATCACTCTCGTCGCCATACAGGCCAGTATTGACTGATTGGATATTTATTGGCAAGGCCAGTCGAGCGCACGCTGTGCGACATGACCGTCCTTACCACCGTGCTGATCCTCGCCTTCTCCGGATTTCTGATCTACCACTTCGCGCCGAGACGCGACGAGCGAGCCTTTCGTCTCGAGCGCTTCCACCCGCGCACGCCGATGTCCGACCAGACCTGTTCGTACTATGACGTGCAGCGGCGATACTCGGATCTCGCGGCGATCTACGGGCGCGGCGACATTCTGGATAAGGACCTTCCTGGCATAGCGGAGGCCGATCGAGCCGTCGGCGTGCGCCCCGTCCCCGCGCCGATCACGTCGGCCAGGCCCACACGGAAAACCGGTGTGCCCGCAGGGGGCCAGTGTGGTGGCAGCACACGCAAGGCCACGTCACCGCTGCTGGTCAACTGCGACGAAACCGAGCCGGAGCCGCTGACGGCCGGGTCACCCGCAGGCGCGTCCAAGACCAGTTTCGGATAACTGGCCTGACCTTTCCGAACTTGTCGGTCGCCCGGTGCAGACTTGGGGCATGAGTGACTCCACTCGCCTTGCTGCCGAGGCCGCTCGGACCACCGAGGCCACTCGCTTCGCCACCCAGGCCGCACCCGCTGCAATCGGAGCCGCACCCTCGACCACCGCAGCGACGTCCTCGGTAACCGAGGTCACACGTTGCACCGGCGCGGCCACCGGCCCCACCACTTCGGCTGATCACTCTGCCGCCGAGCCCATGGTGCCCGGCCGTGCCGGCGCTACCAGCGTCCCCGCCGCGGCGGCGCTGTTCGACACCGTCATCGGCTACTGCGCGATCGGGTGGCGTGGCACGGCGGTGATCCGATTCCAGCTTCCCGAGGTCAGCCCGGCAGCGACCCTGGCACGTATCACCTGCCGTCGCACCGGACGCCCGGACGAGGAGGTTCGCGAAGAAGCGGCCACCGGCGTGGTAGCCGAGGCCATCACGGCCATCCGTGCCCACCTCGCAGGCGAGCTCGATGACTTGCGCTGGATTCCGTTGGATACCAGTGAAATTCCGCAGTTCCACCGCGCCGTCTACGACGTGACACGCGCCATCGATCCCGGCCACACCCTCAGCTACGGACAGGTCGCCAACCGCGTCGGCGCACCAGGCGCCGCCCAGGCGGTCGGACAAGCGCTGGGCCGCAACCCGATTCCGCTCATCATCCCGTGCCACCGCGTGCTCGCCGCCGACCACGCGCTGCATGGATTCTCCGCACCAGGCGGTATCGACACCAAACAACAGCTTCTGGCAATCGAGCGCACCTCTGGGTTCGGCGAGCCGACGCTGTTCTGAGTTGCCTCCAGATCATCTTCGAAGGCAGCCTGCCTCTGCGACAACCCACTGCCGATGGGCGCGTTGTCTGGCTGCGCGCCGACCGATCGGATTCGACAGCCATTTACTCGGCTTCGCCAGGCGCTCGCGTTCCACCCCGGCATTCTCGCCATTGCCACGTTCGATCGAGAGATTTTCGATGCCGGACGTGAGCCGGCCGCCGCAGGAGGGCAGGGACGGGCTCAGGACGGGTTGAACGCAGCCACTGCGCGCGCCCACACCGCGTCCAGGTCCGCGTCGGCTGGGAAGCGGTCTGCCAGTTCGAGATCCACCAGCCCATGCGCTATTCCCCACAACGCCCGGGCACCGACCTGGTCGCCACCTGTCATCCGCAGCAACGGGGCGGCAGCGGCGACTTCGAGCCCTGGTTCGATCCGATCCCGGGTCAGCGGCGTCCGGGCGGCGAACTCGTACAGCCTGGGGTGTTCCAGCGCCCACCGGCGATATGCTGCCGCGAGGGCCTGCAGGTCTTCGGCTGGTTGCAGTGCCGCGGTGAGGCGTTGTAGCGCCCGCTGCTGCAACGCCACCTCGATGTCGGCCTTGCCTGACACGTGCTTGTACAGCGATGGTGCCTGGATGCCCAACTGCTCGGCCACCTGGCGCATGGTGACGCCGTTCGGGCCATTCCGCTCGAGCAACCGCTCGGCCACGTCGACGATCTCCTCGCGCCGGTTCACCCGCGCCCACCAGGCGTCCAGGCCGGTGTCGGCGACGCCCAGCCGCGGCAGAGCAGGTAGGCGACGAGCAGGACGACGGACAGCCCGCCATCCCATGCGAGGATCGTGCCGGTGCCCTCGATAGCGTCGTTCCGGCTGTAGACGAGGGCGGTCACGGTGAGCGCCACCTTGTGGAGGATGACGAGTTCCCAGACGCCCCGGTAGTTGTTCGGCCGCAGGGCGAGGAGCGCGAACAGGCCGGCGAAGACCACGTAGCCGTACGCCCGCCAGGTCTCGACCACCTTCACCGCCGACTCCGCGTCGGCAACCCCGCCGATCGCGTTCGCCGCGGACGCTGCCGCACCGGCCGCCGCCAGACAGAGCAGCGTACGTCCGAGCCGACTCCGGGTACGCCCGGTTGTGCCGTCTTGCTGCCCGGCCAGGTTCTCGGTGGCCATCGTTGACATGACCATCCCTCCTTCAAGTTAGCTAACGTTGTTAGCCAATTATGGCTAACAACGTTAGCTGAGTCAAGGCCGCCGACCTGGACCGCCGGAGTGGCCCTGATTACGGGGTCCCTACAAGTGCCGGGAAACTCACGCTCCTAGAGCAACCTCGCTACGAGGTCGGCCCGGCCGTTCCCACCCTTGGCGACCTGGCCTGACAACTCGCTCCGTGTTCGGGGTAACGTCCATCTACGTGCCTGAAATGCAGTACTGAACAGGGGTTTCGACGTCTCGATCAGAGGAGCCGGATGAATGTTCAAAGGCGACATCGCGGCACCCGTAGACGTGTTCTCGGGCGCTCGATTCACCTCGCGTGTGGTTCGAGCTACTCGGACATCTGTGCCCCCGGCAGCTGCCTCAGGAGGAACCGCTGTCGGTATGACACGGCCCGGCTGACGTTCCGACCGAGGGGAAACAGTAATGAACAAGCCCAGTGCGCAGTCAGCTGACGCCCCGGCGGAATTCCTTGCCGCATATCCCGACTACGAGTCCACAAGTTCGCTCGATCACATACGTAAGGAGCAGTACTCGTACCTGGACCAGAACGGTCTGGTGTACCTCGACTTCGCGGGAGCCGGGCTCGCCGCGACAGCACAATACCGATCGCACCAGGACCGGCTTTCCGAGAACTGTTTCGGTAACCCGCATTCGGAGAATCCGACCTCGCGGGCAGCGACCGAATTGGTAGACCAGGCACGTCGTGCGGTGCTCGCGCACCTGAATGCCGCACCTGACGAATACTGCGCGATCTTCACTGCCAATGCGAGTTCGGCCTGCCGGATCGTCGGCGAGGCCTATCCGTTCGCGCGTGGTTCGCGCTTCGTCATGACCTCGGACAACCACAACTCGATTATCGGAATGCGAGAATTCGCCAGGGCGAAACGAGCCGAGGTGGCGCATGTTCCGATCAGCACGCCCGATCTGCGAACGACGGATGAGGCCGTGCACGCCGCATTGAGCAACCGCCCGCGGTTACAGTTCCCCGGCGTCTCCAGGAAAAGCAAGCCGGATAGGCGCGGTTTGTTCGCCTTTCCGGCGCAGAGCAATTTCACCGGAGTCCAACATCCGCTCGACTGGGTAGAGCTGGCGCACCGGCACGGCTACGACGTACTGCTGGACGCGGCCGCATATCTCCCCACCAACGAACTGGACCTGAGTGTCGTACGAGCCGATTTCGTGCCGATCAGCTGGTACAAGCTCTTCGGCTACCCGACCGGGGTCGGATGCCTGGTCGCACGCCGGGAGGCGCTGGCCAGGCTGCGCAGGCCGTGGTTCGCGGGCGGCACTATCGCGGCCGTGAGCGTCCAGGGCGACTGGCATATGCTGACCGACGACGAAAGCGCCTACGAAGACGGGACGCTGAATTTCCTGTCCATTCCGGATGTCACCTTCGGGATCGACTGGTTGCGGGAAGTCGGCGTCGACCTGGTGCACCGCCGGGTCGTGTGTCTGGCCGGATGGTTTCTCGACCGGCTGCGGTCGCTGACACACGACAACGGTGCGTCGATGATCCGTATCTACGGACCGCAGGACACGGTCCGTCGCGGGGGCACGGTCACGTTCAATTTCCTCGACCCGGACGGTATCGTCGTCGACGAGCGCTTGGTCGCCACCGAGTCCGCGGCAGCGGGCTTCTCCATCCGCACGGGTTGTTTCTGCAACCCAGGTGCGGGCGAAGGGGCCTTCGATATCCAGTTGCCCATATTGCGGCGCCTGTTCGGAGCACACCTCCCGACCATCGAGGAATACGTCACCGTGCTGGGTCTACCGAGCGGCGGTGCCATCCGGGTGTCGTTCGGGACACCGTCGAATATTCAGGACGTCGAGCGATTCCTCGGCTTCGCTGAAGACACGTACCGGAACCGGCCTGCGACGGTGGACGGCCTGCGACCTCGGGAACGATGCTGACCGGACTCCTTCGCGGTCGATCAGGCCAAGCAAGTAGGACATAGGCTCAATCCGTGCAAACATTCTCAGATCAGGGTTGGTACACCCTACTCGTCGGCCTCGCCATTCTGGTCGGCCTCGTCGGGATCATCGTCCCGATCCTGCCGGGCGTCATCCTGATCTTCGGTGCTATCGCCGTGTGGGCCTTTCTGACCGGCGGCGCTACGGCGTGGATCGTCTTCGCGATCTGTACGGCGCTGCTCGTGATTTCCGGGGTCGTCAAGTACACCTGGCCGGGACGCAAGATGAAGGACGCGGGTGTGTCCAACCGTGCGGTCTTCCTCGGCGCGATCCTCGGCATCGTCGGGTTCTTCGTGATCCCGGTGGTCGGCCTGTTCGTCGGTTTCGTTCTCGGCGTGTACCTTTCGGAACTCCATCGCCTGCGTGCCGGCCAACAGGCCTGGCAGGCAACGGTTCACGCGCTGAAGGGCGTCGGCCTGTCCATGCTCATCGAACTCTTCGGTGCGCTGCTGGCCACCGGCGTCTGGGTCGTCGGCATCATCGTCGCCTGAGCGAGCGCAGCGAGTGAACGACAGACACAGCCGAGCATCGCTCGGTCATGGCGGAGCCGAGCGTCAGCGAGGTGGAGTCATGAGCGAGCGCAGCGAGTGAGCGATAGGCACAGCCGAGCATCGCTCGGTCATGGCGGAGCCGAGCGTCAGCGAGGTGGAGTCATGAGCGAGCGCAGCGAGTGAGCGATAGGTACGGTCGAGCACCGTTCGGTCGTGACGGTGACGATCGCCGGCGAGGTGGAAGTCGTGACCGCTACCGTTCGATAGCGGGGAACGGAATTGTGTCTCCCGCTTGGGCTTCGGGGAGTTCGTCGCGGTGCAGCCGGAGGGTCGGCGGTTCGGGACGGTACAGCGGCAGCGTCGGGGCCGGGTCGGTGGGGGCGGTGCGCTCGCGGGCCGGGAGCCGGTAGAAGGCGCGCGCGTTGTCTTCCAGTACCGGGTACATGTCGGTGCCGACTACATCGCAGAGGAGGTCGACGTCCGAGTCCTTGAATGGGCGCCCCGCGCGGGTGCCGGGGAGATCGCTGCCGAACATGAGGGCTTCGGGATTCACCGCGTGGATGCGGCGCAGCGTGTCGGCGACGTTCATCGCGACTCGACCGAAACCGGTGGCCTTGACCCGCGCCCCTCGATCGACGAGATCCAGCAGGAACGGCAGACCCTCTTCCGACATGCCGAGATGGTCGACCGACAGCGCGGGGAGCTTGGAAATGACCGGTTGCAGCGAGCCGAGCATGGTGCCGTCGATATAGACCTCGACGTGCCAACCGACGAGTTCGTAGGCCCGCAACGCCTGGAGCGTCATCCCGGTGATGTCGGCGGCGGCGCGTTTGAGGTTGAACCGCAGCGCGCGCACACCGATGCGGTCCAGCTCGATGATCTCCTCGTCGGTGGCGTCCAGGTCCAGGCGGGTGACGCCGACCCAGCCATCGCCCAGTTCGGCGAGGGCGGCCTTCAGGTAGCTCTGATCCGTGCCCTGGAACGAGCCGCTGACCACGGCGCCGCCGCCGACGTCGAAGCGCGCCATGCGCTTTCGGTAGTCGGCGATGGTGAACGGGTCGGGCAGGTAGCCCTCGTTCTCGGCCAGCGGGAACCGCGGGTCGAAGATGTGCAGGTGGGCATCGAACACTTGTACAGAATGCCTCAGTGTCGGGTTTTCCGCTGCCGCAGCAGGGTGGTTGCCGCGGCAGCGGAGCTGGTCCCGCCGGGGTGATCAGACCTTGTGTGGCTCGCTGGCACGGAGCATGTCCTCGCGCTCGACGACTTTGACCCGCTCCCGGCCCTCCGGCTCGCCGAGCGCGCGCTCGTGGGCATCCAGGCGGTACCAGCCTTGCCAGGTGGTGAACGGGATGCCCTTGCCCTCGAGGAACTCGGTGACGGCGTCAAGCTCCGGTGCGGCGGCCGGGGTGAAGCTCGTGCTGTCGTCGAGCAGGCAGGCCACGGTCTCGTTGGCGTCGCCCTTGGTGTGGCCGATCAGGCCGACGGGACCACGCTTGATCCAGCCGGTGACGTAGGTGCCAGGCAGGTAGCGGTCGGCGCCGTCGGCGTTCTCGTCGGCGATCACGCGACCGGCCTCGTTCGGCACGGTGCCGGCCTGGTCGTCGAAGGGCAGGTTGGTCAGGTTCTGCGACAGATAGCCGACGGCGCGGTAGACCGCCTGGATGTCCCAGTCCTTGAAGACGCCGGTGCCTTTGACGTTGCCGGTGCCGTCGAGCTGGGTGCGCTCGGTGCGCAGGCCCACGACCTTGCCGTCTTCGCCGAGCACCTCGGACGGGGACTCGAAGAAGTGCAGGAACAGCTTGTGCGGTCGGTCGCCGACGTCGCGGATGGCCCACTGCTCGAGGGTGTTGGCGACCATGTCGACCTGCTTGGAGTGGCGGCGCGCGGCTTCGGAGCCTTCGTCGTAGTCGATGTCTTCGGGGTCGACGATGACCTCGATGGTCGGCGAGTGGTCGAGCTCGCGCAGCTCGAGCGGGGTGAACTTGGCCTGGGCGGGTCCACGGCGGCCGAAGACGTGGACCTCGACGGCCTTGTTGTTCTTCAACCCCTTGTAGACGTTCGGCGGGATCTCGGTGGGCAGCAGTTCGTCGCCGGTCTTGGCCAGCACACGCGCCACGTCGAGTGCGACGTTGCCGACGCCGAGGACCGCGACTTTCTCCGCGTCCAGTGGCCAGGTGCGCGGTACGTCGGGGTGCCCGTCGTACCAGGACACGAAGTCCGCCGCGCCGAACGAACCGTCCAGGCCGATGCCGGGGACGTCCAGGGCACGGTCGGCATTGGCTCCGGTGGAGAAGATCACCGCGTCGTAGAAGGTGCGCAGGTCGTCGAGGGTGATGTCGGTGCCGTAGTCGATGTTGCCCAGCAGTCGCACCTGCGGCTTGTCGAGCACCTTGTGCAGGGCGGTGATGATGCCCTTGATCCGCGGATGGTCCGGCGCGACGCCGTACCGGATCAGCCCGAACGGCGCAGGCATGCGTTCGAACAGGTCGATGCTCACCTCTGCGTCGGATTTCATCAACGCGTCGGCGGCGTAGATCCCGGCCGGTCCTGCGCCCACGATCGCGATGCGGAGCGGGCGGGTCCCTGCGGTGTGCGCGTCCGGCCCGGAGGAGGCAGCTTGCGTCATCACGGAGGGCCCGTGTACACCGCTTGTCGATCCTGCACTCTGTTCGGTCATCTCTTACGCGCACCCTTATTGGTCGAATAACAATTAACGTCGGTCTTAGCTTAGGCTAAGTTGACGCACTGGCTTGGTTGCACCCTGTCGGTGCCGACACCGGCGATGCTGGCTCGGGTCTGCACGGTGCCCGGTTCACTGCGGCGACGAGCTGCCGATTGGCTATGACAGCCGACCGCAGTCCCGCGATTCTATCGGGGTGGCCGATGCCGCACCGCGCCGGTGCGTGAACTGGATGGATGCCATCGAACGTCACAATTTCCGGTTACCCGTTCCCGCGCTCGCTATAGCGACCGCCCGGTCTCCGTCGAGTGATTAAGCGTGTCCCGAATCGGGGCCTGGTCGCTCGATACCCGCGGCGACCAGGGATCATCGAGTCATGACCGAGCAGCAGCCGACCGCGGGCGAGGACGAAATCATCCGGGTCGATCAGACCGACAAGCGTTCCGCGGTCCCTTTCGTCGCGGCGGCGGCGGTCGCGGTGATCGTGTTGGTCGGAATCGTGCTCGGCGGGATGCTGTCGCCGACTGAGAAGAATGTCACAGATTCCGACCGCATTGTCGCGGCGGTCCGCAAGTTCGTCGATGGCTCCAACAACACCGCCACGGTGCCGCCGCCCGGCACCGCATGCCATGGCTTCGACGCCGCACGTTCGCCGCTGGCCGGACAGGCGGGGCCCGGAAAGTCCGTCGAAATCACGAAACTCGACAATCCGATGAGGGACGGCGACAAGGGCAGGGTGACCGTGACCACGAAGGTCGACGGCGAGGAGAAGACGGCGACCTGGAATCTGACCAGATCCGGTGCGAAGTGGCTGGTCTGTCACTGAATGTTCCCGCAGTGCGGCCAACCGTTTGACACGGTGACCCGCATCGGTGCAATCTCAGTCGAAGGTCATGAGAACCAGTGTCAAGCCCCGGCATTACTGGTCGGCAACCCTCCTCCGCGGTGGGGTGCTCCGGGTGACGACCTGGCCGTGGCTCGAGCCTGAGCGCGGCAAGTGCGGATTCGCAGGAGGTGCACATGAGTTATGCCGGTGACATCACACCCCAGCAGGCGTGGGAAGTGTTGCGGGACCAACCCGAAGCCGTCTTGGTCGACGTGCGGACGGAAGCCGAATGGAAATTTGTCGGTGTCCCCGATACGAGCTCGATCGATCGGCCGACCGTGCTGATCGAGTGGGTCGACTCCACCGGCGCGCGCAACAAAGCGTTTGTCGAGCAGCTGAAGCAGGCCCTGGTGGACCACGCCCCGGACGCCCCGGTCGTGTTCCTGTGTCGTTCCGGGCAGCGTTCGATCGGCGCGGCTGTCGCCGCGACCACCGCGGGCTACCACACTTCCTACAACGTGCTCGAAGGCTTCGAAGGTCCCCTCGACGAATTCGGGCATCGCGGCGGCTCCGGCTGGCGTGCGCTCGGACTACCCTGGCGGCAGTCGTGATCACCGGTGGTGCGATCGACCGGCCGCTGCCGGAGGGTGTCGGTCCCGCGACGCTCGGTGTGCGGGGTGGACTGCGGCGCTCAGGTTTCGAGGAAACCGCCGAGGCGCTCTACCTGACCTCTGGCTTCGTCTACGAGAGCGCCGAGGCCGCCGAGGCTGCCTTCACCGGCGACGTCGAGCATTTCGTCTACTCCCGTTACGGCAACCCGACCGTCGCCATGTTCGAGGAGCGGATGCGGCTGATCGACGGCGCCGAAGCGTGTTTCGCGACCGCGAGCGGAATGTCCGCGGTGTTCACCGCTCTCGGTGCGCTGCTCGGCGCAGGCGATCGACTCGTCGCCGCGCGCAGTCTGTTCGGCTCCTGCTTCGTGGTGTGCAACGAGATCCTGCCGCGCTGGGGCGTGGAGACCGTCTTCGTCGACGGCGAGGATCTGGACCAGTGGGAACAGGCGCTGTCGGTGCCCACCCAGGCGGTGTTCTTCGAGACGCCCGCCAACCCGATGCAGACGCTGGTCGATGTGCGCCGGGTGACCGAGCTGGCGCATGCGGCGGGCGCGAAAGTGGTGCTGGACAACGTCTTCGCCACACCACTGCTGCAACGCGGTTTCGAACTGGGTGCCGACGTGGTGGTCTACTCCGGCACCAAGCACATCGACGGGCAGGGGCGGGTGCTCGGCGGTGCCATTCTCGGTGCCGCGGACTACATCGACGGTCCGGTGAAAATGCTGATGCGTCATACCGGTCCGGCGCTGAGCCCGTTCAATGCGTGGACGCTGCTCAAGGGGCTGGAGACGATGCCGCTGCGGGTGCGCCATTCGGCGGAGTCGGCGCTGCGGATCGCCCGCTTCCTGGCGGACAACACGGCCGTCAGCTGGGTGCGGTACCCGTTCCTGGAATCGCATCCGCAGCACGCTCTGGCCACCACTCAGATGAGTGCGGGCGGCACCGTGGTCACCTTCGAGCTGAAGGCACCTGAGAACGAGGCGAAGAAGCGCGCTTTCGAGGTGCTGAACCGGTTGCGGATCGTGGACATCTCCAACAACCTCGGCGACGCCAAATCCCTGATCACCCATCCCGCCACCACAACCCACCGCGCGATGGGTCCCGAGGGTCGAGCCACCATCGGCCTCTCCGACGGTGTCGTCCGCATCTCGGTAGGGCTCGAAGACGTCGAAGACCTCCTCGGCGATCTCGACCAAGCCCTGGGCTGACCCGCACGCACCTCGTCTCGCCGGCCGGCTCCTGGCGGGGTCAGACGTTGGCGGTGTGCTCGATCTTGGTGAGATGGGCGATGTTTGCCTGGTCCTCGGGGGTATTGCTCGGTTCGGTGCTGAACCAGGCGTCGAGGATTTCGCGGAGTTCGGCGCTGGAGGTCGAACGCAGGCTCAGAGCGAGGACGTTCGCGTCGTTCCAGGTGCGGGCGCCTGCCGCGGTCGCGGCATCGGTGCAGAGTGCCGCGCGGATGCCCGCGACCTTGTTGGCGGCCATCGAGGCGCCGGTGCCGGTCCAGCAGCAGATGACGGCCTGGTGGGTGCGGCGTGCCGCGACGTCGCGTGCGGCCGCTTCGCTCGCCCAGGCCCAGTCGTCGCGTTCCGCGTCGGACAGTGCGCCGTGCAGTACGGTTTCGTGTCCGCGCCTGTGCAACTCGCCGACCAATTCCTCGGCCACTCCTACCCGCTCGTCCGCCGCCACCGAAATCCGCATGCTCCCAGCGTAGTGGGCCTTCTCGCCAGGTGGGCGGCCTTCCTGAGCGAATCGGCGCGCATAGGTTGTGCCGTCGGTGGGCGCCGGCTGGTTGCGTAGCGCCCGGGCTCTGCTCTGGCAACCGAGCGGGCGGTGTCCGACTGGCTCGCTGCGGCCGAGCGCTCGGGAGCGGCCTGCGCAACCAGGTGCGCGGTGTCTGCCCTGGATGTCCGAGTGCAAGAGTGGTCACCTTTGCCGGCGAGTCTGCGTGGTGGGGTGTCTGGCTGGATGTGCCTCGGGAGCGCGTCTGCGGGCTCGGCCACGGCAGCGCTCGGAGGCAGTCGCGACATTGACAGCATGCTGTCAAATATGCCAACATGCTGTCATGCGAACCAAGACAGTTCACCTGGCCGTTTACGACACCCTGGCCGACTGGGAGGTCGGGGCGGCCACTGCGCACATCAACAAGTCGAGCTGGCATCGGGAGCCGGGGACGTGGCAGGTCACGACGGTCGGCCTGACCGCGGAGCCGATCACGACGATGGGTGGGATGCGCATCGTGCCGGACGTCGTGCTCGCCGACCTCGCGCCCGCCGACAGCGCGATGCTGATCCTGCCCGGTGCGGAGACCTGGGAGGGCGAGGAGCTGGTGCCGTTCGCGCGCAAGGCGCGTGAACTCGTAGCGGCGGGTGTTCCGGTCGCCGCCATCTGTGGCGCCACCTTCGGCCTGGCCAAGGAAGGTCTGCTCGATACCCGCAGACACACGAGCAACGTCGCGGAATACCTGCTCTACAGCGGCTATTCGGGCGGTGATCACTATGTGAGCGAGCCCGCCGTCACCGACGGTGACGTGATCACGGCCAGCGCGAGCGCGCCGTTCGAGTTCGCGCGCGAGGTGCTCGGAAGGCTCGGCATATACGAACCGCACGTTCTCGACGGCTGGTATCGACTGTTCGCGCATGCCGATCCGGCAGGCTACGCGGTGCTCGCGGAGTACGAGGCGCAGCGGGCGGCGCAGGTCGGATGAGGAAGAATCGCACGGCGATCCGGTTGATCGGCCGGATCGCCGTGCGGCACGCAGCGGGAGGTGAATCATGACCGGTGAGCAGGAGCTGTTCAGCACGGCGGCGATCACGTCGTTCCGTGTGAATGGCCAATTCCTTGCGGTCGCTGAGGAACTGGCCCGACCTGCGGGTCTGACCGCGGCCTGGTGGCAGGTGCTTGGCGCGGTACTGCGCACACCGCTGTCGGTCGCGGGTATCGCACGCGAGATGGGCATCACGCGCCAGAGCGTGCAGCGTATCGCGGACCTGTTGGTGGACAAGGGACTTGCCGAATACCGTCCCAACCCTGCCCACCGCCGCGCGAAACTTGTCGCCGCTACCGAGGCAGGTCTGGCCACCGTCCACCGCATCGACCCGCAACACGCGGTGATGTCGAAACGTCTTGCGGCCGAACTCGGTCCGGAACAGCTCGCGCTGACCGTCGAAGTGCTCGCGAAGCTCTCCGCCGCGCTGGACGCGATCACGGAGGACTAGGGCCTGCTTCGCGCCCTCGTACCGATCCGAATCAGGTGGCGAACGGGGACTTGGTTCGGCCGACGAGGTCGGCGACGGAATCCAGCACCATGGTCGGCCGGTAGGGGTACGCCTCGAAGGACGCGCGGGTGGAGATGCCTGTGGTGACCAGGATGGTACGCATGCCGGCTTCCAGGCCGGAGATGACGTCGGTGTCCATGCGGTCGCCGATCATCACGGTGGACTGGGAGTGGGCGCCGATGCGGCGAAGCGCGGAACGCATCATCAGAGGGTTCGGCTTGCCGACGTAATACGGGTCGCGACCGGTGGCGCGGGTGATCAGCGCGGCCACCGAACCGGTCGCGGGCAGTGAGCCCTCACGGGAAGGGCCGGTGGGGTCCGGGTTGGTCGCGATGAAGCGGGCGCCGCGTTCGACCAGCCGGATCGCCGTGGTGATCGCCTCGAAGGAGTAGGTCCGGGTTTCGCCGAGGACCACGTAGTCCGGAGCGCTGTCGGTGAGCACGTAGCCGATCTCGTGTAGCGCGGTGGTCAGCCCGGATTCACCCACCACGTAGGCGGTTCCGTTGGGGCGCTGCTCGTTCAGAAAGGTGGCGGTGGCCAGCGCGGAGGTCCAGATCGCCTCCTCCGGGATGTCGAGGCCGGAGTGGCGCAGCCGTGCCTGCATGTCCCTCGGCGTGCGGATCGAATTGTTGGTCAACACCAGGAACGGCGTCTCGTTGGCACGCAGCTCGGCGAGGAACTCGTCGGCGCCGGGCACCAGATGGTCCTCGTGCACCAGCACCCCGTCCATATCGGTCAGGTAGGACAGGATCGGTTCGTCATCTGCGCTCACAGAGTCGATTATCCGCTATCCGCTCCGCGACCCGGTCGGAACAACGAGCACAGGTCGGAAACCCGACCGCCGCGCCCTGCCTCGAATCCGGCGCATGCGTCGGACTCGGCGCCTGCCCGCTTGCCCAGCGTGCGTTGAGCTGGTCGGACCCGGCGCCCTTCGGCTCGGGGCCGTCGAGGCGAGTAGGACGGCCGCGGCGATCTCGATCATCCGCGCCAGGCCATCGGCACCCGGCACAAAGGAGTTGGCTAGTGTCGAAGACGGATCGCGACGGCGGCGAAACGAAACGCGAGGAGCGTGGCATATGAGCGGACTCAAGCTCGGTTACAAGGCATCGGCGGAGCAGTTCGGCCCCCGTGAACTCGTCGAGATCGCGGTGCTGGCCGAGGAACACGGCCTGGACAGCGCCACGGTGAGCGACCACTTCCAGCCGTGGCGGCACAAGGGCGGGCATGCGCCGTTCTCGTTGGCCTGGATGGCCGCGGTCGGCGAGCGCACCCAGCGCATCCAGCTCGGCACCTCGGTGCTCACCCCCACCTTCCGCTACAACCCGGCGGTGATCGCGCAGGCCTTCGCCACCATGGGTTGCCTGTACCCGGATCGGATCATGCTCGGGGTCGGCACCGGTGAGGCGCTCAACGAGATCGCCACCGGATACACCGGCGAATGGCCGGAGTTCAAGGAGCGCTTCGCCCGTTTGCGCGAGTCGGTCGATCTGATGCGTGCGCTGTGGACCGGCGATCGCGTCGACTTCGACGGCGAGTACTACCGCACCGTCGGCGCCTCCATCTACGACGTGCCGAAGGGTGGCATCCCGATCTACATCGCGGCGGGCGGCCCGCTGGTCGCTCGGTACGCGGGACGCGCGGGCGACGGCTTCATCTGCACCTCGGGCAAGGGCATGGACCTCTACACCGAGAAGCTGATGCCCGCGGTCGCCGAGGGCGCGGGGAAGGTCGACCGCACCATCGATGACATCGACCGGATGATCGAGATCAAGATCTCCTACGACACCGATCCAGAACTTGCCCTGGAGAACACCCGCTTCTGGGCCCCGCTCTCCCTGTCCGCGGAGCAGAAGCACAGCATCACCGACCCGATCGAGATGGAAGCCGCCGCCGACGCGCTGCCGATCGAACAGATCGCCAAGCGCTGGATCGTCGCAAGCGACCCCGACCAGGCCGTCGAACAAATCAAGCCCTACCTCGACGCCGGCCTCAACCACCTGGTCTTCCACGCCCCCGGTCACGACCAGCGCCGCTTCCTCGACCTCTTCCAGCGCGACCTCGCCCCCCGCCTGCGCGCACTCGCCTAACCACCCGACGAGTGGCACACCCCGGAGAGGTCTTCTCGGGCGATGCCAGAGCCAGGTGCCACTCGTCGGGCGGTTATGCCCGGCGGAGGGCGAAGATGCGGAGGTCGCGGGCGGTGCGGGAGCGGTAGACGGCGTAGGCGCCTGCGATGTCGACGAAGCGGGTGAAGATGGCTTCCTTGTCCGGACCCTCGACCAGGGTGGCAGTGACGTCGATGCGTTCGCCCGCGATGGCGACCGTGGCCGTGGGATTCGCCAGGAGGTTGGCGGTCCACCCGGGGTGGTGTCCCTGGCCGAAATTGCTGCCGATCACGTAGAGCGTGTCGCCGTCGTGCACGTACAGCAGTGGCTGGGTGCGGGGCTGCCCGGACTTGCGACCGACGGTGGTGAGCAGGATGACCGGTGCGCCGATCGGGCCGAGCAAGGTGTACTTGGCGTGGGTGCGTTCCAGGACGGCCCGGTCCAGCGGAGTGACGAGGCGGATGAACCAGGAGCCGGGCTTCGTTGACGCGAATCTATTTGCCGCGCGGGCCAATACATTCGTGCGCGAACCCCACTGCCGATCTGGAAACTGCTCAGCCATGCCCGGACTATAGCGGGCCTTCTGCACCCGCGACGGAGAGTCGGCGGGACCGCTCGAGCAGACCCTCTCTTCGTACCGGCGGTCGGTGCTGGTCTCCGGCACAGAGTCGACGCACCGAGTGATCGCTACCGGTGAGCACGCTCTCGCGGCCGGGTCCGATTGCCGCTCGTTCACTAAGCTCTCGGGCATGGCCGACAATGCTCCATCAGCCGTGTACATCGCCTCGCCGGAGGGCGACACCGGAAAGTCGACGGTGGCTCTCGGGGTACTCCAGATGTTGTGCGCGACGACCGCGCGGGTCGGGGTTTTCCGGCCGATTACGCGCTCGACCGCCGAGCCCGATTACATCCTGGAGCTGCTGCTCGAGCACAGCACGGCGGACATCGACTACGCACAGGCCATCGGCACGACCTATGAACAGGTGCACGCCGACCCGGACGCGGCGATCAGCGAGATCGTCCTGCGCTTCTATCAGGTCTCGAAGGCATGTGACGCGGTGGTGGTGGTCGGCAGCGATTACACCGATGTGGCCAGCCCCAGCGAGTTGCGCTTCAACGCCAGGATCGCGGTCAACCTGGGCGCGCCGGTGTTGCTGGTGGTGCGCGGCGCGGGCCGCACGCCGGACGAGGTGAAGCACCTGGCAGAACTGTGCGCCACCGAGTTGTCGCATGAGCACGCGCAGCTGGTCGCCATCATCGCCAACCGCTGCGACCCGAAGCAACTGGACGAGGTGCGTTCGGCGCTGCGTGGCTTCGATGTCCCCTCCTGGACGCTGCCTGAGGTCCCGTTGCTGATCGCCCCGACCATGGCCGAGCTGTGCTCGGCCATCGACGGCGAAATGTACAGCGGCGACCCGGAATTGCTGCAGCGCGAGGCGCTGAAGATCATGGTCGGCGGCATGACGGCCGAACACATCCTGGAGCGCCTTGTCGAGGGCGTCGTGGTGATCGCGCCGGGCGACCGGTCGGACGTGCTGCTCAGCGTGGTGAACGCCCATGAGGCGGAAGGCTTTCCCTCGCTGTCGGGCATCATCATGAACGGCGGCATGCTGCCGCACCCTGCGGTGGCGCGGCTGATGACCGGCCTCAAACCGAAGCTGCCGATCCTCACTACCGAACTGGGCACCTACGACACCGCGGGCGCCGCCTACCGCACCCGCGGCCGCATGTCCGCGGGCAGCCCGAGCAAAGTGGACACCGCGCTCGCCCTGATGGAAGAGCACGTCGACGCTGCGGAGTTGTTGCGGCGCGTCGAGGTTCCGCTCATGTCGGTGGTCACACCGCAGATGTTCGAATACCAGCTCATCGAGCGCGCGCGGGCCGACCTCGAACGGATCGTCCTGCCCGAGGGCGACGACGACCGCATCCTGCGCGCGGCGGGCCGGGTGTTGCAGCGCAAGATCGCCGACCTGGTCATCCTCGGCGATGAGACGGCCGTGCGCGCCCGCGCCGCCGAACTCGGCGTCGACATCTCCGCCGCGCAGGTGCTCGACCCGCGCGGTTCCGACCACCTCGACGATTTCGCGGCCGAGTACGCCGAGTTGCGCAAGCACAAGGGCGTCACGCTGGAGCAGGCCCGCGAAACCATGACCGACATCTCGTATTTCGGCACCATGATGGTCTACAAGGGGATCGCCGACGGAATGGTCTCCGGCGCCGCGCACACCACCGCGCACACCATCCGGCCGTCGCTCGAAATCATCAAGACGGTGCCCGGCGTCTCCACCGTCTCCAGCGTGTTCCTCATGTGCCTGGCCGACCGGGTGCTCGCCTACGGCGACTGCGCAGTCGTCCCGGATCCCACCTCACAGCAGTTGGCGGACATCGCCATCTCCTCCGCGGCGACCGCTGCCCGGTTCGGCATCGAACCGCGGGTGGCGATGCTGTCCTACTCCACCGGGGAGTCGGGGAGCGGCGCAGACGTGGACAAGGTGCGTGTCGCGACCGAGCTGGTGCGCGAGCGGGCGCCGGAACTGCTGGTGGAGGGCCCTATCCAGTACGACGCGGCGATCGAGCCGACCGTCGCCGACACCAAGCTGCCGGGTTCCGAGGTCGCCGGGCATGCCACGGTGTTCGTGTTTCCCGACCTCAATACCGGCAACAACACCTACAAGGCGGTGCAGCGCAGCGCCGGTGCGGTCGCGATCGGCCCGGTGTTGCAGGGTCTGCGCAAACCCGTCAACGACCTGTCTCGCGGTGCGCTGGTCGCCGACATTGTCAACACCGTGGCGATCACTGCCATCCAGGCGCAGGACAACTGAGGTGGGCGGCACTGTCTGCCTCGGAACAATCGCGCACGTGGTGGTGGTTGCTGAGCGAGTGCGGGAAACCCGCACGGTGCGGGTGTCCCGCAAGATACTGGAGGTGTGATGAGCAGGGCTGCCGAAGGCATGGTGCTGGTGATCAATTCCGGCTCGTCGTCGATTAAATACCAGCTTCTGGACCCGGAGTCGAGCGTGGTGGCCGCTTCCGGGACGGTCGAGCGGATCGGCGAGGACAACGGGGGGATCGAGCATCACGCCGACGGCGAGACCACCGTGCGACGCGGGCTGATCGCCGACCACACCGCGGGGTTGCTCCTGGTCTTCGACATGTTCTCCGCGACGGGACGCGATCTGGTGCGGGAGGGCGTGCACGCGGTCGGCCACCGGGTCGTGCACGGCGGCGAGGTGTTCTACCGGCCGACGCTGATCGACGACTCCGTGGTCGCCACGATCTCCGAGTTGTCCGTACTCGCGCCGCTGCACAACCCGGCCAACGTGGCCGGCATCGAGAGCGCGCGCGAGCTGTTGCCGGGCGTGCCGCAGGTCGCCGTGTTCGACACCGCCTTCTTCCACAGCCTGCCCGACGCCGCGAAGACCTATGCGATCGATGCCAAAATTGCTGCGGCACACGGTATCAGGAAGTATGGATTCCACGGCACGTCGCACGAGTACGTGTCCGGTCGGGCTGCCGCGCTGCTCGGGCGTGACCTCGCCGAACTGAACCAGATCGTCTTCCACCTGGGCAATGGCGCATCCGCCTCCGCCATCCGCGGCGGGCGCCCGATCGATACAAGCATGGGCCTCACCCCGCTCGAGGGACTGGTGATGGGCACCAGGTCAGGCGACCTCGATCCGGGGATAGTGCCGCATCTGGTTCGCTCCGCGCACCTGGACATCGACCAGATCGATGCCCTGCTCAACCGGGACTCCGGTATCAAGGGTCTGTCCGGCGTGAACGATTTCCGCGAGCTGCAGCGCCTCATCGACAGCGGAGACGGGACCGCCAGGCTCGCCTATGACGTGTACATCCACCGGTTGCGGCGCTACCTCGGCGCGTACCTGGTGGAGCTCGGCGGTGTCGACGCGATCATCTTCACCGCAGGTGTCGGCGAGAACAGCCCGCAGGTGCGCGCTGATGCCCTCGCCGACCTCTCCGTATTCGGCATCGAGGTGGATCCGGCCGCGAATATGGCGAAAGACCGCGGTGCCCGGCATATTTCGCCACCCGGCGCACCGGTCGCGGTGCTGGTGGTGCCCACCAACGAGGAGTTGGCGATCGCCAGGGCCGCGCATCGCGTGGTCGCCGAGACCGTCTGAGGCAGGTGCGCCGCGCCGATCCCGATGCTAGAGCCAGGTTTTCGCGCGGATCCAGTTGGCCAGATCGACCAGCGCGTAGCGGTGGTTGCGGTCCGTCGCCCCGCGGGCAAGGGACCGGAGACCGGTTTCGATGCCTGCCCGCAGTTCGCGTTCGGTGAAGGGAACATCGAACAGGGTCGCGTCCGGGCGATTCGGCGTATTGCCCGCCTGCAGCCAGGCCAAAGCGGTACCGCGGACGAGTACCCGCATCTGCACCGCACGACCCTCGGCTACCGGCAGGCTGAGCACCCGCGACGCCGCGATGTGCAGGGTCGCCTCGTCGAGTTCGGCCACCGGTTCGGCGGTGAGCATGAGCAGAACGGCGGTCATCCGCGCCGTGGTGAAATGCCGTGACGCGGCGGGCACTTCGTCTAGCGCCTGCACGGCATCGGTAACCCGGTTCACCGCGGCCAGCTGCCTGGCCAGCCCGAAGGCGGCGCTCACCACGGCGCGGTCGGTGCGCCAAACGGTCTCGTAGGACTTCTGCGCGTAGGAGCGCCACTGTTCGGGGTCCGGCGAATCCCAGTGCTGGAGGATGAGTTCGGCGGTGGCGGCGAGTGCCAGCTTCGGGGCGATCTCGCCAGGCAGTATCCGAAGGACGTCATCGAAGGTCGCGAAAGCCCGCTCGTATTCCCGGTCGAGCAATTCGGCGAGGCCGCGATACCAGCTGACCCGCCAGTCGCTGTCGGGCAGGGGAGCGAGCAGATGTAGCACGGCGGACGATTCGCGCAGGTCGATCCGTATCCGCGCCTCGGCCAAGGTGAACTCCGGATCCGATGCCTGCACAGCAATCTCGGGATCGGCCTCGGCGCGCACACGCGCGTCCCGCAGCGCATCGAGGGCCTGTGCGGGTTCGGGATGCACCGTAGCGGCGAGCATGGATGTGGACGGCTCGGCCGGGTCGAGCAGCGGAATAGGCAGCGCCGCGACCACTTCGCGGGCATCGAGCTCGGTGCTGCGGGCGCGACCGTCTGCGTAGGCGTCGGTCTGGCCGATCAACTCCTCGGTGCCGAAGCTGCCGCGCGGCGGACTGAAGACAGTCGACAACCGCGGGTGCTCGGTATCGTTTTCCAACGCAAGGATTTCGCGCAGCACGCCCCACATCTGGGCGGACATCGCCTTGGCCGAGGGAAAACGGCGGTCCGGGTCCGGGTCGGTGGCGCAGAGCAGCAGGCGATGGAAGAACTCGAAGCGCGCCAATACCGGCTCGTCGGCGACATCCGGTAACCCATCGAGGTAGCGCCCATGCTTCATCGGCATGTTCAGGGTGAGCACCGCGAGTGTGCGGCCGACGGTGTAGATGTCCGAGGCCACGGTGGGACCGGTCCTCGCGATCTCGGGCGCCTGGAATCCCCTGGTGCCGTAGAGGTTTCCGTACGCCTCGATGGTGGTGACGGCGCCGAGGTCGATCAGCTTCACCTGGTCCTCGGTGACCATGACGTTGTCCGGCTTCAGGTCGTTGTAGGTCAGACCCGTCGAGTGCAGGTATTCCAGCGCGGGCAGGATCTCCAGCAGGTAGGCGATCGCCTCGGTGACCGGCATGCGCTGCGGGCGCGGGTAGGTGTCCAGAATGTCGCGCAGCGAGCGGCCGCCCACGTACTCCATGACGATGTAGCCGACGGGCGCGCCGTCGGGGCCGGGGTGCTCGACGAAATTGTAGATCTTGACGATGCTGGGATGCGCCACCTCGGCGAGAAATTGGCGCTCGGCCACCGCCACCGCCTGGGCTTCGGCATCGCCGGCGTGCAGTAGGCCCTTGAGCACCACCCAGCGGTCGCTGACGTTGCGGTCGATCGCGAGGTAGACCCAGCCGATTCCGCCGTGGGCCAGACAGCCCTGGACCTCGTACTGTCCCGACACCATATCGCCCGCGTGCAGCGAGGGCCGGAAATCATAGGGCGCCTCGCACGTTCGGCACACGCCCGCCGTCGTCGTTGGCCGGGTTGCCGTCGCCCTGCCGACCGGATCGCCGCACCGCCAGCAGAATCGCTTGCCCTCGGACACCATGGGATCGGCGAGCACGGCGTCGCGCGGATCGGCGGGCGTCACCGTCGGAATCTGCACGAGCCCCGCGCCGAGCCGTCGCACCGCCGGATGTGACCGCGCGGTCCGCACGTTGCGCCCCGAGGTGCGCGCCGTTGCCGCCGAGTTCGGCTCCGAATCCGTACGCCGTGCACCGATATTGCCTGCCGCGACGGTGCCCATTGCCGTGCTCGGCGGCGCGGTCCTCGGCGCGTCGCGCGCCATCTCGGTGCTCTGCCCGCCTCGTTCGGCGGCGGCGGTTGCCTCGGCCTGGGACGCTTGTGTTTTCACGGGGTCCTGATCGGCGTCTCCCGCACCCGACTCCGCTTCGGCAGAACCCGAACCAACTTGGGTAGAACTGGAACGCGCTTCCTCAGCTCCCTGGTCACCCTCTGACTCGCCATGCACGGGCGGACCGACCGAACCCGCATTCTGATACCTGCCGAGCAATCCGGTGTACCCGCCCGCTGTCCCCGCTCCGGACAGTTCAGGAGAACCCGGCCCTCCGGCCGCGGTTTCGTCCGCGTCGGAATCGGGGTCGGGCCGGGTGTTCATTAGATGTTCAGCGCGGATTCTTCCTCGTTCACGAGGGAGAGGAAGCGCTTTCCTCCTTTTGGTGTCGGTGGTGGCGGCTAGGTTGTGGGGTGTGGATGAGGTGGTGCGGTACAGCTATCGGCTGCGGCCGGGCCGTGCTGCGGAGTGTGCTTTGCTGGCGGAGTGGCATCGCTGCCGGTTTTTGTGGAATGAGGCCGTCAATCAGCAGAAATCGGGGAGAGCACCGACGTTCGGTACATTGAGCAAGCTCCTGACCGATGCCCGCTCGCGGAGCGCGTGGTTGCGGGAGGGGTCGCAAGTCGCGCAACAGATAGCGGTGGAGGACTTCGAACCGAAGTTTCTGGCGAAGTCCACGATGGCGCGAAAGGCCGCTGACGCGGCGATCGACGCGGCGAAGCGGGAATTGATCGGCCGTGGCACGCGGGCTGGCCGGAAGGTGGTGTTGGTGCAGCCCGCCCACACGACAATGACGTGTTCGAGTTGCTTCGCGAGAGCCAAGCAGCGACTCGGGCTCGCGGAGAGAATTTTCCGGTGCCACGGCTGCGGGTATACCGATGGCAGGGACCGGAACGCCGCCAGCGTGATTCTGGCTGTGGCAGAGCGCGGCCACACTCGTGCCGACGACGTAAGACAATCGGATCACCTCCTTCGGGCGGCTGGTTCGGTTGCGGTCTGAGCGAGCAATCCCCCGCCTTCAAACAGGGGAAGCGTTAATGCTCGTCAGTCTTGATAGGTGGGTGGGGGAGGGGCGGGGACGGGGCCGAGCACGGTGAGGTACTGCTGGTAGATCCGGCTCCAGGTGCCGTCGCTGCGGATGCGGTCCAGCGTGCCGTTGACGAAGCGGACGAGATCGTCGGAGCCCTTGGGGATTCCGATGCCGTACGGCTCGACGCTGATGCTGTTGCCGACCAACTCGGTGTACGGGTCCTGGGAGGCAAGCCCGGCGAGGATGGCGTCATCGGTGCTCACCGCGTCGACCTGGCGCTGCTGCAGAACCACCAGACAGTCGGCCCAGGTGGGCACGGTGAGTATGGTCGCGGTGGGCTGTTCGCGACGGACGTGGTCCAGCGAAGTGGTGCCGGGCACGATGCAGACCCGTCGGCCCGCCAGGTCGGCGAGACCGTGGATCCCGGAGTTCTTCATCGCGAGCACACGCTGATTGGCCTGAAGGTAGACGGTGGAGAAGGAGACCTTCTCGCGCCGCTCACAGTTGATCGTCATGGTCTTGGCGACCAGGTCGACGGTGTGGTTCTGCAGCGCGGTCTCACGTTCGGCCGAGCCGAGGCTACGGAATTCGATCAGGTCCGGGCTGCCGAGCAGGTCGCGGGCGACCTCCCTGGCGATGTCGGCGTCGAAACCGACGACGGCGCCGGAGACCGGGTCGCGGTAGCTGAACAGATTGCTTCCGGTGTCCAACCCGACGAGCAGCCTGCCGCGCGCCCGAATCGCATCGATCACCGGTCCACGCGCGGCGCCGCCTGCTCCGGTGGGGCGCAGACTGGCGGTCGCGTCCCCGCACTGCGGCGTTTTCTGAGGCGGCGGCACCGGCGAATCCGTCAGCACCGGAATCGCTTTGGCGGGCAGCGGGGGAGCGGTGTACTCGGGTGTCTTGGTCGGCAGCGGCGCGCTGGAGTCGCTCGCGCAGCCGCTCGTCAGCGCCGTCACGACGAGGACGACCATAAGGGTGCCGCGCGCGGATCTCATCGGTACTCCCGAAGCCGGGGCCAAATGCCGAGTCCGACATAGCCTGCCGCCAGAATGCCAAGCACCATCGCACCCGCCCCGAGGAAGTCCAGCACGCGGGCCGCTTGGGCGATCTTGCCGCGCAAGGTGTCCCGCGTCTCGGTGATGCCCTGCTCCAGCGAGTGGTCAAGAGCGCTCACCTGCGCGGTGGCGTCCTCGGAGCCCGCGCCGGTCGCGACGGAGGCCGCGCTGTTGAAGTCGCCGCGGGCCAGCGCATCGTTCATGTGCTGATGCGCGACCCGCCAACGAGCGAGCGCCGGAACCGCATTGCGCACCTCGGCGGCCGCGGGCGCGGAGCCGGGGTAGCCGCCGAGCAGGTCGGCCAGCCGCTCGATGTCCACGTCGTAGGTGCGGTCGTAGTCGCCGGTGGCGTCCCTGCGCACCAGCTTCAGCGTTTCCGCCGCACGCGCCTGCTGCGCCAGAATCCGGCTCTCGGTCAGCCGCGAGGAGGGCACCGCGCCATCGTCTCGGGCACGGATCATCGACGTCGCCGACACCGAACCCGCGATCACCGTCCACGCCAGCAGAATCAGCATCCCGACGGATGCGAGCAGGAGTCCGGGATTGACCACCCGCCGCCAGCGCCGCGCAAGATCCCGCTGCACCCAGACCAGCGCCCCGAGCGTGAGGATCAGCAGCACGATCGCAGGCCACGGCGGGCGCACGTGGTTGCGCTGCGCGTCGGTCACCGCTGCCGAGCGGTGGTTCTGCAGCTCCTCGGCCATGGGCAGCAGCGTCGTCTGCATCTGGTTCGATGCCTCGCTCAGATACGCGGCCCCGACCGGATATCCGCTGCGATTATTCGTCCGTGCCGTCTCCACCAGACCCGAGTACACCGGAAGGCCGGTGATTATGCCGGTACGCAGCCTGGCATCCGGGTCGGCCGCCGCGTCCGGGCCGACGCCGCGGTCCGATTGGGTCACCAGCTCCGCCGCTGCCTCGCCCATGGCCTGGGTGTAGCGGTCGCGCACCGCCTGCGGCTCCAGTCCGCCCGCGATGAAAGCGGTACTGGCCGCGGCGTCGGCGATGGACAACGAGGTGTAGAGCCGGTGCGCGGAGTACGCGTCCGGTTCGGTGTCGTAGAGCAGCACGTGAAGGCCCTGCTGGCGGTCGCTGACCGTCGCCGCGGTCACCGAGCCCGCGGCCAGGCACAGTGCGATGAGCAGAAGGCCGACCGCGATCAGTCGTCCCGGTGACGATCTGGCGAAGGACCGCAGGTTGGCCGGGTCGAGGTGCTCGCGCATGAACGCGACCCGCAGCCCGCTCGGATTGTCCCGATCGCCAGGCTCGGCAGCGGACGAAGGCCGGAGTTCGGCTGTCGTCTGCTCGGTGCGAGTCATGTCCACCTCCCCAGTCTGGGCCGCGTGCGCGGATTTCTCGAACGGCCGATCGGACATTTGATCGCTCCGTGCGTGTTGGTGCGGAGTTTATTGTGGTCATACGCCCGCCGCGGCGTGTGAAACACCCCCGATTGGGAGCAATGCGGAGGGTGAAGCACTGTCGTAGCTGGATGAGGATAGGTACGAGATGCGTGGTGACGGTGACGGTTGGTCACATGGTCCGGACGGATTGCGGCACTGGGGCCGCTTCGGTGCGGCCGGTCTTCTGTTGCGCGCTCCGCTCGCCGGTGGGGGTTCGGCGGTGCTGCTGCAGCACCGCGCGCCGTGGAGTCATCAGGGCGGCACCTGGGCGTTGCCCGGCGGAGCCCGCGACAGCCACGAGACCACCGTGCATGCCGCGGTCCGCGAGGCATGGGAGGAGGCGGGCATCGATCCCGCCGACGTCCGGGTGCGCGGCGAGCGGGTGACCGCGTCGGCCTCGAGCGGCTGGACCTACACCACGGTGGTCGCCGACGCCCTCATGACCTTGCCGACCAGCCGCAACCGGGAGAGCACCGAGCTGGCCTGGGTCCCCGAGGAGGAGGTGCACGTCCGTGCGCTGCATCCCGGGTTCGCCGTCGCCTGGCCTACTCTGCGCGCCGCGCCTGCCTGGGTGCGCCTCGCGGAGATCGAGGACGACGGTGCGGTGGCTGCCGTGCTTCCGCGCACACTCGATCTAGCCGGCCAGGGCTTCATCTGGCTGCATTCCGATCCGGACGGACCAGGTGACTACGCCAGGATCGTGCCTACGGCGGACCAGTCGCCGGCCGCCGAGCCGACAACGGACGGGAACACCGCGCTGGACACCGTGCTCTCGCTCACGCGCAGTCAGCTGCTTTCCTGATACGCAGTGTCTCCGCGTTCACATATGTCTCCGCGTTCGCACATGTTTACGCGTTCGCGGTTTACGCGTTCGCGAGGTTTACGTGTTCGCGAGCAGTGCCGCCTTCAGTTCGCGCGCCGCGGCCTCCGGATCAGGCGCCTCGGTGATCGCCCGCACCACGACGATCCGTGTCGCTCCCGCCGCCAGCAATTGCGGGAGGTTCTCCGCGTCGATCCCGCCGATCGCGAACCACGGCCTGGTCGGATGGGCGTCGCCGGTCGAACGCACCAGCTCGAGTCCGGCCGCCTGCCTGCCCGGCTTGGTCGGCGTAGCCCACACCGGCCCGGTGCAGAAGTAATCGATGTGTTCATCGATCGCGGCGAGTCCCGCCTGGGCGCGGTTGTGGGTGGACCGCCCGATCGCCACGTCCGGTCCGAGAATCCGGCGCGCGTACCAGGGCGGGAGATCGCCCTGCCCGAGATGCAATACGTCGGCGCTCGCGGCCAGCGCGAGGTCGGCGCGATCGTTGACCGCCACCAGCGCGCGGTGCCTGCGCGCGGCCGCCTTCAATTCGGCGAGCGCACCGAGCTCGGCCCTGGCTTCCAACGGACCGAACTTCGCCTCGCCGGGCGATCCCTTATCCCTGAGCTGGATGATGTCGACTCCGCCTGCGAGCGCCGCCTCGGCGAATTTGGCCAGATCGCCCCGCTCCCTTCTGGCGTCGGTGCAGAGATACAGCCGCGCGTTTGCCAGACGCTCCCGGGGCGATGCGGGTCGATACGGGTGGGAGGGTTGCACGCCTTCGACCGTAGCCGCGCTACCGTGGGGAAGCGAATAGGAGGCAGGTGGATCGGATGCGGACTTTGGCCGTCGTCGGTGGCGGCGCCATCGGACTCGCCGTGGCCTGGCGGGCCGCGGAGGCGGGTTGGTCGGTCACCCTGTTGGATCCCGCCCTCGGCGCCGGAGCCTCCTGGGTCGCAGGGGGGATGCTCGCACCGCTGTCCGAGGGCTGGCCGGGGGAGGAGCGGGTGCTGGAGTTCGGTGCCGCCTCGCTGGCGCGCTGGCCCGAATTCGCCGCCCGGCTGGACGCCGCGACCGGGGTCTCGGTCTTCGTCGCCGACGAGACCATGACCGTCGCGCTGGACGCGGCCGATGCCGCCGACCTGCGCACCGTGGCCGACTGGGTCGGTGGTCGCGGCCACGAGCTGCGGATGCTGGATCGCGCGGAAGTTAGGGCGCTGGAACCATCCCTGGCGCGCACGGTGCGCGCCGCCCTGCTCGCGCCCACCGAACCCGCCGTCGACAACCGTGGGCTGGTGACGGCCCTGCATCAGGCGGCCGACGCGGCGGGCGTGCTGGTTCGCGACGAGTCCGTCGATTCGCTGGCGCACCTTCCGCACGACCAGATCGTGCTCGCCGCGGGCGCAGCCTCGGCCAGATTGTGGCCCGAGCTGCCGGTGCGTCCGGTGAAGGGCGAGATCTTGCGTCTGCGCCACCGCCCGGGCGTCGCTCCCGCGCCGCAGCGGGTGATTCGGGCCAGGGTGCACGGCAGGGCGGTATACCTGGTTCCGCGCGCCGACGGGCTCGTCGTCGGCGCCACGCAGTACGAGGCGGGTTTCGACACCGCGGTCACCGTCGCGGGCGTGCGCGATCTGATGGCCGACGCGGAGGCGGTGTTCCCCGGCATCGGCGAATACGAGCTGGCCGAGGTGGGCGCGGGCTCCCGGCCCGGCAGCCCGGACAACCTGCCGCTGATCGGCAGGCTCACCGACCGGATCGTCGCGGCCACCGGGCACGGCCGCAACGGCATGCTGACCATGCCGCTCACCGTGGACGCGGTGCTGAGCCTGCTCGGCGGGGCAACGCTGCCCGAAGCGGAAGTCGCTGACCCGCAACGCTTTTCGACGACTGTAGGAGGAATTCGATGACGCTGTCATCTGTCCCCATCGGTGTCACGGTGAACGGCGACGACCACGAGTTCGCCGAACCGCTCACCGTACGAGAGCTTTTGGCGCGCCTCGACTTGCCATCCCAGGGTGTCGCGCTCGCGGTGGACGGCGCAGTGTTCCCGAAGTCGCGGTGGGACGAACCGGTCGGCCGCGGCTGGCAGATCGAGGTGCTGACGGCGGTCCAGGGTGGCTGAGAAATCCGGTGTCGCCGATGCCCCGCTGCGGATCGCGGACCGCGAGTTCGGCTCCCGCCTGATTATGGGCACCGGCGGCGCGGAGAGTCTCGCCGTGCTCGAGGAGGCGCTGATCGCCTCGGGTACTGAGCTGACCACCGTCGCCATGCGGCGGATCGATGCCGCGGGCGGCACCGGCGTGCTCGACCTGCTGAAACGCCTGCGGATCGCGCCGCTGCCGAACACGGCGGGCTGTCGCACGGCGGCCGAAGCGGTGCTTACCGCACAGCTTGCCCGCGAGGCGCTGGACACCAACTGGGTGAAGTTGGAGGTGGTCGCCGACGAGCGCACCCTGCTGCCCGACCCGATCGAATTGGTCACCGCCGCAGAGCAACTCGTCGATGACGGTTTCGTCGTTCTGCCCTACACCACCGATGATCCGATCCTGGCTCGCCGCCTGGAGGACGCGGGCTGTGTAGCGGTGATGCCGCTCGGTTCGCCGATCGGTACCGGCCTCGGCATCGGCAACCCGCACAACATCGAGATGATCGTCGCCGAAGCGAAGGTCCCGGTCATTCTGGACGCGGGCATCGGCACCGCGAGCGACGCCGCCCTCGCCATGGAGCTCGGCTGCTCCGCCGTGCTGCTGGCGACCGCGGTGACCAGGGCCCGTCGACCCGAGCTGATGGCCGCCGCCATGGCGGACGCGGTGCGCGCCGGATACCTGGCCCGGCACGCAGGACGTATCCCCAAGCGGTTCTGGGCTCAGGCATCGTCTCCCGCGCTCTGACAGGTACGGACTGCTCGGGCAATCAGCGGGCAGCCGACCGGGATCGATGACCGCAGGAAGGTCCCGGGATTACAGCTCGAGGTAGCGGCGTTCGTACGGCAAGCGCGGACATCCGCTGGCGTCACCGGGGACTATGCACGCCGCGTGGACGTGGTGGCGGGCCTGATGTTCTCGAACGAACACCAACGCCTACGTGAAGTACACGAGGACACGGCCGGAGTTGTTCGGGTCGGGCTCCCTGCGCGTGTACAGCTTCTTGATGTGCTTCTGGTCGAGGAAAGCCAGGACGCGGCCTTGGAGCTGCCCTGAGCCCTTACCTGGGATGATTTCGGCGACGGGTGTCCCGGACTGGGCGGCCCTGATGAGGAACTGCCGCATGGCGACATCGATGTCGCGGTTGCTCCGAAAGATTGGATGCAGATCCAAACTGAGCACAGATCGACCCCTTCCACGTTGGGTAAGCGTTCAGCCAGCGTAGGTGCAGCCTCGGCCACCGCCAAGGGATCGCCCACTCCGCCGATGGTGGCAAGCCGGTTGATCGATGGTCCGCCGGGCTGGATTCACCACCGCGAGTCGGCCGACGAGCGGGGTCATCTCGGTAGGTCAAGTCGGCGGTCACCGATCTCGCGACCACACTCGGCGCTGCTCCAGCGGCGTGGCCGTGTTCGGCTCGGTTTACGTGCCTCTGACGCTGGGTAAGCCGTTGCGGGAGTCCGCCTTCGGTTACATTTGCCCCCAAAATGCGGCATGTATCGACACAGTCGGTTTTACTTGCTGTTGTGTCCTCCAATTCCGCCGCTGTCACCGGGCTGCCCCCGGTAGTCACAGGCCGCCTCCGTAATACCAAGCGCTTCGTGACCGACCCGATTTCGTTCCTCTCGGACTCTATGACTCAGCACGGCAACGTGTTTCAGTTCCAGTTGGTCAACGGGAGCATGGTCGGGATCACCCATCCGCACCACATCAAGTACATCTTGCAGGAACGCATGGCGAACTTCACCCGCGAGACCCAGATGTACGACATCATCGAACCATTCATAGGGCGTGGGCTGGCGTCCATTGCCGACCACAACCAGTGGCGACGTAACCGGCGCCTCGTCCAGCCCGCCTTTCACCACAAGAAGATCGATGCGCTCAGCGAGATCATGGTGGCCGAGATCGACTCCATGTGTGACAAATGGGCCGAACATGCGCGAGCCGGCCGGACGATCAATGTCGGCGAGCAGATGAGCCATCTCACCTTGCGGATCGTGGTGCGGGCGCTGTTCGGATTGGATCCCCAAGGTCCGGAGGTCACCGGCTTTTCCAACGCGACGCAGCGGTTGAATGCCGAATTGGGAAAGTTCGTGCGGATGCCGTTGGTCCCCTTGAAGTTTCCGACGCCGAGTCATCGCCGCTTCTGGCGGGCGATCGACGATATGGATGCCATCGTCTACACGGTGATCAACAAGTTGCGCGACACCGACAGCAGCGGCTTGCTGGCCATGCTCATGGCCGCCACGGACGCTGATACCAACGAGAATCTCAACGACAGGGAGCTGCGCGACGAGGTCGTCACCATGCTCTTCGCCGGTCACGAGACCAGCTCCTCGGCCCTGACGTCCGCCATTCTGCAGCTGGAATTGCATCCGGAGGTGCGTCAGCGGCTGCGTGATGACGTCGACACCGCACTGCCCGGCGGGCACGCCACCATGACCGACCTGCCCGCGCTGCCGTTCAGTAAGCAGGTGATGGAGGAGGTGTTGCGGCTCAAACCGCCGGCATGGATGGGACAACGTCGCGCCGACGAGGACGACGAGATCGGGGGCTACCGCATCCCGGCAGGCACTACGGTGATGTTCAGCTATTACCACGCACATCGGAACCCCGAGTGTTGGGACCAGCCGGACACCTTCGACCCGGACCGTTTCACCGCCGACGCGGTCGCCGCCCGTGACCGGAACGTATACCTGCCCTTCGGTGCGGGCGGACACCTGTGCATCGGCAACGCGTTCGCGATGATGGAGATGCAGCTCGCACTCTCGACCATTATGCGCCGGTTCGAGCTGACCATCGAGAACCCGGACCCCACCCCGGTTTCCGCACTGACCCTCAACACCAAGTATCCGGTCATCGCGACGCTGACCGAACGGCAATAGCACTGCGAACAGCGCCCTTTGAACCGCCCTGGCGACTTTGACGAACTCGCCGGGGCGGTTCGATGCTGTTGCCGGGTTCGACCTTGATCTCCACACCGACCATCGGCGCGTTCGGGTCGGTGGCTGACCGATCACGCTGTACGCCAGCAGCGGATTCACCGAAATTACGGAGATGAATTGCGGCGCAACGAGTCCGGTGTGCTCTAATCGCACTGCTCGATGAGCAGGATCTCCGCAGTGCACAATCCACCTCCGACTCCCAGAGGGGCATATGGTTTTCCGCGCCGAGACGGCACATCCCCGCCGACGCATAGCGCCCCGGCTCGCCATGGCGTTCGCCGGTGCAACGGCCTTGACGGCTGTCGGCGCGGCTCCCGCTCTCGCCGACCCGATCACGGATGCGATGCCGACCGGGGTGGAGGCGAGTTTCGTGATCTTCGATCGCGCGACGGGCGCCTCGAGCGTGCAGTTCGACGCGCACAAGCAGTACCGGGCCGCATCGGTGGTCAAACTGCTCATCGCGCTCGACTACCTGGAATCACATGACCCGCAGACTATCTCGTCCGAGGATTCGGCCCGGTTGCAGGCGATGCTGCGCTCCAGCGACGACGACGCCGCCAGCTACCTGTGGATCGAGAACGGGTGGGACAAGATCGTCGAACGGATGGTCGCCAAACTCGGCCTGACCGACACCATGCCACCCGCAGACCGCGGGATGTGGGGCTACACCGCGATCAGCGCCGCCGACGTAGTGACGACCTATCGCTATATCCTCGACACTGCGAGCCCGGCCGTCCGCGACTTCATCATGAGCAATCTGCACGAATCGACGAAATGCGGTCAGGACGGATTCGACCAATCCTTCGGCATAGCCCGCGCCCTCGCCAGGCCCACCGGTGTCAAACAGGGCTGGTCCGGCTTCGGTGACGCGCCCGAGCCCGACGACGTATGCGCACCCGAGAACCCGGAACCGCCGATTCCGCCAGGAGCTCTCGACGCCGTCGCCGATAGCTCGGTCGTTCTCGGCCGCGACGGCGTCGGTGAGAACTGGACCTTCACCGAGGAAGTCCCGCGCAGCGCACCCGCGATCAACCTCAGCAAGCGAGCAATGCACACAACCGGCACCGTCGGCGAACACGACGAGAAAATCATCGTTCTGCTGACCCTCGAACCAACCGGGACCCCATGGGATGTCTCATCCCAGCGCATCACACTGCTCACCAAGGCCATCGACCTCGCGAACTGGAGCGAGGCAACCGGACTGGGCTCGTACTAACGCGTCAGCTGCTCGTCGCCCCCCGCACGTCGCTCATAGCGCGAGCGTGCGAGGTCATAGGCCTTGTGGAGCAGTTCGAGGGTTGCCTTATCGGCCCGCCGGCCCGGATTCACCACTGCCAGCCAGCCGACGGAACCGTAGACGGGGTGTGCGATCACGGCATCGGTCACGCTGGGGTCGATGTCGATGGCTGTTTCGCGCGGCGCGTGGCCCGTCCATTGGATGAAGGATTCCTTCCCGGCGGCGAAGTTGACCCTGAACGCATCCGGGCGGTCCAGGCGCGACTTCTCGTCGCCCGGGTAATTCTTCGTCACGATCGTCGCGAAGGGCTGAGTCGCTTTCGGCGCGACACCATTCGGTGAGTAGTAGAAGAACGTATCGCCCCAGCTGATCTCGGGTGATCCGTCGCCGGGTCCAGGCTTGAGAGCCAGGACTCCATCGAGGTTCGTTATGAAGCGGATGATCTCGTCGATAGTCATGTTCTCCAGCGTTTCATTAAGGTGCTTGTGGAGACTTCGAGCCACATTGCCAGGAAGGGCAGGGTGTCAACCCTCAACTCGCTCATACGCACGGTCGACATCGCGCGACGTGCCGGATACTCGGTGCAACAGGTACGCAATCTCGAGCGCGACGGGGTGCTGCCGACCGCGATGCGGACAGCCGCGGGCTACCGCAGGTACGGCGAGATTCACCTGTGTTCCGCGCTGGCTTACCGAGCGCTGGCGTCCGGTGTCGGTCCGGTCGAGGCCAAGCGGATTATTCGTGCTGTACACCAGGGCCCGACCTCGCAAGTGCTTGCCCTCCTCGACGCGGCACACGCCCGGCTCGACCGCGAGCGTACGGACCTCGAGCTCGCCAAGGCAGCGGCCGAGGCGATCTCCGCTGAGCCGATCGAGGACGTACGCGCATCGGACTCGATGAGCGTGTCCGAAGTCGCGGCCGCACTGGGAGTGCGCCCCTCGGCCTTGCGGCACTGGGACGCCGAGGGGCTTGTCGTTCCTGACCGCGTCTCCCCTCGAGGAACGCGTCGGTACTCGCCGGCCCAAGTTCGGGATGCTCGGATCGTCCACCAACTACGCAGCGCCGGATACCGCATCGACATGCTCCGGGCCCTGATGCCGAACCTGCCGCGCGGACACCGATCCGAAGACGTCGCGGCCGCGCTGGCGGCGCGGGACACGAGTATCGCGGCTCGCTCCCACGCCCTGCTCGAGGCCGCCGCCGGGCTCAGTGCCGTGATCTCGCTGGCCGCTGACTCGCCTCTGTGACCGAGCCTCGAGTCAATCCTGCTCGGGCGATCTTCTCTCATACATCAGCTCGACCACTGTATCCCTGGTGGGCCCGGTGTCTCAGCGGGGTGTTCACCGAATCGCGGCGGCAGCGATCCGCGCCGCGGTCACCGCTGACTCACGCAGGCGCTGAAACCGATCAGGGCGATGGGTCTTGCAGGACTCGCAGTACCTCGCCCTGCGGTGGTGACGCCGGGGGGTCCTGGCCGAGCCGGGACCGCTCGCGCTGAGCCGCCAGGACGAGGCGTCGGAATTCTTCAGCGTCCTGCGTGGACGGCCTCTTGGTGATCGACACGCTCGGTCAGGAATCTCGCCACAGCGACGGAGTAGGTGCCGGGGTGGGAGAAGCGGAACATGTGACCGGTCCGTGCCAGCACGACCTCGGTCGCATCAGGAATCCCATCGAGCATCACTTTGGCGGGGGCCTCACCGACGATGACGTCGTGTTCGGGGGTCAGGATCAGGGTCGGGACCGTGACCTGGTCGAGTTTGTCGACGTAGTAAGCCGACAGGGCCGCGGTGATGCGGGCACCATAGGACTCCGCAGGGGTGTTCTCCCGGAACACGCGGCGGCTTTCGGCCTTGTTCCAGGGAACCTGGCCCTCACCATCGAACGGGGAGGCCAGGCGGTGCGCGTGAGCGCGCAGGACGATGTGCTGGTAGGCGCCACCGCGCATCTTGCCCATGGTTCGCATCGCGGTGTTCCAGAACGGGGAGGTGACCGGGTTGGCCGCGAATCCCCCCGACATCACCAACCCGCGCAAACCATTCGGCTGCCGAACCGCTGACGCCAGCCCTATCTGAGCGCCGAAGGAGTCTCCGATCAGAACGTAGTCGTCGAGGTCGGCGACCGCGTCAGCGACGAAGTTGGCATAGACCTCCATGTCGTCGACGGCCTCTGGCAACGTCAGTAGACGAGCGGGACGCTCGCTCAGTGAGTCGAACCTGCTGATGTCCCACGGAGCACCGGACATGCAGGGGATGAAAACAAGGGTGGGGCTCTTCGATGCGTTCGTCATGACACATACATTACACGACATATATGTCGTGTAATGTATGATCTGGATCACGTCAATGAACATGATCGCCACCGGAATATGTGCCGCCTCCGCACGCTTCAGGACGGCATGGCAACCTTCGAGAACACGCTGACCGTCGACCGCCCGATCGCCGACGTCTTCGCGTACCTTGCGCATTTCGAGAACGTTCCGCGCTGGAACTACGCCATCACCGAGACCCGCAGAACCTCCGCAGGACCGGTCGGGGGTGGGTTCGACCTACCGGCAGACCCGATCGATTCCCGAACCAGCTGTGGAAGCGTTCGAGGTCGCCGAGTTCCAGCCCACGCAACGGTTGCAGATCCGTGGCCAGTTGGGCCCGTTCCCGGCTGCAGCCAACCTCGAAGCCCTCCGACGACTACTCGAGACACGCTGATGCGCTACCCCGGAGCTTGTGCCGCCCACGGTTCGACCACTTCTGCGCCGAACCGCGGCTCCGGATTCCGAACGCAATGACCACCAGTTCGTCGCCCCTGTGGAGTTCGCGGGTAGCGATCGGTTCCCCGAGTTCCCAGGTCGGAAAGATCCGGGCCGGGGGAATGTGCCGGTGGGTCAACCCGGGTTCCGGAATCTTCTTTTACCGATGAGAGCGAGAAACATGTGCGTGATACGCACTTTACTGGTGGCAAAGATGCCGGACCGGACAAGAGTTTGTTCGACCCAGGAGTGGTTCTCGATGCTTTGGTAGGGGAGTCCGAGAAGGTGACACCCACCGACCCGAACCGATACGGAAACTATGGGCTTATCGTGGATGGGAAAGAGTGGTATGAGGTGCTACGATGGCCGAAAGTTTTGAATGCTCGAGATGAGGAAATGGCATGACTACAATGTTGCGCCCACAGGAAGACGTAGATCCGGAATATCATATCGATCGAACATGGTTCGACACCGACCGGCCCGACGGTATTTCTGTCATGATCAGGACCCGAAACGAAGGGCACCTGATAGGCGAGGCGATGGATTCGCTGAGCGACCTCCGGATCCCCTATGAGATCAACGTCGTCATGAATCTGTGCACCGACGACACCGAGAAACGTTCCCGGATTCGTAGAGACAGTGGTCGGCCGATCAATCTTTTCGAGTATCCCTTTCAATCGGCCAAACCGGGCTTGGAAAACTACTGCACTCCGGTGGATTCGATTCACTCGTCGATTTGGTATTATAATTGGTCGTTGTCGAAATCAAAATATCGGTACACCATGAAATGGGACTCCGATCTCGTGGCATCGTACGAATTCCTGAGAGAACTGGAGTCGAAGTACGACAAAGCCCGGACGACCAACTTCAGCACGCTGTTCTTCGACACCAAGATACGCAATCACGAATCGTGGCTCAATCTCAATACCGAAGGATTTCAGTACTTCAAGTGGAAGTGCTATGAGTGCCCCCGCCATTGGGAGGACGACCAGCAGGATCTGACCGCGACCGTGCTCCATGTGCAGAGCAACACTGCCGACAAGGAGTGGAGGAGAACGGCTCCCTGGTGGGTCGATGACTCGAATTCACCGGCGGCTGACAGTACTCGAATCGCATTCGAGAAGTGGCTCGACAAATTTCCCGACAGCGCCGAGGCGCTCCGCGCCAGTCATCCGGAATCACATGCGATCATGGCACGCCTCCCTCTCCTCGAGGAGTATATCGAACCCATTGCGTCACAGAGTATGTGCCGCGACCCCTTCGCATGCCCTGCCGACAGAATTCTTCAGCCAACTACAGCTTGACATCATTGGGATCTCTCCATGGGCGTACCGTTAGTCGTCAATTTTCATCTGCAGGAGATCTGGGGTGGTCAGCCAAAATATGCCGATATGCTGTCGCGGGAACTCGTCGAACGAGGTGTTTCGACACTGTGTATCACGGGCCGGCCGATGCCGGAATGGGGGCCGGCGCCCTACCCGGTAATTTCGGTTCCGACCGTCCCGGATCGTGAACAGCAACCGTACGAAGTACTTCCGAAAGAGTTGCTGTGGGATCACGCCGACTATTGCGCGATGCAAGCGTGGCCACACGTTCGTGGCGCGGTCGCGGCTCACATCGGCAGCGCCGATGGTGTCATTCTGCACGGCCACAGCCTGGATGGTGCACTTGTTGCCGCTCGGATCGAACGCAGACTGCAGAGCGCCGGGGTACCGATGCAGGTCAGGCTGGCCGCCACGGTGCATTCTCTCGGCATCGAGAAGATCCGTGCCATGTCGGTCAGGAGTTCTCCGCCATTGGTAAACCAGCTGCGACGGAGACTGTTGTTGGAAGCGCAACACTATACCCGTGCTGGTTGCTCAGGCGGGGTTGTCGTGGCGACAAACTTTGCTCGGGATCTCCTTGCGAAGGAGACCGATCTTCCCTTGCCTTCGATCACCGTTTGTCCTCCGGGTGTTGATCATCAGCTTTTCCATCCGCGCCGTGCACCGGATGAACTCGAACAATTCCGGAACGATTTTTCTGTTCCGGCCCATGCGCAAGTCATTCTTTCGTCGGGTCGTATGGATTCTACGAAGAATCATGAAACAGCTCTGCGCGCATTCGCTCGAATTCGGAAGGATTGCCCGTCCGCATATTTGCTGATCCTCGGGGGAGGCTCCAATGGAGAGGACCATGCTTATCGCCGTGGACTGGAATCACTAGCGGCTATGCTGTGCGTCGGCGATCATGTACGGATCAGGTCAGGCATCCCCCATGAGGCTATGCCTGCGGTCTACAGGTCGGTCGACGTCCTCGTCGTGCCGGAATGGTTCGGTCACTGGAACATGACGGTAAGCGAAGCGCTGGCATGCGGGACATCCGTGGTGGCGAGTTGTCATACCGGAGCTGCACGCGATGGCGCTCGAATGCAGGCAGTCGTCATCGTGGATCCGGAAGACGTGGATGATGTCGCCAACGCGATGAAACACGTACTATGCGACGACACCGTGCGCGACCGGCTCGCACGGCAGGCAATAGCCTATGCAAGAAAGTTGACGTGGTCGAGGGCGGTGGATGTATTACTTGGACAGCTTCGCGAGGCTGGTTCAGCACCACCGGCAGGAGGTTAGCCCGTGACATCATCCCAAATTCTCCGCGCCTCGTACCGCATCATTCGATGTTCCACGCACAGGTGTTCCGACAATGCATGAGTTTCCGTCTCACATCGTCGTATCCGGCATACAACTTGCAATTCTCGACGTGGATGATACGCTCGCCCACCCGACAGCGTCGTTCGAGCGGTACTATCAGACGCTGTACCAGACGGAGCTGGCTCGCCGTCTGCACTGCAGCCTCGAGGGCACGGAACGTTTGGCATCGTATGTCGGCGGCCGCACGGAGGATTTATTCGAAGCGGACGACTTGCGTGAAATAGTCGGAAATGTATTGCCTGATCTACCTTTTCCGGACGATGTTGTAACTCCCTTGGGTCGTGCCGCGCTGTACGATGTTTTCGCTACAATGGATCCGGCTCGTTACTACCGGCCGGATGCGGAGTTGGTGGCCAGGTTGACCGCTTGGCGGACTCGGGGGATCAAACTGGTGGTCGTCACCAACACCGTGCGCTACAACTCCGAGATCACTTTGAGGAAGATCGGCTTCGATCCGGGCCGGGATTTCGATGGTTACTATCCGTGGGAACGGCATCATCGCGTTCTACCGAAGATTGCGGATCCGCACGGACTCTACCGGGAAATTCTCCACGAGTTCGGTGTTGCCCCGGGGCATGCAATTTCGATCGGGGATGGTGTGAACGACGTGCTTCCTGCGCTGGACCTCGGCATGTACGCCGGCTATGTGGGTAACGATGCCGATCTTCGTTCTCGAACTCATCCTCGTTTTTATCCGACGGGGCACATCAGGTATATCGATTTGTTTCCGACCGCAGATTCCTGATTCCGGTCGCTGTGCGGGTGGCGCCTCGATATTCTGCTCCGCTCAGCGGTCCGCAACGGTCGGCGAGGACCGGTCGAGTCAGGCCATTGTTACCGCGGCGTGGCCGCAAAGGAAGTCTCTTGTCACTACATCAATGGATCAGCGATACAGTACGGCATGGCCGCTTCGAACACAGCCGTTTGTCTCGTGTGGGCTCGGCGGGCCGTTCCCTCATAATTTCCTACATCATGCTCAATATTGCGGAGCCGTTACTGGGAATATTTTCCCATGCGTACCTGTGGCAGCGTTCGAACGGTCTATCCCTGATCGTAGTATACGATTCATCATCGTTTCTAGGTCTGGTAGCCGGATTCTATGTCGGCGCATTTCTTGTTGGCCGGTACAATGTCGAGTTCGTGTATATCTCCGGCTGCTCCAGCATGGGTTTCAGCATTCTTGCATTGACCTTGATCGGTGACACCAATATTGTTGTGCTGGCGATTCTGGGGATGTGTTTCGGCCTATCCTCAACTCTGTTCTGGGCAAGTCGGAGATTCCTTGTGATCTCACATGTAGCGCCTACCCATCGGTTCTACTTCACGCACTGTGAGGGCATTGTAGGTGTCGTACTCGCTGTGATAGTTCCGCCTGTGATCGGCTGGTGCGTCGTAGTATCAAGAGCGTTCTTTCCTCTGTATACGGTATACGTGGTAATCGGTCTTCTGGCATTTACGGTGCTCGGTGCCGCCGGATATTCGGTGCGGCGTCTCCGGACCCCCATTCAGCCGATAGTCTCGCTGCGGATAAGAACGCCTTCGGCGAGATGGTGGTCCTGCCGTTGGGTCTCCCTGTGGATGGGCGTCAGCATGGGTATCACCTTATTCGTTCCTGTTGTCCTGACGCTGACACTCGTTGGAAACGAAGGCGCACTCGGTACCATACAGGCGGGCATTGCAGTAGTCTCGGCAGCCGTGTTGTACTGGATCGGCCGCCAGGTGAAAAAAGATATTCGGAAACATGTATTCTCGATTTCGGCGATACTATCCGTATCGGCTGCACTCGTTCTCTTACTCGACTACGATATATGTGGAGCCATCGGCTATCTGGGCCTCAGTGGGCTGGCGTTCGCATGCACGTTGGCAACCTATAATCATATTCAATACGAGAATATAGAGTTCGAAGAGGGACGCTCGGGGATGCATCGTTACGCTTACCTTCTCGATCAGGAGATCTTCCTCGTAATCGGCAGATTCTCGGGCCTTGCCCCCATATGTATTGCCTATGCGCTCGGTGGTCTAGGCGGAATGCTCCGGACGGCGGCGATCGTTTGCGCTGCGGCCAGCGTCGCCCTCTGGTCGACGTACCGACGATTGTCTGCGCCACAGCAGTCGCTGAAGATGTCGAGCCGAAACTAACACGAAAGTTGTATTTATTGAGTCGAAACAATGTCGTTTCCTCCAGGGTCGTGTAGCGGACGTGCGGTGCGTGGAAGTAGCGGCGCACGATGTCGGGCTGCGGGCTGCGGGCTGATTGCTGGGAAGCTTTTATGCGGGGTCGTCGCCCTCGTCTTCGGTGGGCTCGGCGTCAACGACCGTGCCGTCTGCGCACACCTGCGCGATGGACCCGTCTGCATGCTCGAGCCAGCCCTGCGGTTTGCCCCGCCTCCCGTCCGGGTCCCACGGAATCCGCCAATTCACCGCATCCACCGGGGATCCATACGGCAGGGTCTCCAGCGCGGCCAACTTCCGCGGGCACGGCGGCTCGCACGTCTCATGCAGGTGAAGAATGCCGCAGGCGCGCTGCTCCGACATGGGTGTCGGGGGCCGCTTCTCGCAGTGGTCGCCTACCCAGTTCACGCTGTGGCCTCCGCTGGCGTCTCGCGAAGTGCCTCGGCGAGACGCTCGAGAACCTCGAGGCCGGTTCGGAACTCGCCGTCGGAGCCGACAACGGACCATGCGGGTTCGTCACTCGCCATGGTCCGCTCCGTCCCCGGAGCCGAAGCTGTAGGCGGACGCCGATAGGTACTGCAGGCAGGTCTCGCCGTGGCCGGAGTGGACATTGAGGACGAACCTTGCCTGTTCCGGCGACCGGAATGCGCCCTCGGCATAGCAGTTCCGGTGGAAGTGCCGCCACTGTTCGGCGTCGGCGAGCGTGATGGTCATCGGGCGGGCCGCCATGGTTTGACGATCTTGGCTTCAATGAGGACATCGAGCGCGGCGGCCTTGTCGGCGCACGTTTCGGTGTCGCAGCCGATCCGCGCCTGCCACACCAGGTGTGCATCGTGCGTGGTGTACGGGACATCAGGTGCCGGGTGGCACGTCTCAGCGCTTCTCACGGGGCGATCGAAGAAACAGATCGTGCCGTAGATGAGAGCGGCCACCGTAAAGGCGATCAGTAGAGCGATGGGCATCGTGTCTATACCCCCAGGCGCGTTGTGTGTGTTCTGTTGGTGGGCACCCGACGCTGGGGAGTTCGGCGCTCAGCCCGGCGTCGGGGCCACATTCAGAGTCAGCCGACAGGACGTGTCCGTGCGATGACGGAAGTGGTGTCAATCCGCCTCTATTCAAGGCGACATTTAGGCGTCAAAGGGCTACCGTGGCGGCATGGCATCCGCACCGAACACGGCTCTCCGCGCGGCCCGGAACGCGCGTCTGATGAGCCAGGACGACCTCGCGCGGGCACTCCGGGAAGCGGGATGCGCGAGCGCCACCAAACGCCTTGTACAGCGCTGGGAATCAGGGCTCACCGCCAACCCGCGGCCATCGCACGCGCGAGCACTGGAGAAGGTCATGCGGCTACCGATCGAGTCTCTGGGATTCGGTGCCGTGATGGCCGGCCGAAGCCTTTCCGGCGGCGAGGACGGGACCGTGGTCGACTCGGCTATCGGCGAAGTCGCGCCAGAGCAGTTCGCCGCCGCGCGGCGTCCGAGGACACCGGGTAACTACTCGGGGATTTGGCTGTCGCGGTATGAGTACTACTCGAGCGGCAGGGATGCGACGTTCACGGCCGTGCATCACGTCGTGGTGTTGCAGCACGACAACCGGCTGACGGTTCGCAGCCTGCCGAACTCGGCGCAGTCGTCCCTCGAGATGGACTTCACGGTGGACGGGCACGTCGCTACTGGGACATGGAGCGAGCACACCGCCCAGGACGGCTACTACCGCGGCGCTTACTACCACGGGGCTGTTCAACTGCTGATCGAGCTGACCGTCGCTCGGATGGCAGGGAAGTGGGTCGGGTTCGGCAAGAGTTTCGAGATCAACTCGGGTCCGTGGGAGCTGGTGCTGCAGGACTCCTCGACGTCCAAGGCCGCTATCGACGCCTACGACCGACCACCCGAGGCGGTCTGAGCAGCGACGTACTCTGCAGGCGGCCAACCGTAGGTCCCGAGCCTACGGTTGGCCGCTTGTTTGATTCAGACGAGCACTCGAGTGCCGGCAGCACTGGAGGCCCGCAACCAGTCGAATCGGTTGCGGGTCAGCGCTGTCCCGGCCGGGACAACCTGAGTGTGTGTCACTTACTTGCCGCAATTCCGGTCGTACATGGGAGTTCAGGTGAGTGCGCCAAAGTCCACAAACCCAGCGCACTGCCCCCTCCTGTACGGGCTTGCCCCACCTGGACCCTCTTCGTCATCCTCGAGGATGACCGAACCCGCCACTTTGTGGTGACGCGCGCAGCCGCGTTTTGCGGAATGCTGGGCACATGATCGAGCTGAAAGGCCTGACCAAACACTACGGGCAGACCGTCGCGGTGCAGGATCTGACGTTCACCGTTCGACCAGGGCAGGTGACAGGGTTCCTGGGACCGAACGGCGCCGGTAAGTCGACCACTATGCGGATGATCCTAGGATTGGACAAGCCCACCGCGGGCACCGCGCTGATCCAGGGCAGGCCGTACCACGAGCTGGACCATCCACTGCGGATCGTCGGTGCGCTGCTGGATGCCAAGTGGGTGCACCCGAACCGGTCGGCGCGCGCCCACCTGGAGTGGATGGCCGCATCCAACGACATCGCCAAGTCCCGGGTGGACGAGGTGCTGCGACTCGTCGGCCTGTCGGAGGTGGCGGGCAAGACCGCGGGCGGTTTCTCCCTCGGCATGTCGCAGCGGCTCGGCCTGGCCGGTGCGCTGCTCGGCGACCCGCAGGTGCTGCTGTTCGACGAGCCGGTCAACGGTCTCGACCCGGAGGGCATCCTGTGGATCCGCAGGTTCATGCAGCGACTGGCCGCCGAGGGCCGCACGGTGCTGGTCTCCAGCCACCTTCTTTCGGAGATGGCGCAGACCGCCGAGCACCTGGTGGTGATCGGCCGCGGCAAGCTCATCTCGGACTCGACCACGCAGGAGTTCATCGAGCGCGCCTCGGAGCAGTCGGTGCGGGTGCGCAGCCCGCAGCTCGACGAGCTGCGCAGCGTGCTCACCTCGAACGGCATGACGGTCCGTGAGGACGGCGCCGGCGCCGATGGCCCCGCGCTCGTCGTCGCCAACGTGTCCAGCGACGCGGTCGGCAAGCTGGCGGGCGCGAACGACATCACGCTGTTCGAGCTGGCTCCCCAGCGCGCTTCGCTGGAGGAAGCGTTCATGCGGATGACCGGCGGTGCCGTGCAGTACCACGGCGAAGGCTTCGATCCGGCGGGAGCGACGGACCCGGGGGTGGCAGCTCGCGTAACCACGCAGGGCACCGCGGACCCCGCGTCCTATACAGCGATGGGAGGTGCGCTCTGATGGGCGTGCTGGCAGCAGAACGAATCAAACTCACCTCGACCAGGTCGCCTTGGTGGTGCTCGGCGATAGTCGTCGCACTCGCGCTCGGCATGGCCGCCCTGCTCGCCTGGGTGGCGCGGGCGTCCTACGGCAAAGAAGGTTCGATCGACCTGACGGTCTCCACCGCGGTGGCCGGGATCAGCGGATTCGGTGTGATGGTCCTGATGATCATGGCGACGCTTACCGTGACGAGCGAATACCGCTTCGGCATCATCCGGACGACGTTCCAGGCCACTCCGCATCGGGCCAAGGTCATTCTCACCAAGGCCGTGCTGGTCGGCGGGTACGGCGCGCTGCTGACGATTGTGCTGGTGTTCCTCTCCTACCTGGTCGCCAAGGTGCTCGGTGGGGCCGATGCGGGCGCGACCCTGACCCTGTCGACCGGGGACGACTGGCGCGAGGTCTACGGCATCCCCATCTACACCTTCCTGTGCGTCGTCCTCGCGGTCGGCATCGGCGTGCTGGTGCGACAGTCCGCTGCCGCGATCTCGCTGATCGTGTTGTGGCCGTTGCTCATCGAGGGCCTGCTCGGGGCATTCGGTAGTTTCGGCCGCAATGTCACCCCGTTTCTGCCGTTCGCGAACGCGAGCCACTTCTACAGTGCTGCCGCTACCACCGCCAACTGGCACTGGGGACCCGGGGGCAGCCTGCTCTACTTCACCGCGTTCGTCGCGATCGTGTTCGGCGCGGCCCTGGTCATGGCGAATCAGCGCGACGCCTAGCGCACAGCTACCCGAGTCGCTTCCCTCGCCACTCGGGTTGTGGGGCGCGGACTTTGTCGGGAGGTCCGCGCGTCCTGTCCACCGCCTTCCACTGCCCGGTGGGCGGTGCGGCCATCGGCCCGGTGCGATACGTCGCGCCGGGCCGATCGTGCTTTCCCTGAGGATTTCGTGCTTGTGCGATACATAGCTTTCGCCGGTGGTGCCCGCTCGCTGACATCAAGTCAGCAACTCTCTCGTTATCCATCGTCGACCCCTGGATGGTGCGCTGGTGCGGGAGCGGGTGGCGTAGACGTAACCCGCCTGCGCACGGTTGGCTGAGATACGCTCGGGGCGTGAGCGAAACACCTTCCGGCGGTGCTGAGCCCGGGGCGGAGGGCGACGGCGGCGTACCGCCCGAGGTCGTCATACCGTTGGCACCGTCCGAAGCGTCCGGTTCTTCCCGCCGTTCCGCCGCAGGACTACGTCGGGGCCAGCTGTCCGCGCTGATGAACGCGGCCAATCAGCGCCCGGATCTGATCGGGGCATTACGCAAGGCCAGGGAGCAGCTGCCCGGTGACCCGTCTTTCGGTGACCCGCTGTCTGTTTCCGGCCCCGGTGGCGCGCGGGCGGTGGCGCGGGCCGCGGACAAACTGGTGGGTGGCACACCGAGCGCGGCGCGCGAGATCGGCTTCGGCGCCCTGCAGGTCTGGCAGGCCATGCTGGAGCGCACCGGCCGCGGACAGGGTAGCCAAGAGATAACTGTTATGTTCACCGATCTGGTGGCCTTCTCCAGTTGGTCCCTGTCGGCGGGCGACGAGGTCACCCTCGAACTGCTGCGCGGCGTAGCCAAGGCCATCGAGCCGCCGATCGCCGAGCGCGGCGGGCAGGTTGTCAAGCGCATGGGTGACGGCCTGATGGCGGTCTTCCCGTCCGCGGATCGGGCGGTGCGCGCCGCGGTGACCGCAAGAAGCAACCTGGCCGATGTGCGGGTACGCGGCTATCGCCCGACGATGCGTATCGGCCTGCACACCGGCTCGCCACGCGAGATCGGCGGCGACTGGCTCGGAGTGGACGTGACCATCGCGGCCCGGGTCATGGAGGCGGGCGGCAGTGGCAACACCATGCTGTCCGAGGCGACGCTGCAGGCGCTGCGGCCGGAGACACTGGCGGATCTGGGCTTCGCGGTCAAGCCGTACCGGCGCGGCTTGTTCACCGCACCGCTCAGCGGAGTCCCGCAGGACCTCCGTATCTTCCGCCTCTCGCGGCGCTAGCCGAGCCACCAAGCGAGGGCGCCTGCCGCCGCGAGGGCGGCGCAGACCGAGAGTGCGATGGACAGCAGCCGAGCCGTCTTCCATGTGGTGTAAGCGCCGCCGAGGAGGAAGCCGGCCAGGGCGAACAAAATGATCACGGCGACGTCGGTGGGCACGGTGCTCATCTTGCTCCCTCCGGCCTCCCTTGCCGTGCTGCGGGTGTTGCGGACCGCGCGATCGGCGGAATATGCGCCCGCAACTAACAAGCACGCACGCTTGCTTTTTTTCTGGCCGGGTGTGATGCTGGTCGTGGAACCGAACTTCACGGGTGCGGCACATCGGCGCGCCCGCACGGTACGGCGCAAGGACCGCCCCGAGTGCCGTCCGGCTACCGCACAGAACGCTCGGACCAGCGCCCGGTCGCCGCACGGAGCGCTCGGACGGACGTCCGGTCGCCGCAGGGAGCGCTCGGACGGACGAACGTCCGGTCGCCGCACAGGAGGGAGGCAATCCCCGCTGATGAATATGTTGGCCGCAGACCCGGAGGTACTCCGGATCGGCAACTGTTCCGGCTTCTACGGTGATCGGCTCGCCGCCATGCGCGAGATGCTCGATGGCGGGCAGCTCGACGTGCTCACCGGTGACTATCTCGCCGAGCTGACCATGTTGATCCTCGGCCGGGACCGGATGAAGGATCCGAGCCTCGGCTACGCCAAGACCTTCGTCAAGCAGGTCGAGGAGTGTCTCGGGCTCGCCTTGGAACGCAATGTGCGGATCGTCGCGAACGCGGGCGGCCTCAATCCCGCCGGGCTCGCGGAGAAACTGCGGAAGGTCGTCGTCGACCTCGGGTTGGACGCGAAGATCGCACACGTCGAGGGCGACGACCTGGGCGCGCGCGCCGGTGAACTCGGCCTCGGGGCGCCGCTGACCGCCAACGCCTACCTCGGCGCCTGGGGCATCGTCGAATGCCTGAACGCCGGCGCGGACATCGTGGTCACCGGCCGGGTCACCGACGCGTCGGTGGTCCTCGGCCCGGCCGCCGCGCACTTCGGTTGGGGCCGAACCGATTACGACCGGCTGGCGGGCGCAGTGGTGACGGGACACGTCATCGAGTGCGGCACCCAGGCCACCGGAGGCAACTACGCCTTCTTCACCGAACTCGCCGACCTCGGCAGGCCGGGCTTCCCGCTCGCCGAAATCCGCAGGGACGGCAGCAGCGTCATCACCAAGCATGAAGGCACCGGCGGCGCGGTCACCGTCGACACCGTCGAGGCCCAGCTGATGTACGAGATCCAGGGCGCCCGCTACGCGGGCCCCGACGTGACCTCCCGGCTGGATACCATCCGGCTCGACCAGGCGGGCCAGGACCGGGTGCTGATCAGCGGCGTCACCGGTGAGGCCCCGCCACCGAGGCTCAAGGTCTCGCTGAACACGCTCGGCGGGTTCCGCAACGAGATGGAGTTCGTCCTCACCGGCTTGGACATCGAGGCGAAAGCCGCACTGGCGCGACGACAGCTGGAGTCCTGGCTGCCGACGAAGCCCGCGGAGCTGACCTGGACCCTTGCCCGGCTGGATCGACCGGACGCCGACACCGAGGAACAGGCCAGCGCGCTACTGCGCTGCGTGGTTCGCGACCCTGACCCGAACACGGTCGGCCGCGCGTTCTCCAATGTCGCGGTGGAGCTGGCACTGGCCAGTTACCCGGGGTGCAGCTTCACTACCTTGCCCGGCAACGGATCTCCGTACGGCGTGTACACGCCAGGGTTCGTCGATGCCTCCGAGGTGCCGCACACGGCGGTGCTGCCGGACGGCACCCGCGTGGCCATCGCGCCGTCTACCGATACGGCGGTCCTGGCTGAAGTGGCCGAGCCGCCTGCTCCGGAACCTTTGCCCACCACCGAAACCTGCCGTGCGCCGTTGGGCACGATCGCGCTCGCCCGCAGCGGCGACAAGGGCGGCAACGCCAACATCGGAGTGTGGGTGCGCACCGACGAGCAGTGGCGCTGGCTGGCGCACACGCTGACGGTGGAGCGCGTCAAAGAGTTGCTCCCGGAGGCGGCGTCGCTCACCGTCACCCGGCACGTCCTGCCCAATCTGCGGGCGCTGAACTTCATCATCGAAGGTCTGCTCGGCCAGGGCGTGGCCTACCAGGCTCGATTCGATCCCCAGGCCAAGGGGCTCAGCGAATGGCTGCGGTCTCGTCACCTCGACATTCCAGTGGAGCTGTTGTCATGACCGGTCAGGCCCGGAGGCGGCAGCTCGCGTCACCACGCAGGGCCCCCGGTCATGCGAGAAAGGACACCGCATGACTGGTCAGGCCCGGAGGCGGCAGCTCGCGTCACCACGCAGGGCCCCCGGTCATGCGAGAAAGGACACCGCATGACCACACTGTGGGAAACGCCGGAGCGGCGCGAATTGCGTTCCACCGTAAGAAGTTTCGTGGAGCGCGAGGTCCTGCCGTACCTGGACGGCTGGGAGCGCGAGGGTGAGATCCCGCGCGAGCTGCACAAGAAGGCGGGCGCCCTCGGCCTGCTCGGTGTGCAGTTTCCGGAGTCCGTGGGCGGTTGCGGCGGTGACGGCATGGACGCCATGATCGTCTGCGAGGAGATGCACCAGGCCGGCGCGTCCGGCGGACTGTTCGCTTCGCTGTTCACCTGCGGCATCTCGGTGCCGCACCTCATCGCCTCGGGCAATGCCGAACAGATCGAGCGCTGGGTGCGGCCGACGCTCGCGGGCGAGAAGATCGGCTCGCTGGCGATCACCGAGCCGGGCGGCGGCTCCGACGTCGGGCACCTCACCACCACTGCCCGCCGCGACGGCGATCATTACATCGTCAACGGCGCCAAGACCTACATCACCTCCGGCGTGCGCGCCGACTTCGTGGTCACGGCGGTGCGCACCGGAGGACCCGGCTCCGGGGGCATCTCGTTGCTCGTCGTCGACAAGGGCACCCCTGGCTTCATGGTCAGCCGCAAGCTGGACAAGATGGGCTGGCTCGCCTCCGACACCGCCGAGCTTTCTTACGTGGATGTCCGTGTGCCGGTGGAGAACCTGGTCGGCCAGGTGAACTCCGGTTTCTACCAGATCGCGGGCGCGTTCGTCAGCGAGCGCGTCGCCCTTGCGGTGCAGGCGTATTCGAGCGCGCAGCGCTGCTTGGACCTGACCCTGAAATGGGTACGCGACCGGGAAACCTTCGGCCGTCCGCTGATCAGCAGGCAGGCGGTGCAGAACACGGTCACCGAGATGGCGAGGCGCATCGATGTCGCCCGCGTCTATACCCGCGATGTGGCACGGCGCAGCGCCGAAGGTGAGACCGACCTGATCGCCGAGGTGTGCTTCGCCAAGAACACCGCCGTCGAGGCGGGCGAGTGGGTGGCCAACCAGGCCGTGCAGCTGTTCGGCGGCCTCGGCTACATGCGCGAATCCGAGATCGAGCGGCAGTACCGGGACATGCGCATCCTCGGCATCGGCGGTGGGACGACGGAAATTCTCACCGGACTGGCGGCAAAGCGATTGGGGTACCAGGCATGACCGGTCAGGCCCGGAGGCGGCAGCCCGCGTCACCACGCAGGGCCCCGGTCATGCCAGAAAAGGACACAGCATGACCGGTCAGGCCCGGAGGCGGCAGCCCGCGTCACCACGCAGGGCCCCGGTCATGCCAGAAAAGGACACAGCATGACCGTACTGCGCAGCACCCTGGACACCGCGTCGCCGGAGTACACCGCGGCCGCGGACGCCATGAGCGCCACGCTCACCGAGGTCGAGGCCGAGTTCTCCAAGGCCATCGCGGGCGGCGGCCCGGACAAGCTGGCCCGGCATCGCAAGCGCGGCAAGCTGACCGCGCGCGAGCGCATCGAGCTGCTCGTCGACGAGGACTCGCCGTTCCTGGAACTGTGCCCGCTGGCGGGCTGGGGCAGCGAATTCCACGTCGGCGCGAGCACCGTCGCTGGCATCGGCATCGTGGAAGGCGTCGAGTGCATGATCGTCGCGCCCGACCCCACCGTGCGCGGCGGCACCTCGAACCCATGGACACTACGAAAGACGTTGCGCATCAACGACATCGTGCGGGAGAACCGGCTGCCGGTGATCTCGCTGGTCGAGTCCGGTGGCGCGGACCTGCCGACGCAGAAAGAGGTCTTCGTCCCCGGCGGCCGGATGTTCCGCGATCTCACCCGGGCTTCAGCGGCGGGTATTCCGACCATCGCGCTGGTATTCGGCAACTCCACCGCGGGTGGCGCCTACATTCCGGGCATGTCCGACCACGTGGTGATGATCAAGGAACGTTCCAAGGTGTTCCTCGGCGGCCCGCCGCTGGTGAAGATGGCCACCGGTGAGGAGTCCGACGACGAATCCCTCGGCGGCGCCGACATGCACGCGCGGGTCTCCGGCCTGGCCGACTACTACGCGCTCGACGAGCAGGACGCGATCCGCATCGGCCGCTCCATCGTCAAGCGGCTGAACTGGCGTAAGCAGGGGCTCGCCCCGCGTGCCGAGGTGATCGAGCCGCTCTACGACCCGGAGGATCTGCTCGGCATAGTCCCCCCGGATCTGAAGATCCCGTTCGACCCGCGCGAGGTGATCGCACGCATCGTCGACGCCTCGGATTTCGACGAGTTCAAACCGCTCTACGGCAGCAGTCTGGTAACCGGATGGGCGGAGCTGCACGGATATCCGATCGGCATCCTGGCGAACGCGCGCGGCGTCCTGTTCTCCGAGGAGTCGCAGAAGGCCACCCAGTTCATCCAGCTGGCCAACAAGACCGACACGCCACTGCTATTCCTGCACAACACGACCGGCTACATGGTCGGTAAGGAATACGAGCAGAAGGGCATCATCAAGCACGGTGCGATGATGATCAACGCGGTCTCCAACTCGAAGGTGCCGCACATCTCGGTGCTGATGGGCGCGTCTTACGGCGCGGGCCACTACGGCATGTGCGGAAGGGCCTTCGACCCGCGTTTCGTCTTCGCCTGGCCCAGCGCGAAATCCGCCGTCATGGGCGGCGCACAGCTGGCCGGTGTCATCTCGATCGTGGGCAGGGCCGCCGCCGAGGCGAAGGGCCTGCCGTTCGACGAGGACGCCGACGCCGGAATGCGCGCCATGGTCGAGGCGCAGATCGAAGCCGAGTCGCTTGCCATGTTCATGTCCGGGCGGTTGTACGACGATGGTGTCATCGATCCGCGCGATACCCGCACCGTGTTGGGAATGTCCTTGTCGGCCATTCACAATGCCCCGATCAAGGGCGCCGACGGCTTCGGCGTCTTCCGAATGTGAGGCGCGCCGTGTCCGACTACCCTCTCAATCCGGCGATCACGAACGTCCTTGTCGCCAACCGTGGCGAGATCGCCCGCCGAGTGTTCGCCACCTGCCGCCGGATGGGCCTCGACACCGTCGCGGTGTACTCCGACGCGGACGCCGCCGCGCCGCATGTGTCCGAAGCCGACACCGCCGTCCGGCTGCCCGGCAACACGCCGGCCGAGACCTATCTGCGCAGTGCGCTGATCATCGATGCCGCGCTGGCGACCGGCGCCGACGCCATCCACCCCGGATACGGATTTCTTTCCGAGAACGCCGAATTCGCCAGGGCGGTGCTCGATGCCGGGCTGGCTTGGATCGGCCCTCCGGTCGAGGCGATCGAGCAGATGGGCTCGAAGGTCGCCTCGAAGAAGCTGATGGATGTCGCCGGCGTCCCGGTGCTTGCCGAACTGGATCCGGACGAGGTCACCGCGGCGCATCTGCCGGTCCTGATCAAAGCCTCCGCGGGCGGCGGCGGGCGCGGCATGCGGGTGGTGCGCGACCTCGCCGACCTGACGTCGCAGATCGACGCCGCCCGGCGCGAAGCGGAATCCGCGTTCGGCGATCCGACGGTGTTCTGCGAGCGCTACCTCGAGACGGGCAGACACATCGAGGTCCAGGTGATGGCCGATGCCCACGGCACGATCTGGGCGGTCGGCGAACGTGAGTGCTCTATCCAGCGCCGCCATCAGAAGGTGATCGAGGAGGCTCCCTCGCCGCTGGTCGAGCGCACCGAGGGCATGCGCGCGCGACTGTTCGAGGCTGCGCGGCTCGCGGCGGGCGCGATCGGCTACACCGGTGCGGGCACCGTGGAGTTCCTCGCCGACGAACAGGGGGAGTTCTTCTTCCTGGAGATGAACACGCGCCTACAGGTAGAGCATCCGGTCACGGAGTGCACCACCGGACTGGATCTGGTTCGGCTGCAGCTGGATGTCGCCGCGGGCGGAACGTTGCCCGCCGAGCCGCCCGCGATGCACGGGTATTCGATCGAGGCGCGGCTCTATGCCGAGGACCCGGCGCACGAATGGCAGCCGCAGAGCGGAACTGTGCATCGGATCGATATCCCTTTGGTGGCAGCCGAATTCGATCTACTCGACCGGCCGGGCGTGCGCTTGGACACCGGCGTTGTGACCGGTTCGGTCGTCGGCGTGCACTACGACCCGATGCTGGCCAAGGTCATCTCCTACGCCGAAACCCGCGGCGAGGCGGCACGATTGCTGGCCGCCGCGCTGCACCGAGCGAAGATCCACGGCCTGGTCACCAACCGGGACCTGCTGGTGCGGGTACTGCGTCACCCGGCCTTCCTCGCCGGTGCCACCGATACCGCGTTCTTCGCCACGCACGGCTTGGAGGCCCTCGCCGCGCCGCTGGCATCCGAATCAGACGAGGCGCTGTCGATCGTCGCCGCCGCCCTCGCCGACGCGGCCGCGAACCGCAGCAGCGCCGGAGTGGGTGGTGGATTGCCCAGCGGCTGGCGGAATCTGCCCGCGCAATCGCAGCACAAGTCCTACGAGAGCCGCGCCAGTGGGATGCACGAGATCGGCTACCGGTTCGGTAGGACCGGCGTCACGGTGGACGGCCACGAAGGGCTCGGACTCGTCGAGTCCGCTCCCGATCACGTGGTCCTCTCCGTGCCCGGTCCGAGCGGCCCCGTGCGTAGGCATTTCGACGTCGCGCGCTACGGCGAGCAGGTCTACGTCGATTCGCCTTTCGGCCCCGTCGCCGTACGCAGGCTGCCGCGTTTCAGCGATCCCGCCGATCAGGTCGCCACCGGTTCGCTGCTCGCGCCCATGCCCGGCAGCGTGATCCGGGTCGGCGCGGCGGTGGGCAGCCACGTCGAACTGGGTCAGCCCATTCTGTGGCTGGAGGCGATGAAGATGGAGCACACCATCACCGCGCCCGCCGCCGGTGTGCTCAGCGCCGTCAATGTCACCGTCGGCCAGCAGGTCGACGTCGGTGCGGTGCTGGCGGTCGTCGAACCCGCCGCGGACAACGAAGACCAGGAGGAGCGATGAGGGACCATTGCGCAGCGCCTGATCGATCCGACCGAGTGCGGGTGTCCCGCATGACACAGGAGAACTGATGAGCTTCATCGAAACCGACGAACAGAAGGCGCTGCGTGCCGCCGTGGCCGCACTGGCCGGGAAGTACAACTACCGCGACTATGTTCTGCCTAAGGCGCGCAAGAACGAGCCGCTCAGCGAATTGTGGGATGAGGCAGGAAAACTCGGCTTCCTCGGCGTGAACCTGCCCGAGGAGTACGGCGGTGGTGGCGCGGGCATGTACGAGCTGGCGCTGGTGATGGAGGAACTCTCCGCGCAGGGCGCCGGTCTGCTGCTCATGGTGGTCTCCCCGGCTATCTGCGGCACCATCATCACCAAGTACGGCACCGACGCGCAGAAGCAGGAATGGCTGCCCAAGCTCGCCGACGGCTCCCGCACGATGGTCTTCGGCATCACCGAGCCGGACGCGGGATCCAACTCGCATCAGATCACCACGACCGCGCGCCGCGACGGCGAGGATTGGATCCTCAACGGCCGCAAGATCTTCATCTCCGGCGTCGACCAGGCCGAAGCCGTGCTGATCGTGTCAAGGACAGCGGACCACAAGACCGGCAAGCTGAAGCCCGCCCTGTTCATCGTGCCGACCGACGCCGAAGGCTTCACCAAGACGGCGCAGGAGATGGACATCATCGAGCCGGACCACCAGTACAACCTGTTCCTCGACGACGTCCGGCTGCCGGCCAGCGCGCTGGTCGGCAAGGAGGACGCGGCGCTGATGCAGCTGTTCGCGGGTCTGAACCCGGAGCGCATCATGGGTGCCGCGATGGCCGTGGGTCTCGGCCGCTACGCCATCGACCGTGCCGTGGAATACGCCAAGGAGCGCACGGTGTGGAAGACGCCGATCGGTGCGCACCAAGGCATTTCGCATCCGCTCGCGCAGGTGAAGGTCGAGCTGGAGCTGGCCAAGCTGATGATGCAGAAGGCCGCGACCCTCTATGACGCGGGCGACGAAATGGGGGCCGCCGAGGCCGCCAACATGGCGAAGTACGCCGCGGCGGAGGCCAGTATCAGGGCGCTCGACCAGGCCATCCAGACCCACGGCGGTTCCGGTCTCACCCGTGACGTCGGACTGGCCGCCATGCTCGCCGCTTCGCGCATCGGCCGCATCGCCCCGGTCAGCCGGGAAATGGTCCTGAACTTCGTCGCCCAGTATTCGCTGGGCCTGCCGAAGTCGTACTGAGAAAGGCCGCCGATGACCGAGACGGATCCGTTCGTCCGCTACGCGGTGGCGAATGGTGTCGCGACGCTCACGCTCGACTCGCCGCACAACCGCAACGCGCTGTCGTCCAAGCTGGTCGCCGAGCTGCTGCGCGGGCTCGACGACGCGAGCGGCGACGACAATGTGCGCGCGATCGTGCTCGCGCACACCGGAAGCACCTTCTGCGCGGGCGCGGATCTGAGTGAGGCGAGCGACGGCGATCCCGCAGTGGCCGCCGACGAGCGCACCCGGGTCATGATCGAGGTGCTGCGCAGGCTCGTGGAGATCCCGAAACCGGTGATCGCGCAGATCGACGGCAATGTCCGTGCGGGCGGCATGGGCATCGTCGCCGCCTGCGATCTCGTGGTGGCCGGGCCGGACAGCAGTTTCGCGCTCACCGAGGTGCGAATCGGGTTGGCGCCGTTCATGATCTCGCTGACTCTGCTGCCCAGGCTCAGCCCGCGCGCGGCCAGCAGGTACTACCTGACCGGCGAGAAGTTCGGCGCCGCCGTTGCCGCGGAAATCGGCCTGGTCACGGTCACCGCCGACGACCCGGCGGCCGAGGTGGCACGGCTGTGCGCGGAGTTGCGCAAGGGCTCCCCGCAGGGGCTGGCCGAGTCCAAGCGGTTGGTCAACGCGAGCATCCTCGCCGAGTTCGACGCGTCGGCCGATGAGCTCGCGGGACGCTCGGCGGGCTTCTTCGGCACCGCTGAGGTGCAGGAGGGCATGCTCGCCTTCTTGCAGCGTCGCCCACCGGTCTGGGCAGGATGACCGCCATGGCGACACCGCACGAACCCAAGCAGGACCGCAGCCGAGCCACCCGGCAGCGCCTGCTCGTCGCGACCATCGACTGCCTGGCCGAAATGGGCTGGGCGGCAGCGACGGTCGCCGTCGTCGCCGAACGCGCGGGGGTGTCGCGCGGCGCGGCGCAGCATCACTTCCCGACCAGGGAGGACCTGATCACTGCCGCGCTGGAGTACATGTTCGACACCCGCAGCGGGCAGGCCATCGTGGAGGCGGCGACGCTGCCGGAACCGGTCTGCGGCGTCGCCCGCACGCAGGCGGTGGTTGCGGGGCTGGTCGAGTCCTACACCAGCCCCTTGTTCAAGGCGGCCCTCCAGGTCTGGACCCACGCGGCCGCCGATCCGGCCCTGCGCGAACGCATCGTCCCGCTCGAGGCACGCTTCGGGCGGGCCTCACACCGCCGCGCGGTCAAGGCCCTCGGCGCCGACGACTCCGACCCCGCCGCCCACCACCTGGTCCAAGCGACCCTCGACATGGCCCGCGGGCTCGGACTCGCCGACGTCCTCACCGACGACTCGGCCCGCCGAAAACGAATCGTGGAGCAGTGGGCGGTGACCCTGCACGCCGCCTTGCACCCACCGCCCTGAGCGGAGCTAGCAGAATCCCTGCTGCTCGAGCCGACCGGAATCGATTGCGTAAGACGACGCTCCGATGGCGGCGCCGATCAGTCCGACGATGATCGCTCCGGGAATCGCGCCCACAAAGAAGACGGGCAGGCCGATGAGCGCACCTACGGCAGCCCCGACCGCCGCTCCCAACCCTGTCCTCAGTTCGATGGTGTCACCGGGCGGCAGACACACCTTGATGTACGACACCTGCGGCGTTTCCCCCGATGACGCGGTGACCTGCTCGGACTGTTCCACTGGTGCGGCCGACGCCGTGGACGCGAATCCGACGGTGAGCGCGGTAGCGACCAGTGCGCTGATGACCGTCACGGCCAGCTTCATGATGGCATTCAACTGTTTCCCTGTTTGTTTCGTGGTGGACGCGTGACCTGACGGTGGCTGAGGCCCCGGCTCCCAGCGGGGAGCCGTCACACACCCGATCATCATCGCTGGAGTTTTGCGAGATGCCAACAGTTAACCGAATGGACGCGACCACCGAGCCTTTCGCGACGATGTCACTGCATCTGCGCCTCGACTTACCGTGACGGCGTGACATCGCCTCGCAATGCCTCTCATCGGCGCCGTCGCTTCTGACGTGACCATCAGTTGCGGAACCAGACCTCGTTCATTTCGCCTACCTTGACGCGCTGGAGTGGTAGCACCTCCGCGCCAGGCACACGACCCAACGCAGCGAGCGCCTCCGCGTCCATTCCCGGATGATCGGCCACCGGCCACATCCGGCCGTCAGTCATCCGCCGGGCCGTCCACTGCCAACTTCGATCCTCGTGCAGCACCCACTCGTCGCCCCGAACATCCCGGTATACACCGGGCTCATTCGGCAACGCCATCAGTCCGAGATCCCCGCGTAACGCGCCAACGCACGCAGACTGCCGCTCGCGCGTCGCTGCTGACTTGCTGTCGTCCGAATGGCAGTCTTGACCGCACGAGACTTCTGGAAGTACTCCGGCGCCGCTTCCTTCGCGTTCGCCAAAGCCTCGATCGCGCGATCAGGGTCGCCCGCGCTCAGGTGTGCGCGCGCCCTGTCCAGCCAGAAATGTGCCTGCCGTTCCCGTGGGTAGCCCGTCGGCAGTTCCGTCTCATCCGCCAGCTCCAGCGCTTTGGGTACCCGACCCAAGTCGACCGCGGAGGACAGTTCGAACAGGCGCACGTTGGTCGGACCGACCACCGTACCCAGCACCTGCCGGTCGCCCACCCGTTCGCCGAGAATATGCGCTTCTGCGAAGTGAGTGTCGGTGGTGTCTGCATCGAACGCGGTAGATGCCAGTCCTGCGCGGCGCATGTGAAGCGCACACAGCACCGCCGCGGCGGTCTCGTCATCCGCGAGCGGTTCGACCTCGCTGATCGTGCGGTCCGTCAAGCGCACAGCTTGTTCGGTCGCGCCGACCCGGGCTAGAGCAGCCGATTTCACGTACTGGGTGGTGGCCAGCAACAGCGGGTCGTCTGCTTGGGATGCCGCGCTGACCATGTAGTTGGTTGCCAACAGGGATAGATCGTAGTGGCCGGTCTTGTGCCCCAACGTGTTCGCGGCCCGGAGCGCTGACGTGAGCAATGCATAGGCCGGTGCTCCGTCGCGGAGTCCTGCAACGAGCAGCTGATCCACAAGGTCCGGGAGGACGTCGACGATCTTGGCGTAGGCAGCGGCGTGACGCCACTTGCCGACCTGCTCGACCTGCGGGCGCAGAACTTCCAACGGTTCCGCATCGATATCGGGCGGGAATTCCACCGCGGCCAGAACCCGCCGAACGGTCGGTGCGATGCGGTCGATCTGCTCGGCCTCGCTTTCGGCGCCGTACAGGATGCACGCATCCACGCCGAGAGCGGCGGCAACGACGCCCACCCACACCGCGGTCGGGGCCTTCTTGCCCCTCTCGACGTGCGCGAGGTAGTCGCGTCCAACATTCGCCAGTGCGGCCAACTGGTGCTGAGTCATGCCGCGGATGTTGCGGATGCGGGCGATATTCGTGCCGACCTCGTCACTCTCTTTCACCCGGTCAACGGTAGCACCGACAGAAAGCACAATCAGAGCACATTCAGGTCTTCACCAGCTCTTAACGTGAGTGTCAGCTCCCGATGACGGGTGGCCGACTACCGGAAGTGGCGGCCAAGGTGACGGTTCGTAGGCACACGCGAACCAACGATCCCCGGCGTCGGGCGCATCCAACTCCACAACATCACACCTGCCCCGGGGGTATAGCTCAAATGCCCAAATCAGGACCACCGCAGCTAATTCCGTTCGACCACGGTGAACCAGTTGCCGCTGACTACAGCCCGCCATCGTTCGAGGTGGCAGCGTGCTTCGGAGACGCCATCCGTGAGTGGGCGGACCAGCCCGACGTGCATGCGCAACGCGTCCAAGAGGGGGTATAGCCCAGTGCCCACAGCTCTCTTGATCGCCTTCGCCGTAGCCGGCCTCGTCTACGGCACGATCTGCTTCTTCGATCGGCCCGTGGAAGGCGTCGAAGCGTGCCATCCCGCACCGGATACCCCGTACACCCCGGAGGACGCACACCTGGTGTGGCAGGCGCGGATCAGCTGCGACACCGAAATATGCGCCGACAAGGACGCAGCGCTCGATGTCCTCGTCGCTGCCAAACTCGTCAAGCCATCGCGAGCCCTCCGGTGAGCACCTACCTCGCGCAGATCGACCGGTGGCGTGCCCAGCACCTCGACTGCACCGCCGACATTCCGCCGACCTCACTCCAGCAGGCCAGGTTCGTCCTCGAAGACCACAGCGGCCACGGCCCCAGTTGCCTGCAGTACCTCACCGCATCCGCCTATTACAGCTTCGGAGCCGACGATGACGAGTAACTGGCGAATTCTGTGGGACCCGGATCGGAAACTGGACGAACCGCAGGCCATGTTGCAGCGCGACGACGGACTGTGGGCGCGTATCGGTTACGACGGCCGGGCCATCGACCTTGACGACACGGATCTCGACCGATGAGGACGCGTACCACCCATCGGCTGACCGCTGAACGCCACTCGACGGCTCCCCGTTACATCGGGTTGACGGAGTTCGCGATCCGCGCCGGCGTCGACCACCGCTCCCTGACCCGGTGGCGGCAGCACGGTCCCGTGTGGGTGCCGTCCCCGGACATCATCCTCGGTGAGCAACAGCGGCCGGGCTGGACGGTCGAATGCGCCGAGGACTGGTCGCCGTCGATACGGCCCTACGCCCGCGCCGAGGCAGGCGTCTACCTCGACACCGCGCAGATGAAGGCCCGCCACCACCTCTCCTACGAAGTGTTGTGGATCTGCATCGTGGTCGACAAATCACTACCGATGCCCGCCATATGGGTAGACGACAAACCCGGATGGCACCCATAGGTCTTCCCGGCGTCAGCCGGGTAGCAGGAAGAACCGAGCAAGGAAAGAGGCACACTGAGGCCCCCATGTAGTGGACACTTCTGCCCTCGCCCCTAACGCGATCCGCACCGACGCCGAAGTGGGGCGTCGGTGCGGATGCGGTGTTCAGCGGGATCAGGGTTTGCGCTGAACACTCGGGTCGCGATGCGCGCCCAAGGGCGGAGCGGGGCGCATCGCGAGGTTCAGTGGGTGGCGGTCAGGTCGTACAGGGTGGTGCCGTCCACCTCTGTGGCGGTGAAGTTCTCCTGCACCCATTGCGCGATCTGAGCACTGGTGGACGTGCTGGAGGAACCGGGTCCGCCGCGGTTGCCGCCGATGAAGTAGTGGATCTTTCCTTCGGCGACATACTGCTTGAACTGCTCCAGTGTCGGCGACGGGTCGCTGCCGTTGAAGCCGCCGATCGGCATCACGGGCAGCTCGGTGGCCAACTGGAAGCCTGCGGCGCTGTTCGAGCCGACCGACGCGGCCACCCACGTGTAGTCGCCGCCGTTCTGCTCGAGCAGTGACACCACTTGCGTGCTGGGCTTGCTGGCTCCGAGGATGCCACCGAATCCGCCACCACCCGGGCCCTGGCCGCCGACTCCCGTTGTGCCACCGGGCATGTCCTGAGTCCCGGTGGTACCCGGCGTCTGCCCGGCACCCTGCGGTCCGCCGGGCGTCGTGCCCTGTGCTCCCGTACCGGGCGGGAGTGCACCCGGCATCGAACCTGCGCCGCGCGGCGTCTGCCCACCGGGCGGCACGGACCCCGGCGAGCGTCCACCCGGCACCTGTCCGGCACCGTCGGACATCCGACCGGCACGGCCGTTCGTTCCCTGCCCGTCGCCCTGCGGTCGCCCATCCATACCGTTCATCCCCTCGCCCCACGGCGGTCGGTTCCCGTGCATCGCGACATTCGGACCGGCCGAGGGCATCGGGCCCACGTGCGGGGTGGCGATGGTGTCGACGGCATAGGCAATCGGACCGGCCAGGCCGGTGAACGCGACCGCCAGCGCCGAAACAACGGCCAGTTTCCGGGGCGTGGGGAAGACGACCGAGATCGTCGCGAGCACGCCGACGACCAGCACGGTCCAGCGCAACCATGATTGCCATTCGGCGCTGCGGGACAACAGCATCCACGCGGTTGCCGTGGTGAGACCAACCGCGAGCGCCATGGCAAGCCGCACCCAGAGCCGGTGCCGTTCTCGCCACAGCAGTACCGCACCCGCACCGACGAGCGCGGCGATTGCCGGAGCGAGGGCCACCGTGTAGTACTGGTGGAAGATGCCCGCCATGAAGCTGAACACCAGCCCGGTCACCAGCAGCCAGCCACCCCACAGGATAAGCGATGCCCGCTGCCGATCGGTTCTTGCGGCCTTGCCGCGCAACAGAATTCCGATGACGAGCGCGACAAGCGCTGCCGGAATCAGCCAAGCGATCTGACCGCCCTGCGCGGGCTCGAACATGCGGGTGAAACCGGTGCTGCCCCACATTCCATTGCCGCCGGGCGGAAGTTCGCCGCCGGGTCCGACGCTGCCGCGCTCATTGCCGTTGAGGCGACCGAGGCCGTTGTAACCGAGCGTCAGCTCCAGGATGGAATTCTCATGTGAGCCACCGATCCACGGCCGCGAGGACGCGGGCCACAGTTCCACGGCCAACAGCCACCAGCCCGCGGCTACCACCATCGCGGCGCCCGCTGCGAACAGCTGCACGATCCGCTTGCCGAGCTTCGGAGGACCCGCGATCAGATAGGTCAGCGCCAGCGCCGGAACCACCAGCAGCACTTGCAATTGCTTGGTGAGGAAGCCGAATCCGATCAGCGCACCGGTTGTCACCAGCCAGCGCCAGCGGCCGTCCTCCACCGCTCGCGTCATTGCCCAGGCCGCGGCAACCATCAGGAACACCAACAGCGCATCGGGGTTATTGAACCGGAACATCAGCGCCGCGACTGGAGTCACCGCGAGTACCAACCCGGCGAGCAAACCGGCGGCGGGCCCGAACGGCCTGCGCACCGTCGCCCACACCAGCGCTACGCTGCCCACGCCGAGCAGCACTTCCGGCACCAGGATGCTCCAGCTATTGAGCCCGAACGCGCGTACCGACAGCTCCATCAGCCATAGCGATGCGGGTGGTTTGTCGACGGTGATCGAGTTCGCCGCATCCGACGATCCGAAGAAGAACGCCTTCCACGACACCGAACCCGCCTGCACGGCAGCGGAATAGAACGAGTTGGCCCACCCGTTGGCGCTCAGGTTGCACAGGTAGGCGACCGCGGTGCCGATCAGCAGTGTCGCCAGCGCCGGGTATTCCCACCGGACATCGCGTTTCGGGGCCGGTTGCGGTTGGGCCGCGACCGGCGGCGGAGCGAGCGTCGCCGTCATCAACGGTCTCCTTCGGTGTCGAGTGCGCTGCGAACGGGCTTCTGAGCGGTCCATACCGGAGCCGGTGCGGCGAACGCAAGCGGGCCGTCGGCGCGCAGATCGGCAGCGATCGCGCGATCCGCGCCTGCACTGTTGCGGAACACCCATCTCAGTCCGACGAACCGCAACAGCGTGGCCACCAGATTGGCCAGTACCAGTGTGAAAAGTTCCACATGCACCGAAGCTCCCGGTGCCCAGCGATGCAGCGTGAACAGCGACCCGCTGGTCAGCGCCAACCCGATCCCGAAGATCACCAGCCCTTGGAACTGGTGCGAGACCGCGCCGGCCGAGCCGCGCACGCCGAAGGTGAACGCCCGATTGGCCGCGGTATTCGCCACTGCCGTGAGCAGCAGCGCCACGAAGTTCGCCACCTGTCCGCCGGTAAACGATTGCAACACAACATAAAGCAGCAAGTAGGCCAGCGTGCTCAGCACGCCCACAATCGCGAAGCGCACCAGCTGTCCGACCATGCCCAGCGGCACACCGGGAACCAGCGGTTCCCGGCCCACGGCCCTGCGCAGTTCCTCCAGCGGCAGTGCCCCGGTGGCCAGCGCCCGACCGAGCCGCCCGATCCCCAGCAGGTCCTTGCGTGCGGTGTCGACGATGTCGACCCGGCTATCCGGGTCGTCGATCCAGTCCACCGGCACCTCGTGGATGCGCAGCCCGGCCCGTTCGGCGAGCACGAGCAGTTCGGTGTCGAAGAACCACTCCCCGTCGCGAACCAGCGGCAGCAGACGCCGCGCGACGGCGGTGCGCATCGCTTTGAATCCGCACTGCGCGTCCGAGAAATGCGCTCGCAGTGAGGCTTTCAGCAGCAGGTTGTAGCAGCGGGAGATGATCTCGCGCTTCGGCCCGCGCACTACCCGCGACGAGGAGCTGAGCCGGGTGCCGATGGCTAGGTCGGAATGCCCGGTGATCAGCGGCGCGACCAGGGGAAGCAGCGCGTTCAGGTCGGTGGACAGGTCGACGTCCATGTAGGCGACCACCTGTGCGTCGGAGCGTTCCCACACCGCACGCAGCGCCCGTCCTCGGCCCTTGGCGTCCAAGTGCACGACGCGGACATCGTCCAACTCTTCGGCGAGCAGTTGGGCGACCTGGAGTGTGTCGTCGGTACTCGCGTTGTCGGCTACCGTGATTCGCGCCGGGAATGGGAACCCATCGCGCAGATAGGCGTGCAGCCTGCGTACGCACACGCCGAGGTCGGCCTCCTCGTTGTAGACGGGTATCACCACGTCCAGCACAGGCGCACCCGTGGTATCGGTTCGTTCCGCCGCCGCGACGGTCACAGTCTCGGTCATGGGAACTACCCTCGGCTCTCACACTCCCATGGAGCTGGGCCCCAGCTGTGAGGTTCCTGGGGGCAGGGCACCCGATACGATCGCACCCCTGGCAGGTCGGCGTAGCGTACGGTCGACGGCACCGGGACCATTCAGGTCTCCGAGCGAAGGACTACGATTGTCCGACAAATCTCCGCGCAGCTCGATGTCCAAGAAGTCCGGGAAGTCTCTCAAGGAAAAGCGAGCGGAGAAGAAGGCCAAGCCCGCGGGCGAGATCACCACTGATCCCAAGAAGCGCTGACCACAGCGCGGGGCCGCATGCTCACTCGATTCGACGGCGGATGGCCTGGTGAGCGACGGCGAGGCTTTCGCGCACTTTGTCGGTCACCGGATGGTCAGTACCGAAAACGCGCGCGCTCTGGGTGAGCATCGCCTCGCAGAGGGCGACGGCCTCGGCTGATCGACCCGCCGCTAGATAGGCAGCCGCGAGTTCGTCGCGGGAGATGAGGGTGAAGAGGTGGTCGTGCCCGCGGGCCTGCTCCCAGCTGGTGACGTTCTTTTCGTACAGGGCAATGGCTTCTTCGAATCGGCCCGCCGATCGAAAGGTGATTGCGAGGGCGCGGCGCGAGGTGCGGACGTCGGGGTGATTGTCACCGAGCACCCGTTCATAAGCGGCGAGGTTCGCCTCGTGCAGCGTGATGCCATCGTCGACCCGGCCCACCGCCCTGTATGTGTCGGCAAGGTTGTGGCGGGAGTTGAGGGTTCTGGGGTGGTCGGGGCCCAGAACGCGTTGACAGTCGGCGAGATTTGTCTGATTCAGCGCGAGGGCTTCGTCGAAGAGGCCCGCCGCATGGTAGGCGCCGCCGAGGTTGTTGCTGATATTGAGGGTGTCGGGGTGGTCGAGTCCGAGGACTCGCTCGCTATCGGCGAGATTCGCCACATACAAGGGAATGGCCCGCTTGTATTGTCCCGCCGCGCGGAGGGCCTCGGCGAGGTTGTTGCGGGAATGGAGGGTGTAGGGGTGGTCGGGTCCGAGGACCCGCAGTCGATCGCGAAGGTTCGTCTCGTGCAACGCGATCGCTTTGTCCAGTTGTCTCGCTGAGAGATAGGCGTAGGCGAGGCCGCCATGCGTGAGGAGAGTCTGCGGGTGGTCGGGTCCGAGCACTCGCCTGCTGTCCACGAGGTTCGCCTCGTAGAGCGCGATGGCCTCCGCTGGTCGTTCTGCCGTTTGGTACGCGTAGGCGAGGTTGTGGCGGGCGGCGAGGATATCCGGGTGGTCGGGTCCGAAGACCCGCAGACGCTCGACGAGATTCGCCTCGTACAAGGCGATCGCGTCGTCGAGTCGGCCCGCCATCTGGTATGCCTCCGCAAGGTTGTTGCGGGCGGTGAGGGTGTTCGGGTGGTCGGGTCCGAGGACTCGACCGCGTTCGGCGAAGTTTGTTTCGTGCAGCGGAATGGCGCGGTCGAGTCGGCCTACCGAACCGTAGGCGTGGGCGAGGTTGTGCAGGGAGTTGAGGGTCTCGGGGTGGTCTTTGCCGAGCAGGCGCGCCATGTCGGCGAGGGTTGCCTCGTACAAGGCGATGGCGTCGTCGAGTCGGCCCGCCGCTTGGTAGGCCATGGCGAGATTGTTGCGGATGTTGAGGGTGTCGGGGTTATGTGCCCCGAAGAGTCGCGACGCCTCGGCGACGTTTGCCTGATGTAGGTGGATGGCGTCGTCGACTCGGCCCGCTACCTGGTATGCCTGGGCCAGATTGTTGCGGGACTGGATCGCGCCGGGGTGGTCGGGTCCGAGGATTCGACGGTTGTCGGTCAGATTCTCCTGATACAGCGCGATGGCGTTGTCGAGCCGCCCAGCCGCCTGGTATGCCTCCGCGAGGTTGTGGCGGGAGAGGAGGGTGTCCGGGTGGTCGGGTCCGAGGACTCGCGCACTATGGATGACGACGTCTTGTGCGAGCGTGATGGCTCGGGCCGTGTCCGCAGCCGAGATCAGCTGGGTAACGGCCCATCTCCGGGCCGCCAACATCGCCACTGCGTAGCTTCTGGGGCTGGTGTCGGTCATTTCGGTGTCCCATAGCGCGTCGATCTGATCGACGAGATGGGCTCCCTCGTCCCGGCGCGCCCATGCCTCGGATGGGTCGAACAAGTTCGGCAGTATCACCGCGAATGCGTAACGGACGAGTTGGACGCGATCGCGCCCGCCTCGACCACGATATGCCCTGACCATCCGTCCGAATCTTCCTACGACAGGAAGAGACTGAGCGCGCTCGCGCAAGACGCGGGCGACGAGCCGGTGCATGATGACGGTGTCGCCGGCGGTCGACCAGGACAGCAGCGAGCCGGCCACGCAGCGATCCAATGCCTCATCGATTCGCCCGAACGTGTCGGGCAGCAGCGTGCGGCGCACGCCACCGGAGGAGAGCATCGCCATCGCACCCAACAGCCACACGACCCGCTGATCCAGTAAGTGATCGTTCGTACCAGCCTCGGTGGTGTCGATCGACAGCAGGATCGCCTGGACGACCGATCGGGGATAGTCGTGGCCTGCGCTGCGCTGCAGCGCTTTCGGCAGCGGGTGGTCGTGCAGCAACTGCCGGTAGCCTGCGTAGTCGAGACGTCGGCCAACGATGGTCGCTGCCGCCGCGGACAGGGCCAGCGGTAGATTTCCCAAGTCTTCCGCGATCTGCTCGGCGCCGCCGTCGTCGCCGAGTCCGGTGGAGTTGCCGAGATACCGCACCGATTCCGGGCGCGCGAAACCCGTGAGGTCGATGGGTTCGCCCAGGGCGCTGAAGGATCGGTCGGCAGTGGTGATCAGTACGCGAGTGCTGCCGCCGGTCGGGAGAAGGTCCCGGAGCCGATCCGGGTCGGCGGCGTTGTCCAACACCAGCAACCCGGGGTCGGTGCTGCCGGACAGATGATCTCGCAACCGCTGGGACGAGACGACGGAGTCGCCTTCCGCATCGGCGAGACCGAGGCGCTCGGCGATCTCGGCCAGCCCGGACAGCGTGGTCTCGGGTGTTTCGGCATTGACCCATCCCACCAGTCCACGGCCGGAATCGAAATCGGCGCGCGCACAGGCGGCCGCCAGCTGGGTCTTTCCCGCCCCGCGCATCCCAGTAACCACCACCGCCACTCGGGACCGCTCGAGCGCCCGGCGCAGCCGCGTCAACTCGTCACGGATGACGAAATGCGGTGGCTCTTGCGGGATCTTGCCCACGACGACCAAGCTCGTGGACGGCGACGGGTGAACTCGGTTGGTGATGTAGATGTCTCGGGCGTGGACATCGGAGAGTTCGGTGGAAATGTATGTGGTGTGGGTGATCGGCGCGGTGGCGTCGGCTGGGGCCGCCGCGCTCAGGCGGGGTGTGGTGGCTCACCCGGCCCTGCGACGATGTTGTGGATGTCTATGTCACCGCTGAAGTGCCCCCCTCGCACCCTGACACCGATCCCCTGCGACGAGACGCCGCTGATGCGCAGCGCCGCGGCTTCCACCATCTCCAGATCGACGCCGACCACCGCGCCCGCTCCTTCCGAGCCGGTCCGCACTGCGGTGATCAGATCCCTTGCCGCGGCGACCAACTCGTGGTCATCGGCAGCGCCACGTTCGCTCAGGGCCTGTGCGAGCGATTCCCGCTCGGCGGTCGACTCCGGCATGTTCTCAACCTGCCGCAGATCCACACCGCGATAGCGGCGCGTGATGAGACTTTTCAACGCCGAATAGGCGTCGGCCACAGATTGTTTGGCGGTATCGGTCACACCGGCGGCAGTACCGACCGCGACGGCTGTGGTGATGATGGTGACTGGATCCATCCGTGGAATTCCTCCCCGCGCGCCCGAATTCTCGGCCCTCAGTAGTAGATCAATTACCAGTGGTGGTGGCAAGACGTCTGAACCGACTCGATCGGCTGGCCGGGAATCGTCGAGCAGCGCGACGCGGTTCACCTCGGGATCGAAGTCGAGGTCGATCTGCTCGGCGGGGTACGGGCGGATGCGCGTCAGGTTGCGCGCAGACCGCACCGAATAGCGCCGTGCGGGAATGCGGAAGGTGGATGGCTCGCTGACCGGTTGCCGAATCAGCTCTGGTGCAGTCGCCATAGCGGCGATACCGGGCCGTGACCCGCGCCGAGATCGTAGGACGCGGCGAGGCAGCGGTAGGTCCATTCCTTGGCGAACTCCACCGCTTCGGGAACCGGGTAGCCATGGGCGAGCGCGCAGGCGAGCGCGGCGGCCAGTGTGTCGCCGCCGCCATGGTCGTTGCCGGTCACGATCCGCGGGGCGGTGAACTCCAGGAACTGTTCGCCGTCGAACAGCAGATCGGTGCTGTACTCCGACGAGCGTAGGTGCCCGCCCTTGACGATCGCCCAGGCCGGCCCGAGCTTGTGCAGCGCCTGGGCCGCGCGCCGCGCCGAATCCTCGTCGTCGACGTCGATGCCGGTGATCAGCCTGACCTCGTCCAGGTTCGGCGTCACCACCGTCGCGAGCGGTATCAGCGTGTGGCGGACCGCGTCGAGCGCTTCCGCGTGCAGCAGCGGATCCCCGTGCATCGACGCCGCGACCGGGTCGACGACCAGCGGAATCCGGCCGTCGCGGCCGATGCCGACCTCCTGGCAGACCGCCGCGACCGCCTCGATGATCGCGGTGGAGGCCAGCATGCCGGTCTTGGCGGCGCCTACGCCGATATCGCCCGTGACGGCACGCACCTGATCGGCCACGACCTCCGGCGGGATTTCATGAAAGCCGCTGACACCCACCGAGTTCTGCACGGTCACCGCCGCCACAGCCACCAGCGCATGGACGCCGCACAGTGCCATGGTGCGGGTGTCGGCCTGGATTCCGGCGCCTCCGCCGGAATCGGTACCGGCAATGGTGAGCGCCCGGACGGGGGTTTGCCCGTCGGCGGGCAATGGCAGCAGTTTCACGGGACAAACCCTACGGCGGCGCGGACGTGATGCCACGGGCAACCGGGACCCCGGCGGCGACAGTAAATGAAAATCGTTATCATTAAAGCCATGAGATCGGACCTGCTTCCCGTCACCGTACTGTCCGGCTTTCTCGGTGCGGGCAAAACGACGCTGCTCAACCACATCCTCGCCAACCGAGAAGGTCGTCGGGTGGCGGTCATCGTCAACGACATGAGTGAGGTCAATATCGACGCCGCGCTGGTCGCGGGGCAGGGCCACCTCGATCGCACCCAGGAAAAGCTGGTCGAGCTGACCAACGGCTGCATCTGCTGCACGCTGCGCGAGGATCTGATCGAGGCTGTCGCCAGGCTCGCCAGGGAGGGCCGGTTCGACCAGTTGGTGATCGAGTCGACCGGCATTTCCGAGCCGATGCCGGTGGCCGCGACTTTCGACTGGGAGTTCGAGGACGGGTTCTCGCTCGGTGACATCGCGCGCCTGGACACCATGGTGACCGTGGTCGACGCCTCGACGTTCCTCGCCGAGGTGGCGCGCGGACAAGCGCTGGCCGAGCGGAATCTGCAAGCTGGCGAGGGAGATGCGCGCACCATCGCCGACCTGCTCGTGGATCAGGTGGAGTTCGCCGACGTGCTGCTGGTCAACAAGACCGACCTGGTGAGCGAGGCGGCCGCGGGCGCAGTGGAGGCCACGGTGCGCGCACTCAATCCGCGCGCCCACCTGCTGCGTACCAGCAACGGCGTCGTCGATCTGGCCGAGGTGCTCGACACCGGCCGCTACAACCCGGTGGTAGCCGCCGAGACGGAGGGGTGGGCGGAGGAGCTGGCGGGCGGGCACACGCCGGAGACCGAGGAGTACGGCATCCGCAGCCTCACTTACACCGCCGACCGGCCGTTCCATCCGCTGCGCTTGTCCGAAGCATTGGAACAGCTGCGAGGTCTATTGCGCAGCAAGGGATTCTGCTGGATCGCGAGCCGGTCGTCGCTGGCCGCGGTCTGGTCGCAGGCCGGGCCCAACCTGGTCTTCGAACCCGCCGCTTGGTGGTCGTCGCTGGAGGTGCGGCCGGGGCAGGAGATCGTCTTCATCGGGATAAGGCTGGACCGCGACAGGGTGTGTGCGCTGCTCGACGACGCCCTGCTCACCGACGCCGAGTTCGCCGAGGGACCGGCCGAATGGGCCGCGTATCCCGACCCCTTCCCAGCCTGGGGCGAGCTGCACGAGCACGCGCTGTAACGACCGCGACCCACGCTCCCGGATTCCGGTGCGTGGGTCGCGTGGGAAGCGGCGGAGAAGGCCGCGGCATGGTGGGCCTTCCTCAGTTCGAGATGCCCGGTGCCTGGCGGAGGTAGGTCGGGTCGGACAACTGCTCGACCATGAAGTCCGCGATGTCGGCCCTGGCGATCTTCAGGGCGAGGCCCTGCTCGCCCGCGGGGAATGCGCGGCGGTAGCTGCCGGTGCGCGGTCCGTCGGTGAAGGCGCTCGGCCGCACGATCGTCCAGTCCAGGTCACTGGCACGGACGTACTCCTCCTGCTCGACATGGTCGGCGTAGGCCTGGCGCAGCAGCAGCCCGAACATCACGTACTTCCACAGGAAGTTCAGGTTGCCCCTGCTGTCGCCGACGCCGAGCGTGGTCTGGCAGATCAGCCGCTTCACCCCGGTCCGGCTCATCGCCTCGATGACCGCCTTCGTGCCCTCCGCCCGGACAACGCCCTTGCGGCCGTTGCCGAGCGAGATCAGCACCGCGTCCTGACCGCGCACCGCGCGTTCTACCGAATTCGTGTCCAGCACGTCGCCTTCCACGATATTCAGCCGCTCGTGCTGCTGCCCCACGCTCGCCGCGCTCCGGGTGAACGCGGTCACCTCGTGCCCTTCCCGCACGGCCTGCTCGACGACCAGACGACCGACGGTGCTGGTGGCTCCGAAGACTGCGATTCTCATGATGTGTCTCTCCTTGGCTGAAAGCTGTTGAGCTGTTGGCAAACCCAGTACATCAGCGGGAAGCGAGACGAACCATGGCCGTGAGTCTCGATGACATAAGGGAGTGTCTCGAGCGGCACAGGCGAACGGCCCGCCACCGGAAACGTGGGAGGCGGGCCGTGCGAGGAGTGGGAATGCTCAGTCGAGACCCGCGAAAAACTGCCGGATGTCGTCAACCAGCAACTCCGGGGCCTCATGTGCGGCGTAGTGGCCCGCCGCGTCGTTGGCGCTGCTCTCGACAGGTTCGGGGTCGTAGGAGTTCCAGCGGACGATGTTCTCGTGGTCACGCTCGGCGAACCGGCGGATCGACTGGAAGTCACCTTTGAACATGGCCAATCCGGTCGGCACCGTGGTCGGACCCTGCGGCTGCTCGGTGGCGTTGGCGTCCTCGTAGTAGAAGCGGATGGACGAGGCGGCGGTGCCGGTCAGCCAGTAGATCGCCACGTTGCCGATCACGAACTCCTCGTCCAGGCTCTCGCCCATCAGCTGCGCGTTCCAGCCGAGCAGCCCCACCGGCGAATCGGCAAGTGCGTACGCCAGCGTCTGCGGCTGCTGGCTGTGCAGGATGTTGAACGCCATCTTGTTGTCGTGGAACCACTGCAGATGCTGCAGCGCGGCCATGTCCTCCTGTGACATCCCCTCGAACTCGGCCGGGTCGCCGGACGGGAACGAGTACAGCTGCGTCACGTGCACCCCGATCATCCGGTCGGCCGCGATCTTGGCCATCTCGGGCGCGACCATCGAGCCCGCGTCGTTCCCGATCGCGCCGTAGCGCTGGTAACCGAGCCGGTCCATCAGCTCCACCCACGCCTTGGCGGTGCGGTAGCGGTTCCAGCCCGTGCTTCGGGTGGGGCCGGAGAAACCGAAGCCGGGCAGCGAGGGGATGACCAGGTGGAAAGCGGGCACGTCGGCCGAATCCGGCGCGGTCAGCGGCGCGATGACGTCCAGGAATTCCAGGACGGTGCCCGGCCAGCCGTGGGTGAGGATCACCGGGACGGCGTCGGGCCGCGCGGACTCGATATGCAAGAAGTGGATGTCTTCGCCGTCGATTTCGGTGGTGAACTGCGGGTAGGCGTTGAGCTTCGCTTCGAGCGCCCGCCAGTCGAACCGCTCCACCCAGTACTCGGCGAGGGCCCGAACGCGATCTCCAGGAACACCGTAGGAATCGCCGACACCGGGCAGCTCGCTCGGCCACAGGGCGCGGCGGAGGCGGTCGGTCAGATCGTCGAGCTGGGCCTGCGGGACGTCGATCCGAAAGGGCTTGATGGCGATGCGGGAGGGGGTGATCGCGGTCATGTTTCGCTCCTTTTGAAACGGAATGCTTCGTTCTGTTTGAACCATAGCAGAACGGATCATTCCGTTTCAAGTGCTAACCTGGACCGCATGCCGAAATCATCCGACGCCCCAGCTCAGAAGGCATTGCCCGGCCGCAAAGCACAGGCGGCCCGCAACGACGGGTTGATCCTGGAGGCCGCTCGCGCCGTATTCCTTGCTGATGCCAATGCCCCCATCGCCGCCGTCGCGGAACACGCGGGCGTCGGGATCAGCGCGTTGTATCGCCGCTATCCGAGCAAGGAAGTGCTGCTGCGCACCCTCTGCCACGAGGGCCTGCGCCGCTATAACACGGAAGCCGATGCGGCGCTGGAGGATTCGGACGGCTGGCGCGGCCTGGTTGGGTTCCTGGAGCGGGTGGTCGACGCGGACGTGCACTCGCTGACCGTCCACCTCGCGGGCACCTTCACTCCCGACGAATCGATCCTGTCCGACGTCATGCACTCAGGTGAGGTGACCGAGGAGATCGTGCGCCGCGCGCATGCCACCGGCAAGCTGCGCGGGGGCGTGAACCCGCAGGATCTCGGGTTGATTCTGGAGTCGTGCTCGGCCGTCGTGCTCCCGGGCCGGGAGCGCACCGCGCAGCTGCGCCGTCGGGTGCTCACCATGCTGGTGGCGGGCCTGGCCGCGGATGGTGATCTGCCCGGCCCTCCGCCGGAGGCGGGTGAGTTCGCCTGGCGCTGGGAACGGCGGCAGTGAACACGCCAGCGGGGCAGCGACTATCGGGTACCGAGGAACAGGGTCTGAGTGCTGCGGCCCAGGGGACCCTTTTCGTCGTAGAGGGCGGATTCGGCCAGACCTATGCCGTGCGGCTGGGGATGGGTGACGGCGTCGAGGCAGACCCATTCGCCCGCGGGCTGGCGATGCAGGGTGACTGTCAGGTCCGTATTGATGAACAGAAAGCGGGACCAGTCGAGGACCGCGCTGACGCCGTTCCCGGAGTCGGCTGCGGCGAGGGTGCGCTCGAGCGGGCTCGGGGTGGTGCCCGCCACGATGGGATATTTGAGCCGGATCCAGCAGATCGCCGGGCCCGGTTCGGTGAAAGAGCCGGTGACGAATCGGTAGTCGATGGCGGTGTGGAAGCCGACCGGCTGGGTGGACGGGAATCGCGCGGGCGCCGCCTGCTCGGGTCCGGGGCGGGCGCCGGTCGGCAGGAAGCGTTCGGGTAGTGCCAATTCCGGCTCGGCCAGCTTGAACCGCCAGGCATTCGCCCGCAGCACCGGCCCGCGATCCGTTGACAGCGCCGCCTCGATCATCTCGACGCTGCGGCCGGGACGCACGACGCGGGCCTTCGCCGTGAGCGGCTCCAGCGGCACCGGGCCGAGGATCTCGACGGCGACGCGCCCGACCTGGAACCCTGTACGCGGCTCGCACCGCTCGATCACGTGACCGAGCAGCGCCGAAGGTGGCCCCGCGTGCTGGGCGTCCGGCGACCAGGGACCGCGGGTGAGCTCGGTCGAGACGAATCGCTGCGGATTCGCCGGATCGGGCAGGTAGAAGGCGTCGCTCACATCGTTGTCCGTCCTTCGGACCGGCCGCGGTGCCGGGTCGGCGAGTTGTTCGGGCTGTGTTACGACGGTATCTCTGTGCCGGTCCGAGGTCGCGGTCAGACCCGGCCGAACGCGAGGGCGACGTTGTGACCGCCGAATCCGAACGAGTTGTTCAGCGCGAAGTCGATGCGCTGGGTGCGCGGGCCGCCCGCGACGATGTCCAGATCGATCGCCGGATCGCGGTTGTCGAGATTCAATGTGGGCGGGACGGTCTGGTCGCGCAGGGTCAGCATGGTAATCAACGATTCGAGGGCGCCGACTGCCCCGATCGAGTGTCCCAGCGCGGATTTCGGGGCATAGACCGAGGCGTCGGGGACGACCGCCGCGATCGCATTCGCCTCCGAGGCATCGCCGATGGATGTGGACGTGGCGTGCGCGTTCACATGGTGGATATCCGAAACCTGAAGTCCGGCAGTGTGCATGGCCTTGCGCATGGCGCGGGCGGCGCCGACGCCCTCCGGCTCGGAGGCGACGATGTGGTAGGCGTCGGAGGTGATGCCCGCGCCGAGCACCCTACCGTGGACGGTGGCGCCGCGGGCTCGCGCGTGCCGCTCCGACTCGAGCACCAGGAGTGCGCCCGCCTCGCCGAACACGAACCCGTCGCGGTCCCGGTCGAACGGGCGGGAAGCGTGCTCCGGCTCGTTGTTGCGGGTGCTCATCGCGCGCATCATCGCGAAGCTCGCGATGGGTACGGCGTGGATGTGCCCTTCGACACCGCCCGCCACCACGACGTCCGCCTCTCCGGTGGTGATCAGCCGCCAGGCGTGCGCGATGGCCTCCGAACCGGACGAGCAGGCCGAGACCGGCGCGAAGACCCCGGCCTTCGCGCCGATTTCCAGGCCGACTGTTGCGGCGGGCCCATTCGGCATCACCATCGGCACCGACATCGGCGAGACCTTGCGGTACCCGCCGTCGCGCATCGCGTCGACCGCGCTGATCAGCGCGTCGCCACCGCCGAGCCCGGTGCCGATGGCGACAGCCAGCCGCTCGCCGTCCAGCTCGGGAGTGCCCGCGGCGCGCCAGACCCGGCGTCCGAGCACCAGCGCCATCTGCTCGACATAGGAGTGCCTGCGCTGCTCGACACGGGTCAGCTGGTCGCCGGGCTGTGACCTCAGCTTGCCGCCGATCCGGACCGGCAGATCGTACTCGGCCACGAAGTCGTCGTCGAGCACGCCGATGCCGCTATGGCCCGCCAGCAATTCGGACCAGGTCGCGTCCATGTCGTCGGCGAGCGACGTAGTAGCCGCGTAACCGGTGACGACGACCGAATCCCGAGTTTCTGAAGCGATTGTTACAGTCACGATGTCATCAATACCTGTACCAGTCGCTACAGTCAACTCATGGCTCGCCCCCTCGACCACGCCAAACGCGCCGAACTGCTCGCCGCCGTCGTGCGCTACATCGCCGGCCACGGCCTCGTGGACCTGTCTCTGCGCCCGCTCGCCGCCGAACTCGGCACCAGCTCGCGCATGCTGATCTACTACTTCACGACCAAGGAAGAGCTGCTGGTTCAGGCGCTGGCGACGCAGCGGCCCGACATCGCGGCCCTGTTCGCCGACATCGAGGACGCCTCCGCGCTGCGCGACCGGCTCTGGGATTTCTGGACCACCAACACCTCGGGCGAAGGCAGCACGAGCGTCAAGGTGATGCTCCAGGTGCTCGGCGCGGCGTGTGCTCCGCACAGTCCGTATATTCGCTACGCCACTTCCGCCATCGCCGTCTTCGTGTCGGCGCTCGTCGAAGGCCTGCGTGGCCTCGATTCCATCGATGACCCGGAAGTCGTTGCCACTCTGCTGGTTTCGGGGCTGCGCGGCATCCTCCAGGACCGCCTGATCACGGGCGAGGTCGAACGCACCGACCGCGCGGCCCGGCGCCTTATCGAGCAGATGGTGCGTTAGCCGATCATCGGCAACTGTGTAGTCGGCTCGGGATAGCTGGGAATTTCGTGGGATGGCTCGAGGTGTATCGCAAACTGGTCCGGCACGAACTTCGGTTCAGTCGGCTGACAGGGCAGTGAAGACAACCCGACCGCTGTCGGAGGGGTCCTCATCGACGTCGTCCTGCTGATAATCACCTGCCTGGAACCGGACGGCAGCATCGGAAAACGATGCGGGCAGTGCGACCTTTCTCATGTTCGTAGTCGAGCCATATGTCGCGGTGAACCTCAAGCTGCCATCACCATTGTCAGTGATCTTGTAGTCGAACGTGGCGCCGAGCGGAACATTCGACAAGAGCGAATCGCGGTTTCCCTCGGATCCGGATTGCTTCTGCTTGACGACGACGTCGAGCGCTCCCGAGTCGTAGACGACCATCACGAATGGCACCGAGGAAATACTTCCCGCACCGTGCATCTGGCCGACGATGATCTTCTTGCTCTTGTCGGGGAGCTGGGTTACCGACAGGCTCGCCCGCAGGTTGTGAATGCTCGAACCCGCTCTGAATTCGGTGCGGCTGTCCAATTCGGTACGAGGGTGATCGGAATGGAAAGTTGTCACACCACGGGCCGGCGCCCAGAAAGCCAGATTGCCGGCACCGTCGCGAGCCAACCATGGGGCTGTGACGGCAGCTGGATCGATAATCTTCGCCTTGCGGCCCGAATCCGCCACGGGCAATGTGAGCTTCCAACCGCTCAGCGGTACCCCTCCGAGCGGTGCTGTCGATCGCCCGTTTGCCGAGTCGACTGGCGCGGACGGAGTCGAGGAACAAGCTCCGGTGACCATGATCTCGGCCGCGCCCAGCAGCACGGACAACACCTTCAGCGTACTAACGACGCGGGCTGCGAGGGCAGTTCGTGAATTTGTTCCGGTAGAACGCTCAACCAAGGTCTTCGCTTTCGAGTAGACGCACGAACCGCTGTGCCGGAGCGGCAACGGAATCCGGATACGCGTGCGCGAAAAGGCGTTGCAACATCACGGTCAAGTGGGTGCGCTCGGCAGGGGTGAGCGGGGCGAGGATCTCGTCGCTGATCTCGTGGGCTTCGTGGTCGAGTGCCTTCAGCGCCGTGCGACCGGTTCGCGTCAGGCGGACGGTGATTCGGCGGCGGTCGCTGTCGTCGCGCGCGCGTTCGACCTGTCCGGCGGCTTCCAGCTCGTCGACGATCTTGGCGACGTCGCTCGGGTGGATGGACAGCCGCTCGGCCAGATCGCGTTGGGCATGCGGGCCGAAATCGGCCAGTGCGGCGAGGATCGCCATGTGCCACAGTCGCAGTCCACGGGTCGACAGGCGATCCGCGAATCGGCCGCGTGCGGCCTTGCCGACCCGCGACAGCAGGTAGATGTCCAGGTCGAGCAGGCTCGGTGGCAGCGCGCGTCCGGATTCCATCCTCCTATTATAGGGCCCAACCTACAATAGGTGTGAACCTACTAATTGGAGGACGTCGTGGACGCGCTACATCCGAGACTGCTGGTCACCCGTTTCGCCGAGTGCTTCGAGTTCTACGCGGCTGTGCTGCCGGAGTTGGTCGGTGCCACGCTGATCAAAGGCACTGCGGCGGGCCCGTACGCGAACTGGGATGTGGGCGACGAAGCCGTGCTGGTGCTGTTCGATCGCGCGGCGATGGCCGAGGTCACGGGCGCGGCCGGACTCCACGTCCTGGCCGCACCCGCCCAGGACACGGTGATGTTCGTCTGCCGGGTGCAGGATGTCGACGCTGGTACCGAAGTGTGCGTCCGACACGGCGCGTCCGTGATCACACCGCCGGCCGACCGGCCGGAGTGGGGTCCGGGCCTGCGCACGGCGCACCTGCGTGACCCCGAGGGAACTCTGATGGAACTCCAGTCCTATTGAGCTGGGCTGCCGAGGTGCTCCTTCGGCGTGACGTAGCAGAGCATGGCCGTGCCCGCCTGCGCGAGTCAATTCCGACCGCTTTCGGCTGACCACCGCTGCCGCGCACGACGGAACGCCCTTGCATCGGAATAACCGAGTTGACGGGCGACATCGTCCTGGGACATGCCGGGACGCGGCTTCTGGTTTTCCAACCAGGCAAGGCGAGCACGGTCGAGTTCGCGGCGCCACGTGGTGCCTTCTCCTGCAAGTCGCCGCTGCAGACTGCGGCCACTCGTTGCCATTCCGCATGCCGCGCGGTCCACAGTGATCGGACCGGTACCTAGCAACGCGAGCAGTACGTGGTGCAGTTGCTCAGAGCACGTCACAGCGGGTGGCCGCACCGCTGCGGTTTCGGCATGCTGGAGCAGAATCCCGGCCAGCATGGGGTCGGCAGTCGCGAGCGGCCGTGCCATATCGGCGACACGGAACATCAGCTGATCTGTCGGAGCGCCGAACTCGATCCGAGTTGTGCCGAAAGTCTCGACGAATTGATCGTGCCGTCGAGGCGCGGCCTGCCGGAAGCTGACCCGCACCGGCTTCACCACCCCACCGGTTCCCTGCTGGGTCCGTGCGACCATGGTGGCGAGCGCGACCTGCGTCGCCAGCTCTCTGCCTCGTCCGTCACCGCAGGCCGTGTCCTGATCGAAGCCGATCTCCTCGGGCCCATCGACCACCGACAGGATGCAATGGGTGGAGAGAACGTTGACGTAGGCAACTGTTCGGGTCATTCCCGCTGCTATGGTCGGTGCCGTCATGAACAGATAGTCGATCAATCCGAAGCTCCCCGGAACGCACGATCGCCCGGCACGCAGTGCCACGTGCGGATCAGCGAGTTCGTGCTCGACCAACTCCCACAACCGGATTTTTCGGTCGCTGGGTACGGCCACCCGCGTGCTGTCCAACATCCATTCAGGTATGCCCGCCTCGCGGGCCAGTTGCCGCCGAACCGGACCGGACAGGCCGGTGTAGTCGAGGGCGAGTTTGGGTAAAAGGATGAGATCTGCCGAATCCATCAGATGATTCTCGAGCGGGCCATTGGCGGGCCTCGATCATACATCGACGCGGCCCGTCTTGCCCTGTGCTGACGATCATCGGCCGCGCTGCGCGCCGGCGGCGGTGGCATATCTCGCGTGTGGAGCGGATGCCGGTGCAACACTGGCGCATTCGGTCCGCTTCCTCGGCGCGTTCGGTCCTTCCTCGGTACTGCGGCAGCCGGTCATCATCTACTCATCCGCGAAGTGTCAGACGCGGTGGCCGAGAACGAAAATGAGGTATGTCATGGGAAACCTTGTCGAACTTGCGGAGCGGATCCCGAGGTACTGATGGCCACTTCGAGCCCTGCTCCGCGCGCAGTACTCGAGCAGCACTCGAGCGACGCGGACCGACGCGGCGGTTTCAATTCCTTCATCAGCCCCGCCGAGTAGACCACGTCGATCGGAAGGACTTGCGGGTGGCTCGATACGAATGGTCATTCGCAGTTCTTCGCGGGCGGAAGAGGAGTCGATACCGGTGTCGACTGCGTATTCCGTGCTGAATCGCTATGGCCGGTATCGGGATTGAACATGGCTGAGCTGTGCCGCAGCGGTTGAGATCCGATGGCGTTCATGGAATTCGTCGTGAAAATCCATAGCCGGTGTAATCCGGCCTGCGATTATTGCTACGTCTACGATATGGCCGATCAGAGTTGGCGTGAGCTACTCCTGGTCGGGTATCAGGGCCTGGACTACTTTGCTCGGACAACGCGGAGATGCTGAAGCCGATCGCCGAGGTGCGGTCGGGGATTCAGACCGATGGTGTGCTGAGCGACGAAGATTCCTATCTCGAAAGTAACGTCACTCAAACAGGTACGAGTTCCTTCGGCCGACCGCTCCATGGAGCGGACCCGATCGCGGATGCAATTCGAGAAGGAGTGATCGCCGGTGGCGACGGAACAAACTACGGCGCAATTGCCCTGGCCTGCTGCCGGATTGGACGTCGCCGCATTGATCCGTGACGGCTGGGAGCCGATGGCGTTCACGGAGTACGTGGTAAAGATTCATAGTCGCTGCAATCTTGCCTGTGATTACTGCTACATGTACGAAATGGCTGATCAGAGCTGGTCGAAGCAGCCGAAAGTCATGAGCCGGAGGGTTTTCGACGATACCTGTCGAATGATTCGTGAACACGCACAGCGGCATTCGCTTCCGGCGGTGGATATCGTGTTCCATGGTGGTGAACCGTTGCTTGCCGGGAAACGGAATCTCGAGTACTTCGCGCGGACGGCGCGAGCCGCGTTGGAACCGGATACACACGTGCGGTTCGGTATTCAGACCAACGGCGTGCTGATCGACGAAGAGTTCCTCCGCATCTGTGATCAGTGGGGTATCCGAATCGGCGTCAGCCTGGACGGGAGCGTGCGCGGACACGACCGGCATCGGCTGGACCGCCGCGGAGAGGGCAGCTACCGGCAGGTCGTCGCCGGGCTGACGCAACTACTGGCCCCCGAGTGGCGGCACCTGTTCTCCGGCCTGTTGTGCACGATCGACCTCCAGAACGAACCGGTGGAGACTTACGAGGCCCTGACAAGGTTCGAGCCGCCGGCCGTAGATTTCATGCTGCCGCACAGCAATTGGGAGACGCCACCACCGGGAAAGACCGCCGACGAGTCGGTCACGCCCTACGCCGATTGGCTCATCGCGATCTTCGAGCGCTGGTACGGCGCACCGGAATTAGAGACCACGGTCCGACTGTTCGGCAATATCATCGAGCTGCTGCTTGGCGGCCGAATGTCCTCGGAAGCCGTTGGGCTCGACGCCGTTCGGTTGGTGGTCATCGAAACCGATGGCAGCCTGGAGCAGGTCGACGAATTGAAATCGGCGTTCGATGGCGCCACCAAGCTATCGATCCGCGGCCCGGGTAACCCGCTCGACCTCGCGCTACAGGAACCGTCCATCGTGGCTCGGCAGATCGGCCTTGCCGCCCTCGCCGACAGCTGCCTGGCATGCCCGGTCCACACCGTGTGCGGCGGTGGGCATTATGTGCACCGGTATCGCGCGGATACCGGCTTCCGAAACCCGTCGGTGTACTGCGCCGACCTCAGAAAGCTCATTCAAAACATCGAATCGCGCGTGCGGGCCGATGTCGGGTCCGTTCTCGAGCGCTAGCGGCAGGGGACGAAATGGCTGCAACGGCCGACCGGATCGACGGCATCATCATCGATCCGAGCTTCGGTACCAGCACCGGGGGCAATATTTCGGCGCTGATGGACGGCATGTCGACCGGACGTGTGATCCTGCTGCGTACCCTTGTCGCAGAGGTCACCGCGGCGGCACCCGAAATCGCCGATGAAGCAGGACTTCTCGACGCGTACCGGTTCCTGGCGAATTCGCAGAACTCATATCCCGCCGAGGTGGCCGCCGCATTGTCCTACCCACATGGCGGGATTTGGCTCGGCCGTGTACTACGGCGAATCCGTACGTCCACCGACGATGCCGCGGTTCCGCTGTGGGCGGACTGCGGATATCTGGGTTGGCTTGCCGCGGCGGTCGGCATCAGATGTCGGTCGGAGGGTTCCATGAGGCTGGTGGTGCGCAACGGTTCCGTGATGCTGCCGGGTATCGGCATGGCGCTGCTCGGCCCGTCGGATCACTGCGGACATTGCACACTGCACTGGTCCGGCAACGGCTCGCTGCATTTCACCGGCGAAACGGCCGCTATTCGGATCCCGTCCGTGCAGCACGACTCCGATCCGGCATGGCTGCCGTTGCGCCGCGTATGGGGAGCCGACCACACGGTCGAGGTTGTTCTGGACGACCTCGACCCCTTCCGCGAGCTGCCGCCTGGCCACCTGGAGCCGCTGCGGCTCACCGCGGCGCAAACTGAGCGGTGGCAAGCAGACTTCGCGGCGGCGTGGGAACTGCTACATCACGATTTCGACCGGTATCTGGCGCCGATGCGCGAGTGCCTGAAAATGGTGGTTCCGCTCAGTACCCAGCCCCTCGTGGCCAGCACGAGCCACACCGCGTACGGCGGAGTCGGCTGCGTGTACACCACAGCCCCCGCCGATCCGTGCCAGCTGGCGCTTACGCTGATTCATGAGATCCAGCACACGAAGTTCACCCTGCTGACCGATCAGGTTCTCCTGCTGACAGAGCCGGATCCATTCTTTCGATGCTATGCGCCCTGGCGTGAGGACCCACGCCCGATCTTCGGTCTGCTGCACGGGATCTATGCGTTCACCGGCGTCATCGATTTCTGGCGAGTGCACCGCCATACGAGTTGCCACGGGTCCAGGCAGGCGCACGTGGACTTCGAGCTCGGACGTGTGCAGCTGGAAACGGCGGTGGCACAGGTGATCACGTCCGGCCTGCTCACCACAGAGGGTGAGCGTTTCCTCGATGCGCTCGCAGCGGCCATCCGGCCGTGGGCCGACGAGAACATTCCAGCGGATGTCCGCCTGGCGGTATCGGAGGTGACGATCGCCCATCGGACATTCTGGCAGGTGCGGAACCGGCGGCCGGCGGCGGACGATCTCGCCTGGCTCTCCACGCGGTGGGCCTCGGGGCGACCCGGCCCTCGGATTCTGCCCCCCGAAACCTGGACCGATCAGCACTGCATTCCCGATCGCTATCGTAGCCTTCGTCTTTCGGCTCAGTTGAAGTCGCTCGACAGCGCCGACATCGAGGAGCTGTCGAGCCCGGACCAGCCCGAAGGTGACCGGCTGTACCTGTCCGGCGACATCTCCGCGGCGTTCACGAGCTACACCCAGGAACTGCGGCAAGACCCGCTCCGGCCGCAGTTGTGGGCCGGGCTGGCGCTGGTGCTTCCCACGTTGTTCCCGGACAGCGACTTCGGAATCCTCACCGACCGTGCCGAGATGGCGGCCCATCTGTATCACGCGGTTGATCGCGATACCGACGTCGTGGATCTGCTGCGATGGTTGTCGAATCCCGAATCGTCCGATGAATGATGATTGATGAATCACAGCTGTCCCGCAACCGGAGCTTCTTTCTGCTGTGGTCCGGCAATGCGATGTCGCTGGTGGGATTTCACGGAGCGCGAATCGCCTATCCGCTGCTCGTGCTTGCCACGACGGATTCGCCCGCCGCGGCGGGATGGGTCGGGTTCGCGCTCGGTGCGCCGATTCTGATCTTCCAGATTCCGTCGGGTATTGCCGCGGACCGTTTCGATCGGCTGCGTATCCTGATGATCTGCCAGGTCGTCGGGCTGCTGGCAGTCTGCTTGGTGGCCACTTCGGTGCTTGTCGAGGCGCGGCATCTCGGCACGCTGGTCGCGGTAGCGGCTTTCGTCGAGGGGACGGTGTACGTCTTCGTCGAGGTCTGTGAACTCGGTGCAATACAGGATGTCTTGTCCGCCGAGCAACGTCCCGCGGCGTTCGCCTTCCTCGAGGCCGAACAGCCCATTGCTTTGCTGCTCGGGCGGGCTGCCGGCGGCACGATCTACGGTCTGGCGCGCTGGCTTCCGTTCATCGTCGACGCAGCCACATACTTGTACTGTCTGGTCGCCCTGGCGCTGATTCGTCCGAACCGGACCCGCTCGGCGCCCGCCGACCTGGCATCTCGATCTGAGCTGCGCGACATCGGCGCCGGCATGCGTGTCGTGTGGCACGAGCCGTTACTGCGGGCATCAACCGCGACGATCGGCATGTCGAATCTGATCATCCAGATCGTTCTCCTGCTGCTTCTGTTCGAGTTGCAGACGACCGGGTACCCAGCGTGGACCATCGGCGTCGTGCTCTCGGCCGCAGGCATCGGAGGAATCCTGGGTGCGGTCGGCGCCCCCTGGTTTACCGCCCGATTGTCGGCACGGCTGGTCTATCGCGCCAGCCTGTGGGTGTGGACGGTGCTGCTCGTGCCGATAGCGGTGAGCGACAACCCGATTGTGCTTGCGGTGTGCTGGGGCGGAGTCGGCGGAGTCGGCGTCGTATCGAATGTCGCGTTGACCCTGTACCGGGTCGCCATCATTCCGAAACATACACTCGGCCGCGCACTTGCCGCCATGCGTCTGGTCAGCAACAGTGCGGTTGCGTTGGGTGCGCTCGCCGCCGGCTATCTGCTCGCCACGTTCGGGTCCGGAGTGGTGCGGTGGGTGACCCTGGCAGCAATGTTCATCCTCGCGGTCGGCGCCAGCCGTGCATCCCAGCGTCCGAGAACCTCCTTGGTGGCGGCATCGGGGCCGTCGCCGTAAATCCCGATGGGTTCCGGTTCGAATTCCCGCAACGTGAACAGGAGGCTATGAAAATTTCGAAATCGCAGGGAGGCTCCGAGTAGCTCATGCGCGACGTCGGACCGTATCTGCGCTCCGCGTCGAAGCGACACCTGATATCAGACCCGACCGTCTTCTACAACGGCTTCAAGTCGTTGATCAACGGTCACAAGTAGTCCTAATCCAAGGAGTTATTTGATGCTCAATCTTTCGGAAATCACCGAAGTCGAGCCCGAGCAGTTGATGGATAACGTCAGCCCGGCTCTGCGTTTCGCACTGGAACGCCAGATGGAGTCTCGATCCGAAACACGCGGTAGCTTCAAGTCGTTCATCAACGGCCCGAAGCAGCTCTAACCGTGTAGGGGCGGTCACGGGCCAGTGGCCAGGCCACCCGTGACCGTTCTTCCCCACCAGTCGAGGGAACACAGCATGAAACCGACATCGGTGGCGCTGGGACTGCCTGTAGTGCGGAAGCCCTGGCCCGAAAACGGATTGGATGTTGCCGAGTTGCTCGGCAACGGATGGAAAACCCTTCCGTTCCTGGATTACATCATCAAGCTGCACAGTCGATGCAATCTGGCTTGCGACTACTGCTATCTCTATGAGATGGCCGATCAGAGTTGGCGTGACCAGCCGATGACGATGAGCCGCAAGACCTTCGACGACACCTGCCTGATGATCGCTGATCATGCTCGGCGGTTCGAGGTCCCGGTGTTGAACCTGAATTTTTTCGGCGGCGAACCGCTTTTGGCAGGCCACCGTAACTTCGAATACTTCGCATCGCGTGCCCGGGCGATACTGGATCCGATCAGCACTGTCCGGATCGTCCTGCAGACCAACGGCGTGCTGCTCGATGACGAGTTCCTGCGTATCTGCGATGAGTGGGACATCTGTGTCACGGTCAGTCTCGACGGCGATGAGCACGGCCATGATCGCCACCGCCGGGATCGACGCGGCGCCGGGACCTACGCCCGGGTCGCAGCTGGCGTCGAAAAGCTGATGGTCGGCGATCGGCGCCACCTGTTCGCGGGTCTGCTCTGCGTCATCGACCTCGCAAATGACCCGCTGCAAACGTACCGAGGCATGCTCGCCTTTCAGCCGCTGGCAATCAATTTCGAAATACCGCATGGCAATTGGACGACGCCTCCGCCCGGTTTTTCCGACGATCCGGACAGCACTCCCTACGCGGACTGGCTGATCACGATCTTCGATCATTGGTACGGTGCGCCGCAGTTGGAAACTCGGATCAGAATGTTCGAGAACATCATCGACCTACTCCTCGGCGGGACCGTGGCATCGGAAGTATTCGGGCTGGGGCCGATCCGGATCGCGGTGATCGAAACCGACGGTACCGTGGAGCAGATCGACGATTTGAAGTCGGCTTTCTCCGGGGCCACCAAACTGCACGCGACCGGTCACGGTAATCCGCTCGATCAGGCGATGGTGGAGCCGGCCATGGTTGCCCGCCAGATCGGGGTCGACGCGCTGAGCGACACCTGCCGGTCCTGCCCGATCCACACCGTATGCGGCGGCGGCCATTACGTCACCCGGTACCGGGAAGGCGACGGGTTCCGCAACCCCTCGGTGTACTGCGCGGACCTGACCAAACTGATTCGGCACATCGAATCCCGAATCCGAGCCGACGCCACCGCGGCGATCGGGAGATAGGGGAGGAACCCACCGGAAGCGCGGCGTGAGCCACCCAGACCGGAATCCCCCGCCTTCAGGCGGGGGAGGACGTCAAGAGACGACGGGCAGATAGACGGCGTTGCCGCTGTCGGCGAACTCGGCGGACTTCTCCGCCATGCCTGCCTCGAGCGCTTCGGCGTCGGTCAGGCCCTGGCGCGCCGCGTACTCGCGGACATCTGCCGAGATGCGCATCGAACAGAATTTCGGGCCGCACATCGAGCAGAAGTGCGCGGTCTTGGCGGGCTCGGCGGGCAGCGTCTCGTCGTGGTAGTCGCGTGCGGTATCCGGGTCGAGGGACAGCGCGAACTGGTCGCGCCAGCGGAATTCGAAACGCGCCTTGGACAATTCGTTGTCCCGGTCCTGCGCGTGCGGATGTCCCTTTGCCAGATCGGCCGCGTGGGCGGCGATCTTGTAGGTGATCACGCCCACCTTCACGTCGTCGCGGTTGGGCAGGCCGAGGTGCTCCTTCGGCGTGACGTAGCAGAGCATGGCCGTGCCTGCCTGCGCGATGATCGCTGCGCCGATCGCCGAGGTGATGTGGTCGTAGGCGGGCGCGATGTCGGTGGCGAGCGGGCCGAGGGTGTAGAACGGCGCCTCCTCGCACAGCTCCTCTTCGAGCCGCACGTTCTCTACGATCTTGTGCATCGGCACGTGCCCGGGGCCCTCGATCATCACCTGTACGCCATGGGATTTCGCGATCTTCGTCAGCTCGCCCAGCGTGCGCAGCTCGGCGAATTGCGCCTCGTCATTGGCGTCCGCGATCGAGCCGGGACGCAGTCCGTCGCCGAGGGAAAACGTGACATCGTAGCGCGCGAGGATCTCGCATAGTTCCTCGAAGTGCGTGTACAGGAACGATTCTCGGTGGTGGGCCAGGCACCACGCCGCCATGATCGACCCGCCGCGCGAGACGATACCGGTGACTCGCTTGGCGGTCAGCGGCACGTAGCGCAGCAGCACGCCGGCGTGCACGGTCATGTAGTCGACGCCCTGCTCACACTGCTCGATTACGGTGTCGCGGTAGATCTCCCAGGTGAGCGCGGTCGGATCACCGTTCACCTTTTCCAGCGCCTGATAGATCGGCACGGTGCCCACCGGGACCGGGGAGTTGCGCAGGATCCACTCGCGCGTCTCGTGGATGTTCTTGCCGGTGGACAGGTCCATGATGGTGTCGGCGCCCCAGCGGGTGGCCCACACCATCTTCTCCACCTCCTCGGCGATCGAGGAGGAGACGGCCGAGTTGCCGATATTCGCGTTGATCTTGACCAGGAACTTCTTACCGATGATGGTCGGCTCGAGCTCGGGGTGCTTGTGGTTGGCCGGGATCACCGCGCGGCCCGCGGCCACCTCGTCGCGCACCAGCTCCGGCGAAACCCCTTCGCGCGCCGCGATGAACCGCATCTCGGGCGTGATGATGCCCTGCCGCGCCCAGGCGAGCTGGGTGCGCTGGCCACCGGCGGGCCCGGAGGCGGCAGTGCGCGTAACCACGGAGGGGCCCGCGGATGCCGCTTTGGACACAGCCTCGGGCTCGGTCCACGTATCGCGCAGCTTCGGTAGACCGGTTTCGAGGTCGATCGTTGCTGTGTCGTCGGTGTACGGGCCCGAGGTGTCGTAGACGTCGAAGTGCTCGCCGTTGGTCAGGTTGATCCGGCGCACCGGGATGCGCAGGTCGTCGACCTCGAGGTAGTGCTTGACGCTGCCCTCGATCGGGCCGGTGGTGACGCTGTCGACGGTCGCGGAGCCACCGTCGGACGCAGCACTGGATGCCATCTTTTCCTCCCTACGCCGGCATTACCCGGTCAGGTTCATACGGTCGACGGCCCTGACGCCTGTTCGGCTAGCCGTCCTCTCAGCCCGCTGGTGCGAGCCCCCGTTGGCTTGTGAAATTTCCCGCCCGACCATACCCGCTCACGCCGAGCGCGCGCCGGGCGATCGACACGATCCACTCCGGCGCCGTCGGCGGCGGGTTCGGACAGGTGCCTTTACTGCATGGCGAACTGGAGCAGGGCTTGCTTGTCGCCCTGCTTGATCTTGCCTTTGCGGTTCAGCACCTCCAGCTGCCAGGCGTTGCCGTTGCGGAAGGCGCGGGCGACGGCGTTGGCGTTGTCGTTGCCGAGCAGTGACGGCCAGATGTCGGCGACCTGCTGGGTGCTGCCGCCGGTCGCGTCGTAGACCTTGAACGAAATGTTGTTCGCCTTTTCGAAGGAGCTGCCCTTCTTGAACGCGGCGGCGACGAAGACGATGGCGTCGATGCCGCCCGGCACGTCCGCGAAGGTGACGGTGACGGTCTCGTCGTCACCGGTGGCCGCACCGGTCTGTTCGTCGCCGGAGTGCAGGACCGAGCTATTGCCCAGCGGGTCGAGGGAATCCAGTCCGGCGAACCGGACCGGCTCGCTGCCCTGCATGAGAATGGCGATCAAATCCAGGTCGACACCGCGCTTGCGGCGTGCCCAGCCGAGTGCTCCGCCGCTGGTACCCGCCGACGGATCCCAACTCACCCCGACACTCAGTTTGGTGATGCCGGCGAGATCCGCAGCGCCGTCTTCCTTTTTTAGCGTGATCATGGCCTCAGATTACCGGCGATTCGAGATCATCATGGGGAGCCGCGTTGTCCCTGGTTGCGGGGCGCCGCAGGACGTCAGGCAGCGCCAAGTGGAGCCTCGGCAACTGCTTCCTTCCGGACACGGACGCCGTGCTGCGAAGCCCTCGATTGTGGGATGTCAGCGCGGGCGGGAGGGCAGGATGCGGCCCTTTACCTCGCCCAATCCGATCCGGGCCGTGTCCGGGCCCGGGGCCGACGCGGTGATGGTCACCTCGTCCCCATCCTCGAGGAAGGTGCGTTTCTGGCCATTCACAATGACCAATTCTGCACCGCCCCAGGACAATTCGATGAACGAGCCGCGCTCACTCGGCTCCGGGCCGGAGATGGTGCCGGAGGCGTACAGGTCGCCGGTGCGGGTGGACGCGCCGTTCGCCGTGAGATGTGCCAGCATTTGCGCCGGCGACCAATACATCCGGGCGTAGGGCGGGTACGAGACGGCCTGGCCGTTCCAGGCGACGGTGAGATCGATGTCGAGGCCCCACCTTTTCGTCTCCCGGAGATAAGGGAGCGGTTCGGGTGACTGTTCGGGCAGCGGTATTCGGGCGGTCTCCAGCGCGGCCAGCGGCGTCACCCAGGCCGAGATCGAGGTCGCGAACGACTTGCCGAGGAACGGTCCCAGCGGCTGATACTCCCACGCCTGGATATCCCGGGCCGACCAGTCGTTGACCAGCGTGACGCCGAATACCCGGTCACCGAACTCGCCGATGTCGACCGGTGCGCCGAGCCGGGAGCCGACGCCGATCAGGAAGCCCAGTTCCGCCTCGATATCCAGCCGTCGGGAAGGGCCGAAATGCGGGCTTCCCGATTCGGTTCCGCGCTGGCCGCATGGACGAACCACCTCGGTGCCGGAAACCACCACGGTGCCTGCCCTGCCGTGGTAGCCGACCGGTAGGTGGCGCCAGTTGGGCAGTAGCGGTTCGCCGTCCGGCCGGAACAGGCGGCCGAGGTTGGTGGCGTGATCGATGCTCGCGTAGAAGTCCACGTAGTCGCCGATGTGCACGGGCAGGCGAAGCTTCACGTCGGTCAGCGAATATATTGCGGCACTGTCGATCTCGTCGTCGACCAGTTCGCGTATCCGCTCGCGCACCTCGTTCCACCGCTCGAGGCCTTGCCCGAGGAAGGCATTCAGGCCGGGCGAGGCGAACACCGAATCATCCAGTGTCGCAGCGAGATCGATAACCTGGTCGCCGAGCCGCACGCCCACTCGGAAATCCTGGCCCTCCGGCGCGAACACGCCGTAGGGCAGGTTGTCCGGCCCGAACAAGGATTCCGCGGGTACCTCGACCCTGGTCCTCATGCGGGTCCCCGTCCCGACCAGGTCCAGGCGTAGGTCGGGTCCTCGCAGGCGAGTGCGGCCGCACCGAGTTCCAGCGGGCGGAAGGTGTCGACCATGACCGCCAGTTCGTCGAAGAACTCGAGTCCGATGCTGTTCTCATAGGCACCGGGCTGTGGTCCGTGGGCGTAGCCGCCCGGGTGCACCGACACCGAGCCCTGCTCGATGCCGGATCCCTTGCGCGCCTCATAGTTTCCCCCGCAGTAGAACATGATCTCGTCCGAGTCCACGTTGGAGTGGTAGTACGGGACCGGAATCGACAGCGGGTGGTAGTCCACCTTGCGCGGCACGAAATTACAGATGACGAAGTTGCCGCCTTCGAACGCCTGATGGGCGGGCGGAGGCTGATGGATGCGGCCGGTGATCGGCTCGAAATCGCCGATATTGAAGGTGAACGGGTACAGGCAGCCGTCCCAGCCGACCACGTCGAACGGATGGGTCGCGTAGACCAATCGGGTGCCGACCACCTTTCCACCGGGCCGGTGCTTCACCAGCACCTCCACGTCGGTACCGGTGGCGGTAATCGTCTCGGTCGGTCCGTGTAGGTCGCGCTCGCAGTAGGGGGCGTGTTCGAGCAACTGCCCGAACTTGGACAGGTAGCGCTTCGGTGGTGTGATGTGACTTGCCGCCTCGATCACATAGGCACGCAATGGTTCCTGTCCGGTGGGCAGCCAGCGATGGGTGGTAGCGCGCGGGATGAGCACCTGGTCACCCTGGCGTGCGGGCAGCGTGCCGAAGACCGTTTCGACCATCGCGGCTCCGGACTCCACATACACCAGCTCGTCGCCGATCGCGTTGCGGTACAGCGGCGAGCCGCCCTTGGCGACTACGTAGGAGATCCGCACGTCCGCGTTGCCGAGCAGCAGGCGCCGCCCGGTGACCGGATCGGTCTCGGCCGGGACATCGCCGGGAAACAGAGTGTGCAGACGGAGGTGTCGATGGCGCAGTGGATGATTCGGCGTGGTGGTCTGATCGGGCAGCTCCCACACCGCCGAATCGACGATCGCGGGCGGCAGTCCTCGGTGATAGAGCAGTGCGGAGTCGCCGGAGAACCCCTCCTCGCCCATCAGCTCCTCGTAGTAGAGCCGACCCAGCTCGTCGCGATGCTGGGTGTGCCGCTTCGGCGGCACCGCACCCACATGCCGATAGAACGCCATAACCGTTCCTCCGCCGAGCCGGTGGTCGGATAGTTGAGCACTATCGTAGTGATCAGGGTGGAGGGAGGAGCGGAAACGCGAGCTGGTTGCACTAATTTTGCCGGATCACAGCTATGTCACATGGCAAAATGACGATCAAACTTTATTGTGAGCGAATAATAGTCATTTCGCTCAAGCCTGGCGTAGGGCGCGGTAGACGGCGGCGCCGACGAAAGCTCCTAGCTCCTGTGGTGTCCAGTTGCCCTCATCGGCGAGCAGTGCCCGCACCGCGCCCTCTCCCGTGGACACCCACTGCTCGACCAGCACCGGCAGCTTGCGGTCGGCGTCCTCGGTGCCCCAGGCGCGCAGCGTGGGACGCAGCAGTTCGGTGCACCGCTCGACGACGAGTGCGCGACCGCGCCCGAACGAATCCGCCACGGCGGGATCGGGATTGCCGTACACCAGCCGCCAGGCATCGGGCCGTCCCGCCGCCTTCGCCAACAATGCGCGGAAACCCTCGACGAACACCGTCTCACCCGCGTCTACATCGCGCGGCGTCACCACCTCGAGCACGCCGCTGACCAGATAGCCCTCCTCGCGCTGGATCAGCGCGTCGATCAGCTCGACGCGATCGGCGAAGCAGGCGTACACCACCGGCCGCGTCACCCTCATCCGCTCGGCGATCGCGGCCATGGTGACCGCGGCGATGCCGTTCTCCACAGCGATGGCCATCGCGGTGTCGAGGACCTGTGGGCGGCGTCGTTCGGGGCCGAGATGCTGCGCCCGCTGCCGTGGCTTGACGGCCGAATCGCTACCCATGCCGACCAACATATCAGCGTCGGTTGCCCGGTTATCGCTGGTCCGGCGGGTGAATGGTAATTCCTACATCAACGAATGATACCGGATCGGCTGTGAGCGCCGCGGGTTCGGCGCCCAGAGCTATCTGGACCTGGTCATACCCGAATGTCGGTATCACGCAGTGAATTCGGCGATCACGGGGGCGTGATCGCTGGCGCCCTTGCCCTTTCGCTCCTCGCGGTCGATCATCGCGTCCGTCGCGGTGGCGGCCAGCGCGGGGGAAGCGAGAATGAAATCGATGCGCATGCCCTCTTTGCGCGGAAAACGCAGCTGGGTGTAGTCCCAGTAGGTGTAGATGCCCGGACCAGGGGCGAAGGGGCGCAAGACGTCCGCGTACCCGGCGTCGATGACGGCATGGAACGCATCCCGCTCCGGCTGCGAGGTGTGGGTCTTGTCGGCGAAGTACTCGACCGACCACACATCGTCGTCGGTCGGCGCGATGTTCCAGTCACCCACCAGCGCGATCTTCGCCTGAGGGTCCTCTGCCAGCCAGCGCGCGCCGTTGTCCCGCAGCGCGGCAAGCCATTCCAGCTTGTAGGCGTAGTGCGGGTCGTCCAGCGTTCGTCCGTTGGGGACGTACAGGCTCCACACCCGCACGCCACCGCAGGTCGCCCCGATCGCACGTGACTCGACCACCGGCGCGCTGATCAGCGATTCGCCTGCGTTCTTGTCGAACCCCGGTTGGTCGGGAAAGGCGAGTTGGACGTCGGTGAGGCCGACCCTGGAGACGATCGCCACCCCGTTCCACTGGTTGATGCCGAGATGGGCCACTTCGTAACCGAGCTCATCGAACCGTTCGAACGGGAACTGGTCGTCGCGGCACTTGGTCTCCTGGATAGCCAGCACGTCGATGTCCTGGCGGTCGAGCCAGTCCGCGACGCGGTCGAGCCGGGAGCGGATCGAATTGACGTTCCAGGTGGCGAGACGCACTGGGGCCTTCCTTCGTAAGCGGTGACAGGTCCGTTCTACCGCAGGCCGCCGGGTTCGGCGAGAGCCGTCGGAGCTGCGTAGCGGTAGGAGTGGTGTTCGATGAAGCCCAGGTCGCGGTACATCGCGCGGGCGGCCGCGTTCGTCGCCTCCACCTGGAGATAGGCATGCGTCGCGCCGCGGTTGCTGCCCCAGCGGACCAGTTCGGCGCAGACCAGCGAGCCGAGGCCGTGCCTGCGATGCGCGGCGGCCACGGCGACGCAGGTCAGCCCGACCCAGGGGCGTCCGTCCGGTGCGGTGGTGAGCGCGCCACGGCCGATCGCGATGGGCCGCGGCAAGCCGAGCGAGGCGAAGCCGAGTTCGCCGCTGTGGACGGCGGTGAGCACCTCGGGTACCGGCGCCGAAATCGCTTGCGTCCCAGGTATCTCACCGCTGTAGCGATGCATCTCCAGCCAGTCGGCATTGGGTTCGGCCGCGAAGCGCACCATCGAAGGTCCCTGTGGCAGCACGAAGTTGTCGATATCGACGGCCAGTATCAGGGTCTCCCGCCAGCTGGGCCAGCCGGCCGGAATCGGGGCAAGGCGGTCGGGTAACGCGAACTGCATGGGCAGTCCGCGCGCGGTGTACCACTCGCCGATCCGGTGCAGCGTTTCCGCGCCGAGGCTCGCGGGTTCCGCGGAGCTACCCAGCGGCACAGCGGAATTGGCCCGATCGGTGTAGCCGTGGCCGGCGCGGACCAGCCAGCCGTCGATCCAGGCGTGCTCGACTCCCGGCCAGCCGTAGGCGGCCGCGGTTTCCAGTGCGCGGATCTCCTTGGTGCGAATCGGCCTCGGGCCGATAGCTTTCAGCGCGATCACCCGGTCCGGCGCTACCGAGACGACCCGTCCGTCCGCGGCGCGCACGGTCGGCGGGTCCGAAGAGACGAGTTCGCCGATCACGTCGGTCAGCGGTTGCGGATAGCCCGCGGGCAGCCGGTAGCGCAGCACCACGCGGCGGCCGAGCGGAATATCCGGAAGCTCGTCAGTCGTCATGTCCGAACGGGTCCGGAACCGTGCCGGGCAGCCAGCACAGTCCCGGTGTACCCCATCCGTTCCGCTTGATCGCCTTCTTCGCCGCGCGCGCGTTGCGGCCGACCAGCACGTCCACGTAAAGGAAGCCGTCGAGGTGTCCGACCTCGTGCTGGAGCATGCGGGCGAAGAAGCCCTTGCCCTCCAGCTCCACCGGATCGCCGTGCTCGTCGATGCCGGTCACCTTGGCCCAGTCGGCGCGGCCGGTGGGGTACTGCTCGCCTGGCACCGAGAGACAGCCCTCCTCGTCCTCGTCCGGGTCGGGCATGGTCTCCGGGATCTCGGAGGTCTTCAGCACCGGGTTGATCACCGCGCCGCGGCGGCGGGTCGCGGTGCCGTCGGCGGCGACGTCCGGGCAATCGTAGACGAACAGACGCAGCGCGACGCCGACCTGATTGGCCGCGAGGCCGACACCGTTGGCCGCGTCGAGTGTCTCGTACATGTCCGCGATGAGCGGAGCCAATTCCTCCGGCGATTGGGTGACCTGCTCGGTCGGGTTGTGCAGAACCGGGTCGCCGACGATCACGATCGGGAGGATTGCCATGGGGCAATTATGGCCGTGACGTCGATGCCCCGGCTGCTCGGGTGCCGGACCGGCGGGAGAGTGCCTACCGGCAGGTAGCGAACACGCCGCGTCCTGGACCGGGCGATCCCCGGCTCTCGTGGTTGTATGATCCGCGACGGACAAGCACCATTTTTCGTCAGGTGGTTACTCGGCGAGGGAGCGAGATGGACGGCGCAGCGGCTCGGGATCTTTCCGTGAGCGAAGATGTCACCGTGGGGCTCTCGGCTCAGCCCGAGGAGGGCGATGGCGACGGTCTGAGTCGTCGCGAACACGACATCCTCGCTTTCGAGCGACAGTGGTGGAAGTACGCGGGGGCCAAGGAAGAAGCCATCCGGGAACTGTTCGGCATGTCGCCGACCCGGTACTACCAGGTGCTCAACGCGATGGTCGACCGGCAGGAAGCACTGGCCGTCGACCCGATGCTGGTGAAGCGGTTGCGCAGGCTGCGCGCGAGCAGGCAGAAGGCGCGGGCGGCGCGCCGGCTCGGTTTCCAGGTGTAACCCTGCGATGCGGACCTGGACCCCTGCCGTGCGACTAGGCTCGAGCGGGTGAGCTACCCGAACCCCACCTCCGGTGGGCCACCGTTGCGTGCGCTGGCGATGGTGCTGATCGCGTTGGCCATCGTGTTCGCGGGCCTCGGCGCTATGTCGTTGTCGAATTCCGAAACCGGCGACACCGACGCGTCGGCAACCAGTCCGTCGGCGACCTCGAGCGCGGCGGCGGCACCGCAGGTTCCTGCCGGCACGACCACGCCGAAGACGAATGCGGCGCCGACCTCGGCCGGCGCCACGACCACACCCTCGTCCACTGCGGCAGGCCATTCGGTGCCGGTGCGCGTGCTGAACAACAGCATGGTCGCCGGGCTCGCGGCCAAGACAGCGAGCCAGCTCTCGGCGAACGGGTGGACGATCGCGGAAACCGGGAACTATCCCGGTACGAACATCGCGAAAACCACGGTGTACTACGGGACTTCGCCCGGTGACCGGGAGGCGGCGCGGGCCATCGCGGACGAGATCGGCGCCGACGTAGCGCCGAAGTCGAGCGGGATCGGTGATTCCGCGCCGGGTGTAACTGTGATCGTCACGGGTAACTGACCGGTGGGACCGCCGCTCGCGCACCGGGCGGATCGAGGTCCCGCGACGGCATGCGGCCCTGTCCGGGAGTGACACGTCGGGCGTGGCATCATCTTGTCCGGTAACGAACCTGTCCACACAGCTTTACTCGTAAACTCGGCACTCGTAAAGGAGTTCCCCGATGGCCCCGTACACAACTCGTCGCCCGTCCTGGTGGACTGTGACCCCGGTGCTTGCGGTCGCGGTCTTCGGCCTCGCTGCCTGTTCGAACAGCCAAGAGTCGAGCGACGTCCAGGGAACGACGCCGCCGGTGTTCACCCCCTCGCCCGGCCCTGCGGGCCAGTCGGGGACCGAGCACGGCGGCGCGAATACCGAATCCGGAGTGAAGGTCGAGCTGAAGGATGCCGGGGGCGTTTCGGTCGGCACCGCGAACTTCGCCAAGGACGGCAACCACCTGCAGGTCACCGTCGATGCGCACGGGCTGCGTCCCGGCTTCCACGGCCTGCACGTGCACCAGGTGGGCAAGTGCGAGGCGAACTCGGTCGCGCCGACCGGAGGTCCGGCGGGCGACTTCCTCTCGGCAGGGGGGCATCTGCAGGTCGGCGGTGGCAACACACACCCGGCCAGCGGTGATCTGACCTCGCTCGAGGTGCGCGGGGACGGCGTGGGCAAGCTGATCACCACCACCGACTCGGTCACGCTGGACGACATCAAGGGCAAGGCCCTGATCATCCACGCCGACGCCGACAACTTCGGCAACATCCCCAGCCGTTATGTCCGCGCGGACGGCGTCGCGGGCCCCGACAGCACGACGCTGGCGACCGGCGACGCGGGTGGCCGCATCGCCTGTGGCGTCATCCAGTAGCGCGGTGCCACATGGCCGGGGCAGGAATCGAACATGTTCCCTTCCATGGCTCGCCCCGGCCCACTATCGGCGTGGAATGGGAAATCGCGCTCGTCGACAAGGTGAGCCGCGATCTGTCGAATACGGCTGCGGCGGTCTTCGATTCGGTCGGTGATCTGCGCGCCCACGATGGCACGCCGCAGGTCACCAAGGAGCTGCTGCGCAACACCGTCGAGCTGGTCACCGGCGTGCACGACACCGTCGGCGCGGCGGTGGACGATCTGACCGGCACGATGAACGCCGTCCGCCGTGTCGCCGACCCGCTCGGCGTCGACCTGTTCTGCGCGGGCACCCATCCGTTCGCGCAGTGGTCGTCCCAGCAGCTGACCCGCTCGCAGCACTACGACGAGCTGATCGAGCGCACCCAGTGGTGGGGCCGCCAGATGATGATCTGGGGCGTGCACGTGCATGTCGGAGTCTCCCACCGTGAGAAGGTCTTTCCGATCCTGAACTCGATGCTGCTGTCGTATCCGCATCTGCTCGCGCTGTCGGCGTCCTCGCCGATGTGGTCGGGATCGGACACCGGCTACGCCAGCAACCGGACGCTGATGTTCCAGCAGCTGCCCACCGCGGGACTGCCGTTCCAGTTCGAAAACTGGACGCAGTTCGAGCAGTTCGTGCACGATCAGTTCAAGACCGGCGTGTTCGAGCAGCTGGGCGGCATGCACTGGGACATCAGGCCGGCGCCGAAGTGGGGCACGATCGAGGTGCGGGTGTGCGACGGGATCTCTACCCGCGCCGAGCTGGCCGCCATGGCTTCGCTCATCCATTGTTTGGTCGTCGACCTGGATCGCCGCGTCGAGAACGGCGAGACGCTGCCCGTCCTCCCGCCCTGGCACGCGCAGGAGAACAAGTGGCGGGCCGCCCGCTACGGCTTGGACGCGATCATCATCACCGACGCCGACAGCAACGAGCGGCTGGTCACCGACGACCTCGACGATCTGCTGAACCGTCTGGAGCCGACGGCGAATCGGCTCGGGTGCGCGAACGAGCTGGCGCTCGTCGCCGAGATCCCCAAGCGGGGGGCGTCCTACCAGCGGCAGCGCCGGGTGGCCGCGGCACATCAGGGCGATCTGGTCGCTGTGGTGGACGCGCTGGTCGAGGAGCTGAACGAGTAGCGCCACGCCGCGCCTAGGTCGACTGCCGTTCAGCTGGTCAGGGGGATGGCGTTCACCCCCTGTTTACTATGGTCGAGTGCTAGTCGAAGACCCGGGTTCCAGAGTAGGAAGCGCGGCGCCGCCGAGGCGCGCGCCACAGACCCGGGCGTGGGTCCCGGCAGCGATCGCCGCGGTGCCGATTCTGCTGGTCGCCTTGCAGGTCTTCGCGGTGCTCCACGGGGTCGAAGGCCCACTGGACAGTCTCTGGCGGGACTACGTCGGTACGCCCAAATCCATGTCGGTGCCGTGGGCCGGATTGCTTCTTGCGCTGGTGGGCATTTCGACCCGGCGCCGGATGGTGGCGCTGGGCGCCGCGGTGACCATCGACGTGGTGTGGGCGGGCATCCGGTTACTGGCCGGGGAGCCGTTCGCGATCGGAAACGGCCCGGTGATCGTGCTGACCGCACTGGCTGTGGTGGCCTCGCTGCGTTGGGCGGGCGCCGAACGGCGCGACGCGCTGCACGCCGCCGCGCTCGGCGCACTGCTCGTCCTGGCCACCAAGGTCGGCGATGTATGGCTGCACATCACGGTGATCGGCAGGCCGACGGTGCTCGACGAGTACGTGATCTTGGCCGACCACGCGCTCGGCGACCCGTCCTGGGTACTCGGCAGGGCGCTCGACGCACTCGGTCCGGTCGTCTACGCGGTGCTGCACTGGGTCTACATCGAGCTGCCAGTGGCGGCGATCGTCGTCGCGGTGTGGCAGTTGCGCCGAGTCGTCTCGTCGGGGCGGTGGCCATCGCACTATCTGGTGCGCACCTTCCTGGTACTCGGCCTGCTCGGTCCGATCGGCTATGTGCTGTTCCCGGTCGTGGGGCCGATGTTCGCATACGGACCGGACGGCCACGGATTGCAGCTGGGCAACTACTGGCCGGGTGTGGTGCCGCCGATCGACCGGAGTCCGATGCCGATGCCATTCGATGCGGCGACGCCGCGCAACTGCATGCCCTCCATGCACACGGCCTGGGCGCTGTCGGTCTTTCTGCACACCCGCCGCGACACCGACGGCGGCGCCGCGCCGCGCTGGATTCGCTGGGGCGGCGCGTTCTGGCTGCTGGCGACACTGGCCGCGACCCTGGGTTTCGGCTACCACTACGGCGTCGACCTCGTCGCGGGCGCGGTGCTGTGCCTGACCGTCGAGTCGGCGCTGCGTGCGCCGGAGCGAGGCTGGGGATGGTTCCGGATCCAGCTGGTCGCGGGCGGCGTCGCGGTGCTGGCCGCCCTGCTGCTGTCCTACCGCTACCTCGCCGTGCCGATGGCCGAATACCCGGTGTTGGCGGGCACGGTCGTGCTCGGGCTGCTCGCCGGACTGGCTGCGGTGTTCCACGCGACGTGGTTCGCGGGCGCGAGGATGCCGGAGCGGGCCGAGCGGGAAGTCCAGCCCGCCGCGCGCTGAGTGCCGTCAGTCGATGTCGTCGTCCCGCAGTTCGTTGACGCGCAGCAGCCCGTCACGGTCGCGCTGTTCGCGATAGGCGGTGCGGCCGATGAGATGGGCGATCACCGGGGCGGTGAGCAGGGTGAACACGCCGACCAGCGTCAGCGTCCAGACGTTGGCGTGTCCACGCAGCTGGATCGAGGCACCGGCAAGCACCAGAATCAGCCCGATCACCTGGGGTTTGGTGGCGGCATGCATGCGGGTCAGCGTGTCGGGGAAGCGCACGATCCCGATCGCGGCGGTCAGCGCGAGCGTCGAGCCGGACAGGATCAGGATGCCTGCGAGCACGTGCCAGAGGTTCATGTGTCGTCACGCACCCGGAAGCGGGAAACGGCGGCCGAGCCGAGGAACCCGACCAGTGCCAGCGCGACGATCGCGGGAACCACGGTGGTGTCGGTGCTGTAGGCCGCCCACACGGCCAGTCCGGAGGCCGCGGTGGCTATCAGCGAGTCGATGCCGACTACCCGGTCCAGAGTGCTCGGCCCTGCCACGACGCGGTAGGTCGTGATCACGGCGGCCGCCGCCAGCAGGACGGCGGAGACGATGGCGACGATGGTCAAGGGTCACCTCCGGAGGTGATATCGGTGGGGCGGCCTGCCTGCCGGGCGTTCGAGAGCGTCGACCAGCAGTCGTTCCAGGCGGCGGGTGGTGCGGTAGAACTTGTCCACGGCGGCGTCGCTGCCGACGTCGAGGACATGGACGTAGACGACACAGCGCCTGCGATCGATTTCCAGCACCATCGTGCCGGGGATCAGATTGAGCACGTCGGTGCAGAGCACGAGCACGAGATCCGATCTCGTGCTCAGATACACCCGCAGCACCCCCGACACCGGCGGCGGGGCCGGGCGGATCGCGAACCAGGCCACCTGGAGACTCGACTCCAGTGCGTAGTACGCGCTGAGCACGACCACTTCGACGAGCGGAAGCGGATTCAGCCGCCCGGACACCGGCACCCTCGGAAGTGACAGCGCCACCATGATCAGCCCACCGACCAGCACTCCGGCCAACAGATTCGCCACACTGAGATCGCCCCACAGCGCCAGGTAGACCACGGTGAGCCAGGCCAGGATCCCGATCCGCACGATGGTGTCGCGCCGCACACCGCGCGGCTGCCCGCTACTCATCGCCACGCTCCCAGGCCGTCCGGCGAATCACCGAGCACCGCGCCGATGTATACGCCGGGGTCGCGCAGATCGACCGCGGCTCGGTCGGCGATATTCAGGATCGGACCGGCCAGCACCGTGAGGCTCAGACCGACCGCGACCAACGCCGCGGTGGACACCACCATCAGCAGCGGCATCCGGCCGGGGTCGGTGCGTTCGTCGTACCGCACGTCGGTCGAATCCTCGATCAGCGTGGGCGGTTTCGCCGCGGTGAGGTGTCCTTCGGGTGCCTCCGAGCGCGGGCGCCAGAACGCCTTGCTCCACACCCGTGCGACGGCATAGAGCGTGAGCAGGCTGGTGAGCACGGAACCGCCGACCAGTACCCAGGCCAGCGCGCTGCCCTGCTCGGCGCCCGCCTGTAGCAGCGCGACCTTGCCGATGAACCCCGAGAACGGCGGAATACCACCGAGATTCAGTGCGGGAACCAGGAACAGCACGGCCAGCAGCGGGCTCGCCGCCGCGAGCCCGCCGAGTCTGCGCAGCGAGGTTGATCCGGCCTGCCGCTCGATCAGACCGACCACCAGGAACAGTGATGTCTGCACCAGAATGTGATGCGCCACATAGAACACCGCCCCCGACAGCCCGGCCGTATTCGCGAGCCCGACCCCGAACACCATGTATCCGATGTGGCTGACCAGCGTGAACGACAGCAGACGGCGGATGTCGCTCTGCGCGATCGCACCGAAGATGCCGACCAGCATGGTGAGCAGGCCGCACACCAGCAGCACCGAGTCGAAGCCGCCGTCGGGAAACAGCAGCGAGTGCGTCCGGATGATCGCGTACACACCGACTTTGGTGAGCAGGCCTGCGAACACCGCGGTTACCGGAGCGGGGGCGGTCGGATAGGAGTCGGGCAGCCAGTTCGACAGTGGGAACACCGCCGCCTTGATGCCGAACGCCACCAGCAGCACCGCGTAGATCGCAGTTCGCGTGCCGTCGGGGACCGCGCCGATCCGGACGGCGAGCTGGGCGAGGTTCAGCGTTCCAGTGGCCGCGTAGGCCAGTCCGATACCGGTCAGGAAGATCAGCGACGAGACCGTCGAGACCATCACGTACGACACGCCCGCGCGGATGCGTTCCGCCGTCGCACCGACGGTGAGCAGCACGAACGACGCGGCGAGCAGAATCTCGAAGCCGACGAACAGGTTGAAGAGGTCGCCGGCCAGGAAAGCCATCGAAACGCCCGCCGTCAGCACGAGATATGTGGGCCGGTAGATGGAGGTCGGCTGCCGAACGCCGCCGTCGCGGATGTTCTGGCCCGCGCCGTACAGCGAGACCGACAGCAGCACGATGGACGAGACGAGCAGCATCGCGGCGGAGAGCCGGTCCACCACCAGCGTGATGCCGATCGGAGTCTCCCAGTCGCCGACCTGCAGCGCGGCGGTGCCGTCCCGGTCGACGAGAAACAGCAGCAGACCGCAGATCACGACGACGCAGGCGAGCGCGCCGAGACTGATCGCGCTCTGGGTGCGTGGCCTGCGCCCGAAGACGAGCGTGGCCGCGGCGCCGAGCAGCGGGACGAGTACTGGAAGCGGTGCGAGGATCGGCAGCAGATCGGGGGAGAGGTTCACGTTTCCGGGTCCTCTGCGTCGCGTCGTCGGGCGACGTCCACGTCCTCCTGGTCGTTGGCCACGTCTTCGGTGGTGGTGAGTATGTAGTAGCGGTAGGCCAGCGCGAGCACGAACGCCGCGATGCCCATGGTGATCACGATCGCGGTGAGCACCATGGCCTGGGCGAGCGGATCGGCCATCTCCTGGTGCGCGGTGTCGGCCTCGTCCTGGATGGGTGGCTTGCCGTCGGCGCCGCCCGCGGTGAGGATCAGCAGGTTCACCGCGTTGCCGAACAGGATCAACCCGAGCAGCATCTTCGACACGGCGCGTTCGAGGATCAGATAGACCCCGCAGGCGACCAGGATGCCGATCACCACCAGCAGCGTCAGATTCGCACTCACTTGCCGGAACCCCCCTGCACCGAGGTCGGTTCGGTCTCGTCCAGCTCGCTGTCCAGCCGCGCACCGAGGCTGCGCAGCACGTCGAGGACCAGGCCGACGACGATGAGATAAACGCCGAGGTCGAAGAACAGGGCGGTGACCAGCTTGACGTGACCGAGCACCGGCAGCGTCACCTCGACGATCGCCGAGGACAGCGGCGGTGCTCCCAGCAGCAACGACGAGACGGCGGTTCCTGCGGCCAGGGACAGGCCAGCGCCCAGGATGTGCCCGGCGTCGACGGGTAGCGCCTCGCCCAGTTCGTAGCGCCCACCCGCGAGATACCGCAGTGTCAGCGCCAGGCCTGCGGTGAGCCCGCCCGCGAAACCGCCGCCGGGCGCGTTGTGGCCGGAGAAGAAGAAGTAGACCGACAGGACCATGATGGTCGGGAAGACCAGCCGGGTGGTGATCTGCAGGACCATCGAGCGTTCGGCCCGGTCGACCAGCCGCCCCGCGGGCAGCCAGCTCACCAGATCGGGGTCGTAGTCGGGGGAATCCGTCGCGCGCGGCGCGCTGCCGAATCGCCTGCTGCGGAACACCAGCGATGCCACGCCGGTCGCGGCGACGACCAGCACCGAGATCTCGCCGAGCGTGTCCCAGGCACGAAGGTCGACCAGCAGCACGTTGACCGCGTTCTTGCCGCCCCCGAATCGGTATGCGGCATCGGGGATCCGGTGCCAGATGGGTTCGGCGGTGCGCGCGGCGACGGCGAACGCGGCGAGCACCGCGACCACTGTGCCGACCACTGCGGCCAGAATGGCCCGGTGCACCTTGAATGCCGCCGTCCTGCTCTGTTCGATCGTCGCGGGGAAGGCGCGAAGCACCAGCACGAAGATCACCAGAGTCAGCGTCTCCACGAGGAACTGGGTCAGCGCCAGGTCGGGTGCGCCGTGTAGTGCGAAGATCACGCCGCACCCGTAACCGGTGACCCCGACGACCAGCACGCTCGCCAGCCGATTGCGGAACACCGTCGCGGCGAGCGCCGTCGCCGCCATGATCGCGCCGATAACCACCTGCAGCGGTGAATCCCACGGGCGCAGTACGACTCCGGTGCGGCCGCCGAGCGCGAGCAGCACGCTCGGCAGGATGATCAGGGTGACGAGAATCGTCGCCTGGCTCAGCGGCAGCGAGCCGCGCTGCACGGCGCCGGTCATCCGCAGCGACAGCCGGTCCATCGCGCGCAGCGTGGCGTCGTAGGCTCGGTCGGCGTTGCCGAGGCGCGGGTGCGCCGATTCCACGAGACGGTCGCGCAGCCGGTACAGCAGAATGCCCACGGCGATGATCAGGACCGTCAGCGTCAGCGGAGCGGTCAACCCGTGCCACAGTGCCAGATGCGAAACCGGCTGTCCAGCAAGCGTTTCGGCGTACGGTGCGAGCGCTCCGTCCAGCCGCGATGCCATGAGTCCCGCCGCGAGACTCGCCACGGCCAGGATCGCGGGCGGCCCGAGAAGCAGGGCGCCCGGCGGGTGCCAGCCGAGGCGTCCGTCGGCGGTGGTGCTCGTGGCGTCCGGCTGCCCGCTCGGGTGGTTGGCGACCGGAGTGGTGCCCGGTGCGGGCTCTTCCGCGACCTGCTTGTCCGCAAAGGCGCCCCACACGAACCGAATGCTGTAGCCGACCGTCAGCATCGAACCGAGCACCACGCCGAGGGCTACCACGACACGGGCCGCTCCGGTGAGCACGTCCGCGTCCAGGACGGCGCTCAGCGCGCTCTCCTTGCCGACGAAGCCGAGCAGCGGCGGAATACCGGCCATGCTGAGCGTGGCGAGGATCGCGGTGCCGCACAACACAGGGGCCCGCCGCCCCAGTCCGGACAGCCGCCGCAGATCGCGGGTGCCCGCACCGTGATCGATGATCCCGACCACCATGAACAGACACCCCTTGAACAGCGCGTGCGCGACGATCATCGTCACCCCGGCCAGCGCCGCGCCCGGCGTGCCGATCCCGACCAGCACGATCAGAAACCCGAGCTGGCTCACCGTGCCGAACGCCAGAACCAGCTTCAGATCGACGACCTGTAGTGACCGCAGACCGGCCAGCAGCATCGACACCAGGCCGAGGACGAGCACCAGCGGATGCCACACCGGGTTCGCTGCGAACACCGGCGCGAGCCGGGCAACCAGGTAAACACCGGCCTTCACCATCGCCGCGGCATGCAGGTACGCGCTCACCGGCGTCGGCGCGGCCATCGCGCCCGGCAACCAGAAATGCAGCGGCACCACGGCGGATTTGCTCAGCGCGCCGACCAGCAGCAGCGCCACCGCGACGTTCACAGCGACACCGCTCGGCGGGTGTGCCCCGGCCAGCAGATCCGACAGCAGGTAGCTGTCGTTCGCCTCGCCCAGAATGACGATGCCGACCAGCATCGCCAGCCCGCCCGCGGCGGTCACCAGCAACGCCTGGATCGCGGCCCTGCGGCTGGCCGCCTGTTCGGCGTTGTGGCCGACCAGCAGGAACGACAGCACCGTCGTCGCTTCCCAGAAGACGAAGAGCAGCAGCATGTTGTCGCTGGTGACCAGCCCGAACATGGCGCAGGCGAAGCCGACCAGCTCGGCGGCGAACAGCCCGAGTCGTGGTTCGTCGTCCTCGAAGTACCCGGCGCAGTAAACCAGGATCAGCGTGCCGATGCCGAGTATCAGCGCGCACATCACGGCGGCGAGCGAGTCGAAGCGCAGATCGATGTTCATCGCGATGCTCGGCGCCCACGCGAGCCGAACGCGCTGTGGGTCAAGCCAATTCGCGATCACCCAGCCCAGACAGCCGAGCAGGACCAATGCGAGCAGGTAGAAAGCATTGCGCCCCAGTGCCCGTACCCACAGCGGCGCCACCACGGCGGTCGCGGCAAGAGCGAGCAAAATAGCGAGCAAACTGCACTCCGTCGAGTAGAGGCGGCGGGGTGTTCGGCACAATCCTACGTGGAGGCTGGGTCTTTTCGCGGGGCGGGTGAGTATGGCGTAGGCCATCCGCTTCCATCGAAGCTATATGTCCGCTACCGATTCGCTCTTGGGTTGCCCCTTCTCGAGCCGCAGGGTTTGCGGTCTCAGTCGGAGCAGCGTGGCGAGTCCGACCGCGCAACCAATGACGATGGCGAGTGCGGCCCACCCCGGTGTCGCGTCATGGACCGGCACGTCGTTCTCGACCTTGTTCGGCAGCACCGAGGTGACCGAAGGGAGGTACAGCGCGGCGATCGCCAGCACGCCGCTCGGCCCATAGTGCGGGCGCGCGGTGCCGCAGCAGTAGCCCGCCGTCAATGCGATGACCGCGCTGATCGTCGCGGAGCCGACTCGGCTCATCGCCGTCGACGTGACCACCGCGAACACCGCGATGCCCGCGACGAGCAGGATGGCGATGGCCGTCGAGGGCAGCCGAGCTCCGCCGGCGACGCCGAGAGCGGTCAGCGCGATGAGGATGCACACAACCCAACCCGGCCGGACCGTGTAGCCGACCGCGTCGACGGTGGTGATGAGGCTCACGGCCAGATACACGGCGATGCCGTCCCGGCCGGGCAGCAGCATGGCGGCGGCGGTCGCGGCGACGAGTATCGCGGCCACTGTGATCCCGATCTCGACCACGTGGCCCTCGTCGGGCATCTTGCTGAACTGGCGGCCCAGCCATTCGGTGCCCGCCAGCACGACCGGTGCAAGCACCATGGCCGCGAGGATCGGGGTCACCGGCAGCGCGATCGCCATCCGCGGCGTCTTCTGCTCCTCCGTCCGCGACCAGTTGCGCAAAGTGCTGAAAATCAGCAGCGCGACGGTCACTCCGATCAACCAGCGCGGTGGGGTCTCCAGCACCACGGACGGGTCCGTGTCGGTGTCGAGCAGCTCCGCGAGATCGCCGAAGACGAAGAATGCGACGCCGCCCACCGCGAAGGCCGCGGCGGGCAGCGGCCTGCGCAGCACCACCGCGCCCAACGCGCCGAGCAGTATCGCGCCACACACCGAGTCGATGTAATTCTCCGTGGTCAGCATGTCGGCGGAGGAAGCGTGGCGTCCGGCGAAGTGATTGATCAGCTGCCCGACCGCGCCCGCCAGTGCTGTCGCCCACCCCGTCACCGGCCGGGTCGTGGTGGTGATCAGCACGGCCACGGTGACGGCGATGATCACGGCCAGCGCGGCGGCGCGCGCCCCGCTGTTCATCAGGCTGGAAATCCGCTGATCCGTCGTCGGAGTCGCGACGGTGAAGGCGACGGGCAGGAACAACGTGATCCCCGCGACCGCGGCTCCGATGAAGGCCGTTGTCGCGTCGACCGCCTCGCCGATCCTGCGCACGGTTGTCGAAGATACCTGCGTTCATCGCGCGAAACTGGCGATTGCCATCTATTCGCTGACGCATATCGATGGCGCGAAAATGCCGGGAAATTCTGGTTTACCAGAAGTTGCCCGAAGGTCGGCTAGAGGTAGCGGCCTTCGCTGCCTGCCGCCTGACCGCGCGTCTCCGCATAGCGGCGCAGCGAATCGATCTGGAGCGGGTCGAGCGAGGGCCGTACCGCCGCCTTGGCGGCTGCCACGTCGGCCGCGGTGACGTCGGCGGCGTCCATGTCCCGCCGCATCGCGGCGAGCGCGGCCTCGCGCAGTACGGCGGTGCAGTCGGCGGCCGAATAGCCGTCCAGTTCGCGCGCGAGCGCGGCGAGGTCGACGTCGTCGGCCAGCGGCACCGCGCGGCCCGACGTGCACAGGATCTCGTGCCGCGCGGCCGCGTCCGGCGGTGGCACGAAGACCAGCCGTTCCAGCCTGCCCGGCCGCAGCAGCGCCTGGTCGATCAGCTCCGGCCGGTTGGTCGCGCCGAGCACCACCACGTCGCGCAGCGGCTCCACACCGTCGAGTTCGGTGAGCAGTGCGGCGACCACCCGGTCGCCGACCCCGGAGTCGGCGCTCTGGCCGCGGCGCGGAGCCAGCGCGTCCACCTCGTCCAGGAAGATCAGTGACGGCGCGGAATCGCGGGCGCGCTGGAACAATTCGCGCACCGCCCGCTCCGACGAGCCGACCCACTTGTCCAGCAGCTCGGCGCCCTTCACCGCATGCACGCTGAGCTGCCCGCTGCCCGCCAGCGCGCGCACCAGGAAGGTTTTGCCGCAGCCGGGCGGGCCATAGAGCAGCACACCGCGCGGCGGGTCGATGCCGAGGCGAGCGAACGAGTCCGGGTGGCGCAGCGGCCACAACACCGATTCGGTGAGCGCCTGCTTGGTCTCCACCATGTCGCCGACGTCGTCGAGCGCGAGACTGCCGATGGCGAGTTCCTCCATGCCCGAACGCGACAGCGGCCGGATCACCTCGAGCGCGCCGAAGAGATCCGGCTGGGTGAGTTGCGGGTCACCGTGGTTCTTGCTGGCCCGCGACGCCGCGCGCAGCGCCGCCTCACGGCACAGCGCGGCAAGATCGGACGCCACGAATCCTGGTGTGCGCGCCACGATCTCATCGAGTTTCAGCTCCCCGGTCGGCACCCGGCGCAGCAGCTGTTCGAGTAATGCCTTGCGCACGGCGGCGGTGGGCAGCGGCAGTGTGAGTTCGCGGTCGCACAGGTCGGGTGCCCGCAGCCGCGCGTCGATGCCGGCCGGATGCGCGGTGGTCGCCAGGAACGCGACGGACGGCTCGCTGACCGCGGCGCGCAGCTGGTCGAGGATGAGGGTGGCCACCGGATCGGCGTCCGCGGGTAGCAACGCGTCGATGTCGGTGATGAGCAGGATGCCGCCCTGGCCGGAGCTGACGTCGGCCACCCCCTGGGCGACTTCGCGCAGACGCGCGCCGCTCTCGGCCGCGCCGATGGTGGGGCCGTCCAGCTCGACGATGCGGCGCGGCGCTGTGACGGCGCGCGCCAGTGTGGCTTTGCCGACGCCCGCGGGTCCGGTGATCAGCACGCCGAGATGCGGTGTCGCACCCAGTGTTCGCAACAGTTCGGGTTCGTCCAACGCGAGGCTGAGCCATTCGCCGAGCTTCGCGGCATGCCCGCGCACACCCGCCAAATCCTCGACCGTGACGCTCGGCGTGTCTGTGGTCGGCGCGTGTCTGCCCGCCGGTGCGCCATTCGTTCCCGCGGCCGTCTCGAACGCGGCGGCCTCGGTGGCGCCGCGCGAGGACTCACCCGCTGGAATCGGCGTTCCGGCCAGGGCCAGATCGGCGGCGGTCCTGGCGGCGACAACGCCCGCGCCCCAGACGGCCGCGGTGTTCGGCTGCACGCTCACCGGTCCGCGCGGATCGGTGGCGGTGACGGTGAGCAACTCGGTGGTCCACGCGATGCCGAAGGTGCGCGAGAGCGCCTGGGTGGCCGCCGAGGAGCTGATGTCGGGGCCGAGGTCGCGTGGAAGCAGGGAGACCGCGTCGCCCACCGTGACGACCTTGCCCAGCAGCGCCTGACGCAGTGTCGCGGCCGGAATGGTGCGGGTGGCGTGCACCGAACCGCTCAGCGAGATCTGTCTGGCGCCGCACACCGTCGCCGGGGCGACCACCACCGTCGCGTCCTCACGCAGCCCGGCGTTCGACAGCGTCACGTCGTCGAGCAGAGCGATCCCGGCGGGCGTTCCCTTGGGTGCGACACCGGCCACCGCGGCCGTGCGCCGCGACCCCACTAGCGCGATCCCGTCCCACTCCCGTAGCCCGAGCGCGGTCAGCGCCTCCGGATGCAGCCGCACCACACCACGCCGGGCGTCGGCCGCGGAGGGATTCAGTCGGGCGGTGAGCTCGAGTTCTGCCACCATGCCATTCTGCCGCGCGATACTGCGGTCGGTAAGCGGGCCGTGGAATCCATCTGAGACCGGAAGCTGCTCCAGACATCGATCAGGCCCGATCCGAGGGACGCGGACCGGGCCTGACGAATCCGTTGAGGGCAGATTCATGCAGTAGGACATCAACTGTGAGTTCCGGATCTTCGAGGCGGGCCTGTCTACGGGTGGCCAGTTCGATACGTCCTTCGACTGCCTCGGGGGACAATTTCGGTATTTCCGACCAGGCTAGCGCGCAGCGATACGTGGGGGTCTGAAGTAGACCGGGGAGGATTGTCACCTTCCACGCGGTCGACACAGTATGGAGCGAGATGGCGGCATGTTTCTCGTGCAGCATGAAATCGCTTCCGTGCCAAGGACTGTAGCGTCGTGCACCGACAGGCCCGCCCGGCTCGGGATGCGGCAAGCATTGGAACCAGAGGGCGTGAACCTGCTCCTGTACGCCGAGGACGCCGAGGACGCCGAGGACGCCGAATTCTCGCGCTACGTAGCGGTCTGTGAGTGAGCGCCTTGTCCGCGGCCGTATTTCACAACACGCGCGACAGCCCATACCGGTGGGTAGTCGTCGGCAATGGCGAGGATCGACGGGTACGGCTGTTCATCCAGGGCGGTGTGCGACCGTGCGAGCGTGATCTACCGCTCGGCTATTTCTTCACAATTCCGGCGGCTACCGCGACCGACGTGTCCGCCACGCTCGGCGACAAGCAGACCAGCTTGGCGGTGCCGAGGGCGACATTCGGGCTGCCCTCGAACGGGCTGCCCGGGTTCTCCGCGAGGATCTGCTCGATCAGCGTTTTCTCACCCTCGCTGTCCAGCTTCTTGAACTCGCCGCAGGTGGTGCTCGACGCGGGGCCGAGGGAGGAATCGTTCTGCTTCGTCGTGGTGGTCGGACTGTCCGCGTCGGTGCTCGGCGCCGTGGTCCCAGGAGCGCCGGTCGTGTGCGTGGCGGGGGTAGTAGTGGTGCTGGTGCTCGACGAGTCGTCGCGCAATCCGTTCGCGGTGGACTCGTCCTGCCCGCCGCAACCTACCAGCAGGAAACCGACCGTCCCGACGGCCAGGACGATGGCGGAAGTTCGCTTCATACCGTGCTTTCCCGGGTGGATCGATGTGCCGGAGCCTCCGGCGCGTTCGGTGCAGCGTACCGGGTCGGCCCGGATCAGTGGATGCGTGCCTGCCAGTCCGCGGGAACCCGGTCATGGGGGCCGGGCACGCCTTGATCCGCCGGGTGGCTGTGCGGTGGGGCCAATTCCGGCCCGCCACCGTACATTTCTTCGGTGTGGAAGTTGTAGTACCAGTTCTCGCCCGGCTCGAAGCTCTGGATGAACGGGTGCCCGGTGTCTTTCGCGTGCTTGGTGGCATGCTGCGCGGGCGAGGTGTCGCAGCAGCCGACGTGGCCGCACTGGGCGCAGCGACGCAGGTGGACCCACCAGCCGCGGTTCGCTTCGCATTCCAGGCAACCGGGCCCGCTGGGTTGTGCCGCGAGATCGATGCCCTCGAGCTGCTCTGTCATCAGTGCCCTCCTGCGTTCGATTCCAGTTCGGCCTGATCGTCCTCGGGCCGGTGCAGCGGCAGCCAGACGGTGAACCTGGTGTCGCCTGGCTCGGAGTCCACCTGGATGTCGCCGCTGTGCTTGTTCACCACGATCCGGAACGAGATGTCCAGGCCGAGCCCGGTGCCCTCGCCCATCGGCTTGGTCGTGAAGAACGGTTCGAAGATCCGGCTGCGGTCCTCCGGCGGGATGCCGGGCCCGGTGTCGCCGATCTCCACGACGGCGCAGTCTTTCTCGTGCCTGGTGCGGATGGTCAACGTGCCGTTTCCATTCATCGCGTACACCGCGTTGTCGATCAGATTGGTCCACACCTGGTTCAGTTCCGCCGCGAAGCAGGGCACTTGCGGCAGCGTCCGGTCGTACTCCTTGACCACCTGCAGCTCGTCGCCGATCTTGCGGCTGAGCATGACCAGCGTGCTGTCCAGCAGCTCGTGGATGTCGACCACCTGGAACGGCGCCCTGTCCATCTGCGAGTACTGCTTCGCCGCGTCGACCAGCGAGGAGATGCGCGTGGTCGAGTCGGCGATCTCGTTCATCAGCAACTCGGTCTCGATGGTGTAGTTCAGCCAGCGGATCGCGCCCTGGAAGACCTGCTCCGGAGCGCCCTCCAGAGTGGCCCCCACGCGCTCGAGCCAGTCCGCGTCGAACCCGGCCTGCACGAAGTTCGGCGCGAGATTCCAGCCATCGAGGATGCCGTGGCCCTCGAGCCATTCGCCGAGTACGTCCTCTCGGTCGGCGGCCTCCATCGGCGTGAGCTCCGGCGCTTTCGCGACCTGGTCGGCGGCTTCCTCCTGCAGACGCACGAGGGCGCCGAGGGATTCCGGATCGAACTTGCCATCGGCCATCATCGCCAGCTTGTGCCGCATCCCCGCGACCCGCTCGCGCAGACCCGCGGTGGCGCGCACCGCGGCGGCGGCCGGGTTGTTCAGCTCGTGGGTGAGGCCCGCCGAGAGTGAACCCAGTGCGAGCAGCCGTTCGCGCTCGCCGATCCGCGCGTTGGTGTTCCGGCTACCGAAGAACACGCCCTCCAGCAGGTGCACCGCCATCGGAAACCACTCTTGCATCATCCGGGCGAAGATGTTCGCGTCGAGCACAAAGAATCGTGACGGCCTCGTCACAGACATCGAGCCGTTGTAGGTCTGTTCGACCCTGTCTCCGATGTAGGACATCCAGGCGCCGGAGTAGGCGCCGTGGTGCTCGGTGCGGACCAGCTCGATCTCGGTGCCGCCGGACTGCTTGGTGAGCACCAGCTCGCCGTCCATCAGCACGTAGAAGCAGGTGGCTGGTTCGCCCTCACGGAAGACGAGTCCCGGCTCGATGGTCTCGATCCGGCCGTCGGCGCACAGCCATTCCAGCTGCTCGTCGGACAGCTTCTCGAACAGGAACAGGGCGCGCAGTTCGGCGGGGTCGCAAACAACTCGGCTGCTGCGATCCGCGGTCTGATTCGAAGTCATTGCGAGCCTCCTGATCACGCGAGGTACCGGTGCACGAGCATGACGGCCATCGCGCCCTCACCGACCGCGGAGGCGACGCGTTTGGCCGATTCGGCGTGCACGTCGCCTGCCACGAACACGCCGGGCACGCTCGTTTCCAGATGGTGGGGCGGGCGGGGCAATTCCCAGCCCGCCGGGCGCCCGCCGTCGACGAGCAGGTCCGGGCCCGCGAGCACGTAGCCCGCGTTGTCGCGCGTGACCACGCCCTCGAGCCAATCGGTCTGCGGCGCGGCACCGATGAACAGGAACAGCCGCTCCGCCTCGGCCTTCTCCTCAGCGCTGGTCTTCTTGTTACGCAGCACGATCAGCTGTAGATGGTCGTCTCCGTCGGCGGCGGTCACTTCGGTGTCGGTGTGCACCGCGATATTCGGTATCTGCGCGATCTGCTGGACCAGGTAATGCGACATGGACTGCTCCAGCGAGTCGGCCCGGACCACCAAGTGCACGGTGCGCGCTTTGCGGGAAAGGAACACCGCTGCCTGGCCGGCCGAGTTCGCGCCGCCCACGATGTAGACGTCGTGGCCTGCGCACTCGGAGGCCTCGGTCATGGCCGAGCCGTAGTAGACGCCGCGTCCGGTGAAGTCGTCGACGCCCGGCGCCGGGTGGCGGCGGTAGTCGACGCCGGTAGCGATGATCACGGTGTGCGCGCACAGCCTGCCGCCGTCGGCGAACCGCACGGTGCGCGCGGACCCGTTCACTTCCAGCCCGACCACCTCGCGGGTGGTGATCACCTCGGCACCGAACTTCGCGGCCTGGCGACGCGCCCGGTCGGCCAGCTGCGCGCCGGATAGACCGTCGGGGAAGCCGAGGTAGTTCTCGATGCGCGAGCTCTGTCCGGCCTGTCCGCCGGTCGCGGTCCGCTCGACCAACACGGTGCGCAGCCCCTCGGACGCGCCGTATACCGCAGCGCCCAGACCGGCGGGGCCGCCGCCGACCACGATCAGGTCGTAGAACTCGCCCGCGGGATTGACGGTGAGGCCGACGTTCTCGGCCAGCTCGCCATCGGTGGGTTGCACCAGCGTCGCGCCCGCAGCGGTGATCACCACCGGACAGCGCTCGGGATCGGCCCCCGCCGCCTCGAGCAGCCGCGCGCCCTCGGGCTCGTCGGCCAGGTACCAGCGGTAGGGCAGCTGGTTGCGGGCCAGGAACTCGCGCACCTGCGACGAGCGTGGCGACCAGCGGTTGCCGACCACCTTGGTCTCGGTCACCGGCCGGTGCTCGCTGCTGCGCCATGCGTCCAGCAGGCCGTCCAGCACCGGGTAGAGCTTCTCCTCCGGCGGGTCCCACGGCTTGAGCAGGTAATGGTCCAGGTCGATCACGTTGATCGCGTCGATCGCCGCGTTGGTGTCGGCGTAGGCGGTCAGCAGTACGCGGCGCGCGTACGGGTGCAGGTCCATCGCCTGCTCCAGGAATTCGATGCCGTCCATGCCCGGCATCCGATAGTCGGCGATCAATACCGCGACCGGCTGGCCGCGCAGTTTCATCTCCCGAAGCGCGTCAAGCGCCTGCGCGCCGGATTCCGCGCGCAGAATCCGGTAATCGGCGCCGTAACGGCGGCGCAGATCGCGAACGACCGCCCGGGAAACGCCCGGATCGTCATCGACGCTCAGGATGGCCGGTTTCGGAGCAGCGGGAGAAGTCACCTAACGAGTATGGAGCCTCGGCGCACGGTCTGTCGTGGTCGATCGCCGAGGGCTCAGAATCGGTGGTGCAGGACGAGATCGAGTTCGGTCGGAGTGAGTAGTCGCTCCAGTAGTTCTTCCTGGGCGGCGGTACGGGTGCTGCGCAGCGAAGACGACGTGCCTCGGGCGGTTTGCCCGTCCACGGGTTCGATAGCGGGAAGCAGCGGAACCGGGTCCGCGTGCCGACGATGTAAGAGGGAGCGCAGTTTCACGGCCGATCACCTCACGTTGGTACGCCGAAAGTTGGAGGCAGTGTCTGATGCTTCATCTATCCGCAATTGTGCGCCGACCATTACACCGCCAGTGCGCAACGAGCAGAAATGTGATGCAACTGTCTTCGCGATCAAGAAGCAACTGTCTCTCCGATTAAAATGTGTGTGACTCGTCGAACGCGCTCGGACGGACATCCGTCGGTCCGTCGCATGTATTCCGGAGGCAGCGTTGCCGAAAAATCTCGAAGCTACCATTGATATCTCCGCGCCGCCGGAGCGAGTGTGGGCGGTGGTCTCCGATCTCGAACGGATGCCCGAGTTCAGCCCGCAGTGCGTCCGCATGGTGGCGCTCGGCGCACCCAAGGCGGGCACCTGGACGATCAATCTGAATCGCGACGGCAAGAAGTACTGGCCGACCACCGCCCGCATCGTGCGCTATGAGCCGAACCAGGCGTTCGCCTTCCGGATCAACGAGAACCGCAGCATCTGGAGCTACACACTGGAGCCGACCGAGACCGGCACCCGGCTGATCGAACGGCGGGACGTGCCCAACGGCACCACCTGGTTCTCCCGCAGGGCGATCAACGCGGCGCTCGGTGGCGAGCATCCGTTCGAGGAGGCGCTGGTGCGCGGCATGAACGAGACGCTCGGCAAGATCAAGAACGCCGTCGAGGCGAGCGCGTAGCCGCACCCGTGACGACTGGCCATGCCATGGCACGTGCCTTCGTCGACGCGAAGGCGAGTGCCGCAAGGTACGCGGTGCTGAACCCTACCGCCAGGTCGGCAGGATCACGACCTGCGCCGCGTAGGACAGACCCGCGCCGAACGCGATGAGCAGCGCCCGGTCGCCCGGCTTCGACTCGCCCTTGCGCAGCAGCGCCTCCATGGCAAGCGGAATCGAGGCGGCCGAGGTGTTTCCTGCCTCCTCGATGTCGTTGGCCAGTGCGCAGTCCTTGGGCAGTTTCAGCACCCTTGCCATGATCTCGATGATGCGGCCGTTGGCCTGGTGCGGAATCATCGCGTTCAGGTCTTCGGTGGACAGTCCGGCGCGGTCGACGGCGTCGCGGCACACCTTCTCCAATGAGTGCGCGGCCCAACGGAACACCGCCGTGCCCTCCATGGTCAGGTAAGGCCGCACCGCGTCGAGGCCCTTTTCATCGATCTCGTGGAAGTACTCCATCCAGTCCTTGTCCTGGCGGATTGCGTGGTGCTGGGTGCCGTCCGAGCCCCACACCGTCGGGCCGATGCCCTGCTCGTCGGAGGGGCCGACGATCACCGCGCCCGCGCCGTCGGCGAAGAGGAAGGCGGTGGAGCGGTCGGCTGGGTTGATCGTGTTGGTCAGCTTCTCGACGCCGACCACCAGCACATGCGCGGCGGTACCGGCCCGGACCAGATCCGAGGCCAGTGCGAGCGAGTGGCAGAAGCCCGCGCACCCCGCCGAGATGTCGAAGGCCGCGGCGCCGTTCATGCCGAGCTCGGTGGCGATCTGCGGGGCCGCGGCCGGCGTCAGCAAGAGATGCGTTGACGTAGCAACGATCACGCAATCGACTTGGTCGACCGCGATGCCCGACGATTCGAGCGCTCCGCGGGCGGCCGCGACGCTCATACTGTGCAGCGTCTCCGATTCGTCGGCGAAGCGCCGGGTCCTGATCCCCGACCTGGTCCGAATCCACTCGTCGCTCGAGTTGATCGGACCAGCCACCTCGTCGTTGGTGACCACTCGAGCAGGGCGGTATACGCCGAGCCCGAGGATCGCCGTGTGCGCTGCCCCGGTGGTCTGGGCGATTCGAGCAGCCATCTGCGTCTCCTATGTACCTGCGGCGCCGCCGCCGGGTTGTCCCCGAAGCATTGAAATCGGTCCCTCGTCAGCCATGGCCTGCGACGGCGTAGACATGAGGGCTCCTCATATTAGCCCGATAGTCGCTCATGTGGCGCGCGTATTCTCACAATCGGCGGGTATCCCCTCGAAGCACGCCGATGCACTTGCGGCGTGGACCCAACTAGTGATTCGAGGACACCATGCTCGGACTCGGGATTATCGGATGGATCATCATCGGCGGTCTTGCTGGATGGATAGCCAGCAAGATCATGAAGACGGACGCCCAGCAGGGCATCCTCCTCAATATCCTTGTCGGCATCGTCGGTGGCCTACTCGGCGGGTTCCTCTTGAAGGTGCTGGGCGTCGATGTCGAGGGCGGCGGCCTCTGGTTCAGCTTCTTCACCTGCCTCGGCGGTGCGGCGATTCTGTTGTTCCTGGTGAAGCTGGTGACCGGGCGTAGAGTCAGGTCCTGAGGGCCGGTGCCACAGGTTCCTTTCCCGTAAGGTGTGAACGCTTGCGCCAGTCCTATCGTCGAGGGCGCAACCTGTCTGCATCGAGCACGAAAGAGGAACCTGTGGCCCGCCGTCCCACCCCGCCCGGCACGCCTGAACGCACCGGGGTCGGCCATGTCGCCGACCTGGTCCGCAACGCGATTCCCCCCTTGCATCCCGCCGGGCTTCCGTTCGTCGCCGTACCGCTAGCGGTCGCCGTGGCCGGCGGCAGACGCAAGTGGGTGCGCCGGACGGGTCTGCTGGCCGCGGCGGCCTGTGCGACGTTCTTCCGGCACCCGAACCGGGTGCCGCCGAATCGCATCGGCGCCGTGGTCGCCCCCGCCGACGGCGAGATCGCCCTCGTCGACACCGCCGCTCCGCCCGCGGAGTTGGGCCTCGGCGACCAGCCGCTGCCCAGAGTCAGCATCTTCCTGTCCGTGCTGGACGTGCACGTGCAGCGCACGCCGGTCTCCGGCGTCGTGCGCACGGTGCTGCATCAGCCCGGCCAGTTCCGCTCGGCAGACCTGCCCGAGGCCAGCTCGGTGAATGAGCGCAACAGCATGGTGCTGGAAACGTCCAACGGACAGCAGGTCGTCGTCGTGCAGATAGCCGGGCTGCTCGCCCGCCGGATCGTCTGCGACGCGCAGGTCGGCGACGTGCTCACGATCGGCGACACCTACGGCCTGATCCGCTTCGGCTCCCGGGTCGACACATACTTCCCGCCGGGCACCGAGCTGCTCGTCGAGCCAGGCCAGCGCACCATCGGCGGCGAGACCGTACTCGCCGTGCTCGCGTCAACCGAGTCGTGATGGAAGCCGCGGCACCCACACGGCGGCGGCGGCGGACGATCCGGCTGCTGCCGAGCATCGTGACAATCCTCGCGCTGTGTGCGGGACTGTCGGCGGTGAAGTTCGGCCTCGACGGCAAGCTCGACATCGCGCTGGCGATGATCGGCGCCGCGGCCGTGCTGGACACCCTCGACGGCCGCCTGGCCAGGATGCTCGACGCCACCACCAAGATGGGCGCCGAGCTGGATTCGCTGTCGGATGCCATTTCCTTCGGCGTCGCCCCAGCCCTCGTGCTGTACGTGACGCTGCTCAGCAGCAACAGCGCGGGGTGGATCGTCTCGCTGCTGTTCGCGGTCAGCATCGTGCTGCGTCTGGCCCGGTTCAACACTCTGATGGACGACGACACCAGGCCGGAGTGGGCGCGGGAGTACTTCGTCGGTGTGCCCGCTCCGGCGGGCGCGCTCATCGCCATGGTGCCGGTGGCGCTGTTCGTGCAGTTCGGCGACGGCTGGTGGGTCGGCTACTACGAGGTCGCGGCGTGGACGGTTTTCGCGGCGGCGTTGTGCGTCTGCACGATTCCGACGCTGGCCATGAAGTCGGTGTCGGTGGCGCCACAGGCTGCGGCCGGGTTGCTGGTGCTGGTCGCGCTGGCCGCGGCGGCACTGATCACCTACCCGATCGTGCTGCTGCTGGTCCTGGTCGCGTTGTATCTGGGTCACATTCCGTTCGCCTGGCATTCCCAGCGGTGGGTGGCCGCGCGCCCGGAGACCTGGCAGCACAAGCCCGCGGAGCGGCGCGCACAGCGCCGCGCGAACCGGCGGCTGCCCGCGATCCGGCGTCCGGCGATCCGCGGTTCGTCTGCTCGCCTGCGGTTGCGCCGTCCTGGCGGCAAGCAGCGCTAAGAGGAAAATCCGCCGCCGGGCGGTGGAATCTCCTAGGCGGCTGCCTCGCCTTCGCTCGGCCCGGCGCATAAGCGGCTGCCTCGCCTTCGCTCGGCCCGGCGCATAAGCGGCTGCCTCGCCTTCGCTCGGCCCGGCGCATAAGCGGCTGCCTCGAGTTTTCGCTCGGCCCGGCAGCGCCCATTACGTCCCGGTGCGACACCCGGTCGTGCAGAAGGTCGATTCTTCGTAGCTCTCGGGACGGTGCGTGTTTCGCCGTGTCCGGAGATCGGAGCGGGTCGAGCGCGCGCCCACGCGGCCGGGTGGAGCGGTACGGTCGTATCCGGCGGTCGGGGCGGAAGAAGGTGACGATGGAGTCGGATGGGCTGCGTGAATTCGTAGAGCATCGCCCTCGGCTGTTCGCGCTCGCCTACCGGATGCTCGGCTCGGCGAGCGAAGCCGAAGACGCGGTGCAGGAAACCTATCTGCGCTGGGATGCCACCGACCGCGCCCTGATCCGTTCCGCCGAAGCGTGGTTGACCACCGCGCTGGTGAATCTCTGTCGTAGCTGGCTGGTTTCGGCGCGGGCGCGGCGGGAGAGCTATGTGGGCCCCTGGCTACCGGAGCCGGTGTCCACCGCGCGCGGTGAGCTCGGTCCGTTGGAGACCATCGAAGAGCGCGAACTGGTTTCGCTCGCGCTGCTGACCGCGTTGGAACGGCTGACCCCGGCCGAGCGCGCCGTCTTCGTGCTGCGTGAGGCGTTCGGGTACGCGCACCGCGAGATCGCCGACATGCTCGACGTAACCGAGGCCAACTCGCAGCAGATCTTCCGTCGAGCCGGGCAGCATGTGCGAGAAGACCGGGCCCGCTTCGGCATTCCGGCCGAACATGCCCGGGAACTGATCGAACGATTCCTGAAGGCGGCGCGCAACGGCGACATCGAGTCGCTGGAACAGTTGCTCGCCGCCGACGTGAGCGCGACGGCCGACGGCGGCGGTGTGGTCAGGGCCGCCCGGCGGCAGGTGCACGGCGCGAAGCATGTGGCGCGCTACCTTGCGGGGTTGCTGCGTCTGGAGGTACCTGGCCTGGAGTTGCTTCTCGAGGAGGTCAACGGCGCGCCCGCCGTCGTCGCAAGGGGGAACGGCGCACCGCTGCTCGTCGTCGGGATCGACGTCGCCGACGGTGGGATTGCCGCGCTGCGGTTGATCGCCAATCCTGCGAAGCTGGCCTACTTTGCCAGGTCGAACGGTTCGTACGGGGCGATCGGCGCGTTGCCGGACCGCCGTCGCCGCTCGCTGTGATGCGCTTCACGGCCGTGGTCTGTCAGGAATCGGGGGTCTGTCCGGTCTGAAGGATGTCGGCCGTTCGAAAGGAGCCACATCATGACCGGACAGCATCGGATCGTCGTTCTTGGCGCGGGGTACGCGGGACTGGCGGCGGCCCGCAGGCTCGCGGGCACGGCGCGGGACGCGCAGATCACCGTGGTGGACGCCCGCGCGGTATTCGTCGAGCGGGTACGCCTGCACCAGCAGGCGGCCGGGCAGCGCATTCCGGCGTGGGATATTCGGGAATTGCTGGAACGCAAGAAGATTCGCTTCGTACATGCCTGCGCGACGGAGATCGACACGGCGGGAAGGCGGGTGTTTTTCGACGCGCAGCATGCTCTCGACTACGACATCCTGGTGTACGCCCTCGGCAGCATCGCAGGCCCGGAAAGCGTGCCCGGCGTGGCCGAACACGCCTATTCCGTTGCGACACTGGAGGATACGCGGCGGCTCGCTCTTAGTCGCGGTCCGGTCGCGGTGGTCGGGTCGGGGGCGACCGGAATCGAGCTCGCCGCGGAACTCGGGGAATCCCATCCGGGCCTGCCGGTCCTGTTGCTCGGGTCGGAGGAGCCTGGCGCATGGCTGTCGCCGCGAGCGCGAACACACATCCGACGGACGCTCGAGCGTCTCGGGGTGCGGATTCGTTCGGACGCCGAGGTGATCGAGGTGACGGCCGATGGGGTGCGGCTGGCCGACGGCTCGCTGGTCGAATCCGCCGCGACCGTGTGGACCACCGGTTTTCGGGTACCCGACCTGGCCGCGCGGTCGGGTCTTGCGGTGGATGCCGAGGGTCGGGTGCGGACCGACGGAACCCTGCGCTCGGTGTCGCATCCGGAGGTCTACGCCGCGGGCGACGCCGCCGTGGTCGCCGGTCCTGGCGGGCACGAGTTGCGCATGGCCTGTGCCACCGCGCTGCCGACCGGCAAGTACGCGGCCGACGCCGCCGTCGCGCGGCTGCGCGGGGTCGAGCCGCGGCCACTGCGCTTCCGGTACCTGGTGCAGTGCCTGAGCCTGGGGCGTCGGGACGCGCTGCTCCAGTTCGTGCACGCGGACGATTCGCCGCGCCGAACCGTGCTGACCGGGCGGACCGCGGCCTGGGTGAAGGAGGGGATCGTGCGCGGCGCCGCGCGAGCCGTGCGGCCATGAGTCGGTCGTCAACTCAAGGTTGACGAGACGAGGTCGTCAACTTATGGTTGACGTATGACATCTCAGTTCCGCCTCGACGATCTGATCGAAGGCATCAAGAAAGCCCGTCCCGACAACGCGCTCGAGCAGCTTTCCGACGCGGTGGTCGCGGCGAATCACCTCGGCGAAGTGGCCGATCACCTGATCGGCCACTTCGTGGACCAAGCTCGTCGCTCCGGGGCCTCGTGGACCGATATCGGCGTCAGCATGGGGGTCAGCAAGCAGGCCGCGCAGAAGCGATTCGTGCCCAAGGCGCCCGACCCGGCCGACGCCTCGGCGATGGACCCGAACGCGGGCTTCGCCCGGTTCACCCCCCGGGCACGCGCGGTCGTGATGGCCGCGCAGGAGGCCGCGCGCGCCGCGGGCAACCCGCAGATCGCCGTCGGGCACCTGGTGCTCGGACTGCTCACCGAACCGGACAGTCTCGCGGTGCACGAGATCATCGCCAACGGCGTCGAGCTGGACGCGGTCGCCGCCGCCGCCGCCGCGTCCCTGCCGGCGAGCGAAGGCACGGTCCCTGCCCTGATTCCGTTCGGCCCGGAGGCCAAGAAGGTGCTCGAGCTCACCTTCCGCGAGGCGCTTCGTCTGGTGCACAACTACATCGGCACCGAGCACATCCTGCTCGCCCTGCTCGAACAGGAGAACGGCTCCGGTCTGCTGACCGATCTCGGCATCGAGAAGGCGAAGACCGAAGCGCACCTGGTCGAATTGATCGCGTCGATCGTGCCTGGGAAATCCTGATTCCGCGATGGACGCAGGGAAGGTCGGGGCGGCGGCCGCCTGATCGCCGCGCGCTAAACCCGACCGCGCAGACCTCCGCCCCACCGCGGCCAGCGGGCCTGCGGTTTCGGCTCGGAGACCAGCGGGTCTCGGTGGATGTCGGTGACGTACAGGGGGAGGTGGGGGTCGAGCCGGGTGAGTAGTTCGAGGGCGTGTCCGCCCTGTGCCGCATGGTATTCCGGCATGGTCAGGCCGACGATCTGGAGGAATCGGACGCGGCCGTGCGGGGTATCGATGCCGCCGAGTTCCGGGTCGACCGCGAAGCAGACGGCGTGGATCGTGCACTCCGCGCGGCCGGTCGCGATCGGCCCGTTCGCCTTGATCGTGTGTCCCGGCTCGAACCACTTGCCGGACTGGAACACGTAGCGGGCCAGGTTCTGCAGGAAGTTCGTCGGCCACACCGGCGGCTCGGTCTCGTCGGCCTTCCGGACCAGGCGAAAGGTGAACTCGAAGCCCCAGCCGGACTCCTCGGGGTCGTCCCACTCTTTCTCGTACAGTTCGGTCATTCCGTAGCAGACGTAGTGCCAGTGCGGCACCGGCTCGGTGCGGGAGTATGCGCTGATCCCGTCGAGCGGGTCGGGTCCGCCGAGGGACCACGGGTGGTCGGGCGCCCAGTGGAAAGGCTCGATATCGCCGTACAGCGGCCGCAACGCGCCGTCGATGGCATCCCAGCCGGGTTGTTCACTCACCCCGCCACCATAGGCATGCACCGCCTGCCCGCATCCGGGGCATCGGAATGCGTTGCCGGGTCAGGACTCCGGAACATTGCGGGCCAGCTCGTCCAGCCAGGCCGCCGCCGACGCGTCGCTCGGAGCGCGCCAGTCGCCACGCGGCGAGAGTGATCCGCCGGAGCCGACCTTCGGCGCGTTCGGCAGCGTCGAGCGCTTGAACTGGCTGGTCTGCACGAAGCGGCGCAGGAACTCGGCCAGCCATTGCTTGATCGCGGCCAGGTCGTAGGCGTTGCGCTGGTCGGCGGGCACCAGGTCGGGCCAGCGTCCG